>CANCPL010000132.1:0-3082 GCA_947380065.1 Burkholderiaceae bacterium | reverse complement strand
ACACTTCATTTAGTGCCAACTAACGAGCCTGATGCAAATTCGCCTAAGCCTATTGATTTGTCTAAGCCAGAGGGCGCAACTTGGGCGGGTGGTTGGTCATGTAGGTCTACTGAAACGAACTTAATTTCTCAGTTACTACCTTCGGAATGTAGGATAGGAAAATAACTCACTAGCCGCCTTTGGGCGGCTTTTATATAGTAGGGCTTATAAATATCTTTTGAAATCTTTCTTGCGCCAAAGCTCATGCAGAGTTGGCTACCAGTCGTTCTAATACTGAAGTAAAACAATGCCACTATCGAATATCTTCAAATGGGTAAAGGCCCCATTCTCTTGCTGGATGACCTGTTTTCGCAAAAAGAACAATGGTCAGATTGTCTGTTATCTATCGGCCGCTGGTTATTTGGTAACCGCTCCCGACTAGGCATTTTTTGAATGAATGTTAAATTCTCGGCACATCTCAATAATAAGTCTGGTGGCTATAAAATAGCCAGCTATGAATTCCCAACTTCAAACCGTGCTTCAGCAAGCCATCCAAGAATTTCAGGGTGGAAATTTTGATGGGGCCGATTTAATCCTGAAGCAAGTTCTGCAAAACGATATCAATAATGCCGATGTTGTTTTTGAATTGGGTGTCGCTTATGCAAAAGCCAATAGATTTATGGAGGCATCAGCCGTCTTTTCCTGCTTGCAGCCCTATAAAAATAATGATGCAAGGATTCCTTATAACTTGGGTCTTATTTATTCATTACAGGGCATGCATCAACCTGCATTAGCAGCTTACGATTTAGCTCTCAAAATTCAGCCTGATGATGCCGAGGTGCTTATTAATAAAGGCTCAACTTATAACGATATTAAAAACTATGGTTTAGCGCTAGAAGCCTTAGAAAAGGCAACCAAAATAAGGCCAGATATTCCTGAGGCTTGGTCTAATAAAGGCATTGCATTAAATAATTTAAATTTATATCAGGAATCTATCAACGCCTATAACGAGGCTATTAAGCTAGCCCCCGGCTATCATGAGGCATGGTCCAATAAAAGCGTTCCCCTTAACAAGTTAAAGCGATTCTTAGAGGCTTCTGAGGCGTGCGATAAAGCGCTGAGCCTTAAACCCGACTATGCCGAAGGTTGGTCGAATAAGGGCATTACATTAAATGAGCTCAAACGGTATGACGAGGCAATTGCTCATTACGATAAAGCGCTAATTCTAAAGCCCAATATTGATTGGGTATTTGGTGACTTGCTGCACACAAAAATGCAAATATGTCGTTGGTCAGGTTTGGCAGAATCTTTGAAGGATATTTCTAAAAAAGTGGTGGCGAATGAGAAAGTTATCAATCCGTTTTCGCTACTAGCGTTAAATGATGATGCCCTGCTTCATAAAAAATCTTCTGAAATTTATGTCCAATCAAGTTATCCATTTAACCCTCTTCTAGAAATTATTCATAAGCACCCACAGGGTCAAAAAATCAGAGTAGGATACTTTTCAGCAGATTTTAGAAATCACCCTGTCTCATTCTTGACTGCTGAGCTTTATGAACTTCATGACAAGAATAATTTTGAGATTATTGCCTTTTCTTACGGGGTGAACGATAAAAGCCCCATGCGCTTACGTTTAAGTCAGGCCTTCAATCAATTTATTGATGTGAGTGATATGTCTGACCTGGAGATTGCTGAGCTATCCAGAAATTTAAAAATAGATATTGCAGTGGATTTAGGTGGGTACACCAAAGATAGTCGCACAGGAATATTTTCCTATCGAGCCGCCCCTATTCAGACAAGTTACATTGGATATTTAGGAACTATGGGTGCTGAGTATTACGACTACTTATTCGCGGATGAAACTATCATTCCAATAGGGATGCAAAAATTCTATTCTGAGAAAATTGCCTATTTACCAAGCTATCAAGCAAATGATAGAAAACGCATCATCTCTGATAGGGAGTTTATAAGAGGGGAGCTAGGGCTTCCAGAAACAGGTTTTGTTTTTTGTTGCTTTAACAATAATTACAAGATATTACCCTCTATGTTTGATAGTTGGATGCGCATATTAAATGCGGTAGAAGGCAGCATCCTTTTTCTTTATGCTGACAATGAGTGGTCAAAAACTAATCTCATACACGAGGCAGCCTTACGAGGCGTTGATAGTGCAAGATTAATATTTGGAGGACGTATTCCGACGGACGAATATTTAGCCCGTTATCGAGTCTGCGATTTATTTTTAGATACTTTTCCCTACAACGCTGGAACAACGGCGAGTGATGCTTTATGGACTGGATTACCAGTTCTTACGCTAATGGGACAGTCTTTTGCTAGCCGTATGGCGGCAAGCCTATTAAGTGCTATTGGTTTGCCAGAATTGATTGCTAGCAACCAAGAAGAGTATGAAGCGTTGGCCATTGAGTCGGCCATGAACCCCCAAAAGCTTACAGATATTAAATTGAAGCTAGCCAGAAATCGCTTGACTACCCTTTTATTTGATGCCCCATCCTTTACCAAAAATCTTGAAGCGGCTTATATAAAAATGTATAAGCAGCGCCAGGCTGGTTTAGAGCCAGAGCATATATATTTTGCTTAGATAGTTTTTTGAGTATCGCAAGAGCCAATTAGTCTGGGTCTGTCCTAAATGCCTAGCTCGATTTGGTCTTTATATTCTTTAGTTCCTGACCCTGTATTGCAACCACCATGATGACCTTAAACCACTTTGCCTCCCTGCGTGGTGAGTAATGCTTCGCTAATATAGTGCTCTACATCAACTTTATTAATAAAGGTTTTACTTAATGTAGTATGACCTTTGAGTTGAATTCATGCTCGCTACTCAACCCTCCTTAGTAGGGCCGGATTGGGCCGAGAGTATTTTGTAATCTTTCGTTATTGTTTTCTGGGTTGGTGTTTACTTCTCTGCAACCCAAGTACAACTCTTCCCACCACTTTTCTCGAGTAGTTTGACATCGCCCATCACCATGCCTCGGTCTATTGCTTTGCACATGTCATAGATTGTGAGGAGGGCGACTTGGACGGCAGTGAGGGCTTCCATTTCTACGCCAGTTGGTCCAGTGGTTTCTGCTCTGACTTGGCAGCTGAT
>CANCPL010000131.1:0-3120 GCA_947380065.1 Burkholderiaceae bacterium | reverse complement strand
GTGCCTTTAGAGTCCACCATCTTGTCAATCAAGAATGGATCTACACGATAACCACCATTGGCAAACACACTATAAGCAGAGGCCATCTGCAACGGGGTTACAGAACCCGCGCCCAAAGCCATTGTTAAGTAAGGGGGGTGCTTTTCTGGTTCAAAGCCAAAACGCTGAATATATTCCTGCGCATAAGAGGGGCCGATGGCACGAATAATGCGAACCGAGACTAAGTTCTTTGATTTTGCCAAAGCATTGCGCAAGCGCATCATGCCGTCGTATTTACCATCGTAGTTTTTTGGCTCCCAGGCCTGACTACCAGTCTCCATGCTGCCAATGGATAAAGGTGCATCGTTCACCATCGTGCTTGGGGTAAAGCCTTTTTCAATGGCGGCGGCATAGATAAATGGTTTAAATGAGGAACCCGGCTGACGTAAGGCTTGTGTTACATGGTTGAATTGATTGCGTCGGAAATCAAAGCCGCCTACTAAAGACAGAATTGCGCCGGTCTCCGCATTCATGGAGACAAAAGCAGCTTCAACTTGCGGAAGTTGAGCCAACTTCCAAACACCCCCATCCGATAACAAACGCACTACAGCGCCTGGACGTAAGCGTTTTTTCGGCTGAGTACTATCAGTAATAGAGGCAGCCGCCAACTTCATGCCTTCACCTTTAATAGTGATGGTGTCCCCAGTTGAAATCATGACTTGCATTTCTTTTGGCTTTACATCAAGCACAACACCAGACTGCAAATCATCTAACTGTGGGTAAGCAAGTAATGCCTCATCAATCGCGCGCTGGCGTTTCACAGAGTCCTCAGGAAGATCGATAAAACCTTCTGGACCACGATAAGCATGCCGTAAATCGTATTCAAAAATTCCACGTCGGACTGCTTTATAGGCAGCATCTTGATCGGCCTTCAAGATAGTCGTGTAGACGTCGATCCCCTGTGAATAGATTGCCTCTCCATACTGCGTGAACAGCAATTGACGAACCATCTCGGCCGGAAAATCTGCACGTACTGCAAATTCATTACCTAGGCCGCGAATATGTAATTCCTCAATCATCGCTTTTTGGTATTCCTCTGGCGTGATGTAACCCAGATCGCGCATGCGCTGAAGAATGTACTCTTGCCGAATCTTGGCGCGGCGGAAATTACTGACGGGGTTATAGGCTGACGGGGCTTTTGGCAAGCCCGCCAACATCGCTGACTGAGCGATCGTAATGTCCTTTAAATCAATACCAAAGTAAATCTGCGCAGCACTAGAAAATCCAAAAGCCCTCTGACCCAAGAAAATCTGGTTCATATAGATTTCCAAGATTTTGTCTTTGGTTAATTGAGACTCAATCTCCCAGGCCAGGAGAACCTCATAAATTTTTCGGCTAAAGGTTTTTTCATTGCTGAGAAAGAAGTTGCGAGCCACCTGCATGGTGATAGTGGACGCGCCTTGCGAAAGGTGTCCGCGCAAATTGGTTACTGCTGCCCGCAAAATTCCAACATAATCCACGCCGCCATGAGAATAGAAGCGATCATCCTCAATTGCTAAAACTGCATTACGCATACTCATCGGTATTTCGTTTAAAGGAATGACTTTGCGACGCTCCTCGCCAAACTCACCAATCAACACTTTGTCTGCTGTGTAAATACGCAGAGGAGTCTTGGGGTTGTAATCCGTTAAAGCAGAGATCTTAGGAAGATTAGGTTTGGCGACCAAGAATGCATAGCCCATCAATAGCGTGATTACCAAAGCAAAGACTACGCCGATGATCAGTAAAGCCTTTACAAGTGGATTACTAGAAGTCTTGCGCGGCAAGCCAGGCTCAACTCGTGAATTCCGAGGGCGTCTATCGGATGGACGAATGGGACGCTGATTCAGCGGTGGCTTGTCTTTTGGAGGTAAGGCCATATGTCCAAATTATAGGGTGCTTAGGCAAATTCCTTAAAAGCTCCAAAACCCCTGTCCCGCCCATAGACAAGATCTGATTTCTGACGGCGGGTTCAATCTGGGCTGATGGATTTTCAGCACCCAAAACAGAAGAATATGGGCATGCCCGCCCGCCATATTTCCAGCCAATCTTTTGATGAAATTCTGAGTGATCTTGGCGATGATCCAGCCATCCCCGACCCCCATGGAATCCGCAAACCACCACCCCAACAAAGTGCACCGCCTAGAGCTCCAAACCAAGGCAGAAACAATCCCTTCCCGGAGCCCTTAAGTCCTATTCAGATCAGAAATTCGCTCCAAGGAATTGCACTTCCGATCGCCCTGATTGGCATCTTGTTGGTAGCAGCTATTGCATTTTTTGTGACCTACACCTCATTGAATAAGCAATCCCAAGATGCTTTGGAGGCATCCCAACAACAGCTTTCGGAATTGAAAAAAGAGATGCTATTAACGCACGATCAAATTAATCAAGCTCAGGATGAGCTATATCTAGCAATTGATGAAATAGAAGTGAGTATTCACTCTTTAAAGGAAATAAAGGCAGAAACAAGAGCTCCCAACAGGCCGCAAGCACCAACTCATGAGTCGGAGCTACGCCGCTGGCGCTACCTTGGCACATCCCAAATGGGCAATACCCAGCAAGCCTATTTTCATACAGGGAAAAGCCATCTTGCCTTTGAGAAGGGGGCGCAGGTTTTAGGGGAATGGCGCCTTAGCACTATAGAAAAAGGACTTGTGACCCTAACCCATCCCCAGGGCAAATCTCTGCTTCTGAAGGCTTCAAAAAGCGAATGAAGCTCAGCCTAAATAACCCCCAGAAATACTTCAAACTGCTCACCTCTTGGTTAGCTGTATTGATGCTTTTATCGAGCAATACCGCAATGAGTAATACGCCTTCACAAAATCATTTCCTGATCCCTATTAGCCTGCAATTTACCGATATTGAATTAACTGAACTTTTAGAAACTATGGCGAAATTGGGTAATACCAATTTTTTATTAAGTGAATCCATTAAAGGGAAGATCTCTATAGACCTTAGAAATACACCCTGGCAAACAGCCCTTCACTCCATTCTGGCGAGCCGCGGCTTACGACTGGTGCGCAACGGAGAAATCTACTGGATTGGGCCTCACGCAGAAATCCAAGCCTTTCAGAAATTCCGGCGTGAAGACGCCGCCCTTCC
>CANCPL010000130.1:0-3215 GCA_947380065.1 Burkholderiaceae bacterium | reverse complement strand
TAGGGACTGAGGTTGCAGCTCCTCCATCCTCTGTTGATTAATGACATCAACCGTACCAGGAATTTTATACAGCGCATTTTCCTCTCGCCCAACAATATCAATCCTAGGTAACTCAATATCTTGAGTATTAGCCCAAACCGAAAAGGATCCTCCATATAGCAATACAAAAGATGAAAGCCAGACTAACTGATTTTGAGGACGAAAAACTTCTTGATGCTTCATATACCATCTCCAGTGATAAAAACAAAAAATCGCTGGCTATATGCATATGAAAATGCTCTTGCTGGCTAGTAAGTTAATTCATATTTACTTCGTCAAAATGAGTTTCCCTAATTTAGTGATGCGCAATTGATATGAATGCCCATCATGCAAAATGAAGATCTGCTTTGTGCGACCCAATAAGGTTTCGCTTGGAATGCATCTAGGCAAAAGTTGATTTGATCGAATACATTTTGAATCAAGGTCTAAGATATTTTTCTCGTTCAAGTACTAGCCTTCCAAGGTAAATTGAATAGGTGTTTGAAAGCATTGCAAAGAAACCTGGGGAGGAACTATTGAAATGGGTTCAAATCTCCACTGAGCCAAAGCCTTGATGGCTGAGCGATCCAAACCCTGAAAGCCTGAGCTTTGGGTGATACCAACGTCTTGGACAAGGCCTTGCTCACTTACACATAATCTTGCAATAACCAAACCCTGCTCCTTAAGTTGTCTGCTGGCTAAGGGGTAATGGGGTTTAGGGCTGTATATAGCCTGTCTAGCTGCACCTAATGCTTGACGCCCAGCTCCCTTGCTAGCACCATGCGCATGGGATTCATTTACAGTACTGGAACTATCGCGCTCACTGCTGGAAGGTGTCTTGATTTGGGGTGCGAACAAGGATTTTTTCTGTTGAGATGGCAAGTTACTTTTACCTACTAGATTTACCATTAGAAAATCTGGAGCGGATGATGTGGACCCCGCAAATGATCCCGATAAAAGTATCAATAGTGCTAATAAATGAGAGAAAGTTACCCCTGATATTAGCAATACATTTCTAGACAATTCACCAGAAAGCAAATGACGCCCTTAAAAAATAAATGAGAAAAACTATTTTCAACTTACCGAAAAATGTGTAGTAAGTTAACTACCGCTCTCAATGATTTTAAGGATGATGTAGTGGATTAACAACCATTATCCCAATGGGGACGGGGCTTGTAGGGCTATTTAATGTGGTACTACTTTTGAGTTAATCGCCACAGTGAAGTGACTTCTTTAGACCTCGCCGCATGCAATGCATCAGCTTTATCAAATGCCTTGTTATGCGTTGGCTTCGTATCTAAACGCGCAATCACTTTTAAGCCTGTCTGCTCAATCCAACTTAGAAGCTCTTCTCTTGTTCTCAAGCCTAAGTGCTCTGCTAAGTCAGAAAGAATGAGCCAACCCTCGCCATTTGGCAGCAGATGATCTTTTAAACCGCTCAAGAAACCTTTCAGCATCTGACTCTCAGGGTCATACACCGCATGCTCTAGCAGGGAGCTTGGTCTTGCTGGTAACCATGGTGGATTACAAACAATGAGTGCTGCTTTGCCGTCTGGAAAAAGATTGGCTTTCTGAATTTCAATTTGCGAATTCAAGCCCAAGTGGGCAATATTTTCTTTCGCACAAGCAATCGCTCGATCACTTAGATCGGTCGCAATAATCTTCTGAACATTTCTCAGAGCCAAAATCACTGCCAACACTCCAGTACCCGTCCCAATATCAAAAGCAATAGAGCCATCTTTTATTGCTTCAGGTATGGGGGCTTTCAGCACCAGGCTAATATATTCACTGCGCACTGGAGAGAAAACACCATAGTGTGGATGAATACGAACCTCTTCATCATCCCTAGTGAGAACTTGAACACCTGTCTTGCGCCACTCATGAGCGCTAATCACGCCAAGCAACTCACGTAAAGAAATTACATAGGAAGTTTCTTGCGTTCCATAGGCCTCAAGGCAGGCCTGAGCAACATCCGGCGCACGCCTTAAAGAAATACTATGGTCGGCGTTGACCTGTATCAAAATCATTCCCAGAATACGTGCGCGTTGGGATTGGGCAAGGCGATGCAGGTTGAATGCATCCAAGGGACTTTTGGTTTTCTCTTTGGAAACTCTGTCAGCTCTAGTAGATTTCTTGGAAGGCTTATCTACCCTTCTTACCAAAGCCTGTAAGAGTTGCCGCGCATTCTGAAAGTCGCCCCTGTAAAGCATCGCAGTACCTTCACAAGCCAAGCGATAAGCAATATCAGCAGTCAGCGTGTCATCTGCAATCTGAATCTTTTTATGCGGTGCAATGCCATTTTCAGAATGCCAATGAGCGGAACAGATTTGTTCGCCCTCTTCCCATTGAAGGGTTGCTGATTGCGTCACTTAGGAAACCACAAAGCGATTGTTTTGATAATCATCGATTGCTTGTTCAATTTCAGCGCGAGTATTCATCACAAAAGGACCGTACTGAACGATAGACTCATGTAGCGGCAATGCTGCTAGCACGATGAACTGTGCCCCTAGCTCTCCAGACCTCACCTTTAAGCGATCACCATCCCCAAGAACGATAGCTGCCTGCTTTGGGGCGGGCATCATTGGCCCACCTATTTCTAGGGCGCCCTCGTAAACATAAACGAAAGCATTTAGCTCTTTTGGGATACAGTGTTCGAACTCACCATTAGGTGGTAAATGCACATCTAAAAATAGAGGCGCAGTGGTAATCCCCTGAATCGGGCCTTGAACTGCCTTACCACCATCGTCGTATGCGCCCGCAATGATCTTGACTGAGCCCCCATTTGCCAAAGCAATCTTCGGAATATCTTCAACCTGGATATCTTTATAGCCAGCCGGCTTCATCTTTTCTTTGGCGGGTAAGTTGATCCACAACTGAAAGCCGCGCATGGCGCCGCTCACTTGCTGTGGCATCTCTGAATGAATAATGCCGCGCCCTGCCGTCATCCATTGCACGCCACCAGTTTTCAGGTGGCCTTGATTTCCCAAATGATCCTCATGCAACATGTGACCTTCCAGCATATAGGTGACCGTCTCAAAACCCCGATGGGGATGTGCCGGAAAGCCCGCTACATAATCATTTGGATCATTGGAGGAAAACTCATCGAGCATCAAGAAAGGATCCAATCTAACTTGATTTTGACCACCTAGACTGCGGCGTAATTTCACACCCGCACCATCAGAAGTGGCAATGCCAGG
>CANCPL010000129.1:0-3258 GCA_947380065.1 Burkholderiaceae bacterium | reverse complement strand
CACCCATAAGGTAAGCAGATCTTGTCTCCGGATCAAACCCTAGCCAATCACAAGCAAGTGTTGCCCCACCGAATAATCCCTCGCAAACGCACATATCTTTCCAATATTTTTTTCCATCTTTTTCAACAATGCCCTCAAACCCCATCGCCTCCCATCGCTCGACTATAGATTCAATATCTGCTGGACCCATAGCCCCATCTCGAAATAAATGCTCGTCAAACCAGACGCGACCATTAATGAGATTCTCATGATCTTTTAAGCAGTGCTCCCACCCGCCAGGATATTTCTGGCGTATGGTCTCAATAGGCACAATGAAATCAATAAACTCTGTTGCAATTGCCATATTTAGTCCTGGTGTTTGTTATCTACGCACATAAGAAACAATGTATGCCTTGCGTTTACTCATCTCACTCACAAAGACGATGCCCGCTTGGTCGTGCACTGTTGCCAAGGGCTCTTGTAAGAGGGCCTTATCTGGCAAATAAGGATTGCCGTTGGAATCCCTTAACTTAAATTTAGGTAACCCCAATATCTTGGCAGTATCGACAAAGGCCGCTACAGCCAATGGCCTATTCAGGGGAATTGAAGACTTACCGCTCGGGGAAACTTGCAATGGCAAGAGGGTAATTAGTACAAGGGCGCTAGTTAGCATTGAGCTCTTTATGAAATTTGTCAGTTTTTTCATTTTCTAGAGCTACTAGCTCATTGGGTGAGCTTAGGTGTTTTTATTCTGATTTCATGCAAACTTTTTGGGAGTGTCCTATGAAATACCTATTCGCTCTATTTTTGGTTACCCAAGCACTTTTACTGGCCCGCAGCGCTTCCGCTCAAGCGATTTATAGCCCAACTGGTAACTATGTCGGCTATAGCCAAACGTCTCCGAGTGGCGTGACTAACGTATACAACGCTACAGGTCAAAATGTACAGTCATTTCAGACCGATAACGGACAAACGAATTTTTATAGCCCGCAAGGTGCTTATCAGGGAACTTCGACCACCCCTGTTTATGCAAGCCCTAACACCACCATCAATACTCCACGCCAAGCTCCAGTAGCACCGAGCGTGAAGGGTTGGTAAAACCATTTCGGAGAGACATATGAAACAAGTCAGCCTACTCATCATGATTGCAATTTCTAGCGCATGCTTCGCACAAGCAACTAACTGGGAGAATTCCCCGAACAACTGGAATAACTCACAGAGTAATTGGAATAACTCTTCTAGCAACTGGCAGAACAGCCCAAACAACTGGAACAATAGCGCTAACAATTGGAACGCTACAAATGGGGTTTATGACAATAGTGGCCATCGGATTGGCTATGAAACACAATCCCCTCAGGGTGTAACGAATGTGTTTGACAACAATGGCAACAGGATTGGTTACTTCCCAAGTCAAAGGCAATGATTGCCCAGATGATTCTTGATACCGAAGAATTTTTGACGGTATTAAAAAGATTAAAACCTAGGAAAACAACTAAGGCATCCTTGGCTGAGGAGCTTTACATCGCCATGTTTAATGGCGAGGCCATTTTTTGCATTCGCGGCATCCAAACTAAATGCCTGGTTGAGAAAGTGGTCAACTGGAGAGGTTATATAGAAGTTAATTCAGGAGTTGTTCTATCCTTTTTAGCGGCTAGACCTTCTGGGCCACAAGTCCAACTCTCAGTTAATGGCAATACCTTTCAGGTCGAGAACCTCAAAGTGCCGTGCAAAACTATGCAATCCCCTGAGTGGATTACTGCAATGAGTTTTGAGGCTCACCTAAACGATGATCCAAAAGCATCACCCCTAACCATCAACCTATACTGCCCTAAGTGCGGCAAAAAGCGTGGAGAATTTTTTAAACAAAAGATCATTAAGCAGCGAGAACTTGGTGACCCGCCTCCTCCCAAATACCCAAGCAGCAGGAGATGCAACGCCTGTAGACATGAATGGCTTGAATTTGAAGATTTAGCATGAATAAATTACTATTTTTAGACTTTGATGGTGTTTTACATCCCACGCATTTTGCTGGGGAGGATCCATTTAATAGGGCGGACCTGCTTGAAGAAGTCTTAGCAAATCTTCAAGTCGAAATCGTCATCTCCTCTAGCTGGCGCTTTACCCATAGCGTGAGCAAGTTACAAAAACTGTTGCCAAGTGGTATTTCAAAACTCATTATTGGTACTACAGGTGCCCCAGTTATTGGTAAACATCCTCGCTTTAATGAAATTCAGGTCTACTTAAATCATCGCGAGGATGCTGATTGGAGAGCTTTAGATGATTCGTACTGGGAGTTTCCATCGCCCTGTCCACAACTCATTCGCTGTAATCCCAATACTGGAATGAGTCAAAAGCAAGCTTTGGAATTAAATCAGTGGCTACGGGGCGAGTGATTTATTGCTCATAAGTATTCCAACCACCCGCGCCATTAGGTATTGTCTGAATTAAATTACCTTTTGGTGTGTAGGTGTTGTATCCCCCTGCACCACTGGGCAATGTTTGAGTTACCCCACCATTGGGCCCATAAGTGTTGTAACCGCCAGCACCATTGGGAAGGGTTTGAGTAAGGCTGCCATTAGGGCTATAGGTGTTGTAACCTCCTGCGCCATTAGGCAAGGTCTGGGTGAGTTGCCCATTAGGCGAATAAGTGTTGTAACCACCAGCCCCATTAGGCAATGTCTGAGTGAGTGCACCATTTCGCCCATACGTGTTGTATCCACCAGCGCCATTAGGAATAGTTTGAATTGGCTGGGCAAGCGCCAAACCAAAGCCACATAAGGAAATAGCAAAAATTGCCATTTGAATGAATCGATTATTCATAAGCCTTCCATAGCTTGCGATGTGAGATCAACTTCATGAAACTGCATCTGTAGCTGTTCTGAATCCGAAAACTCATCCATTAAGTAACCTTTTGGGGGCGTAATACGTCGCAGATATTTGTCTGGGACTGGACCTACTTTGGCTGAAGTTAAATAACCGTCTGTTTCATAAAATAGATAACCGGCCTCAGTTGCCACTTCACATTCCCAAGTAAACAGCTGGTCATCTGTGCATCCCCAGCCTTTGGGGCCAACGGCAGATTTAATACGCACAATATTTCCCTGGTTTTCTGGGAGATTGCAAAAAACGGTAATTGCCAAATCTCCTACCGAACAATTGAGCTTGCTCATTAGCGTCTCCGATACTTAGCACGCACTTTCTCGCGCTGCACAAAATAAAAGTGGGAAAAGAGGCCTTCACTAAAAAACATAAATAACCCAATGAAAAAGGCTTGAACTA
>CANCPL010000128.1:0-3275 GCA_947380065.1 Burkholderiaceae bacterium | reverse complement strand
AGAAGGCAAGCGCCCCCAATGAATAGTGCTATGGCAGCTGCCTTTGGCAAGCTTAAGAAATAATTATTTATTAGAGATTTTCTCCCCATTGGGGTGTCAAATTCTCTAAACTATTACTTTGTATGTTTAACCACGAATGACAAGGATTTCCGTGAAAATGTCTCGATCAATTTTCCGTATTGCGGCGATTTCGCTGTGTGCACTAGGCGTAAGTATTTCTGCTGCAAAAGCGGCTGATTTTCCTGGTGATCGTCCGATTACTTTAGTGGTCCCATTCTCAGCTGGTGGTCCAACCGATAAGGTGGCTCGTGAGCTGGCCTTAGCAATGGGTAAGCAACTCAAAGGTCAGGTCATTGTGGATAACAGTCCTGGTGCTGGTGGCACGATTGCGGCTAAACGTGTCATTAACTCCAAAAATGATGGTTACACATTACTAATTCACCATATTGGCATGTCTACAGCCCCGGCTTTGTATAAGAATTTGGGTTTTGATCCAATGACTGATTACGAATACGTTGGTCAAGTTGCCGACGTTCCGATGATTTTAGTTGGCAATAAAGATTTGCCTCCTAAGAACTATCAAGAACTTCTCCCGTACATGAAGGCAAACGTAGGTAAGATTGCTTACGCCAATGCAGGCGTAGGTTCTGCCAGCCACTTGTGCGGCCTGCTCTTTATGAGCCGTATTCAGCTGGATTTGACAACTGTTCCATACAAAGGCACTGCGCCTGCATTGACCGATTTGATCGGTGGTCAGGTGCAATTGATGTGTGATCAGACAACCAATCTTTCAGGTCAGTTGGCAACTAACGCAGTGAAGCCTTATGGCACAACCACAATGCAACGCATTAAAGCCTTTGAAAAGATTCCGACGCTCAATGAGCAGGGCTTAAAGAACTTTGAAGTGAAGGTTTGGCATGGTGTTTATGCGCCTAAGGGTACTCCAAAAGCAGAGATGGATAAGTTGGCCAAAGCATTGCAAGGTGCCATTCAGGATCCGCTGTACAAGCAACACATGGCGGAGTTGGGTGTTGAGATTCCATCTCAAGCAAGTGCTACTCCAGAAGGCTTGAAAAAGCATTTGAAGGCACAGATTGATTTATGGACACCAATCATTAAGGCTGCAGGTATTTACGCAGATTAAGATGCCGGTAGTTTGGTCTTCAAATAAGAAAACCGCCTTTTGGGCGGTTTTTTGTTGAGCAAACAATATTTATTCCTGAATAGGCATTACTGTTACTGCCACCTCTAAGGTATGGTCTGCTCCACCATGGATTACTCCGCGGATAGGGGAGACATCAGAGTAATCTCTGCCCTGAGCTAGATGAATATAATCTTCCCCAGGAGTTCCATAGCCCCAGCGATTATTGGTTGGGTCTAGATCACACCAAATGCCTTTACCCAGTGCGCCGTTTTCATCTATGCTGGGAACATAAACCGATACCCAAGCATGCGAAGCATCGCCGCCAATCAGTCTTGCTTGACCAGGTGCGGGATTCGTCAGAATATAGCCGCTAATATATTTTGCTGGAATGCCGATACTGCGGAGCGAAGCAATCAAAATATGTGCGAAGTCCTGACATACACCTTCACGCTTATTTAGTGCCTCTAGTGCAGGCGTATTGACATCAGTACTTTTGCTAACGTAATGAAATTCGCTATAGATGCGTTTCATCAAATCAATTGCCGCATCTAATATGGGTCTACCAGCTGTGAAATTAGCCCTCGCAAATTCTGAAAACTCTGGACGCAGGCTGACAAATGGAGATGTGAATAAAAATTCTGAGGCTGCATCCCATTTAGTGTTTGAGTGATAGCGGAAATATTCACGAACCTGTTCCCATGTTGCGGTTTCCTGTGGTTTGGGACCATAAGCAATACTAGAGGTTTCAATTAACGACTTGGCGGTGATCAAAAGCTCACTGTGTCTATTTTGTAGCGAGAAAAAGGTGCAAACATTGCCATAGCTATCTTGATTTTCTTCGCTCCAAGAGGGTCTGGGATTAACTTGAACCTCTGATTTTAGTACTCGCTGGGTCTCTAGATCTGCCGGCTTGAGGTGGGCAAAATGCTGCGCAATCTCAACATCTGGATCGTAAGAGTAGCGGGTATCGTGGGTAATTTCTAGCAACATCATTGGCGTATTACATTTGAATGCTGTATTCATTGGAGTGAATCAGATTGAAATAGCGTGCGCTAATTTCATCAGAAACATTCCAGGCGGACTGCGAGCAATTACGCAAACAATTTCTGAGATCCGATAGGTTGCCAAAGCCATCAGCTGTGGATAGCGAAAACAAGTCGTAATCCAGTAAGTTAATGACGCTGCGGGTGAGCTCATCGGGATTATTACGTTCGGTACCCGCTAACTTTGATAGGCGAGCTCTAAGCGCCTTACTAACCCATGCGAGTGATCGCGGATTTTCATCATCCATAACTAGTAAGCTAATTAAAGGAGCGATTTCCCGGCTTTGTTGGTGCTGCGCATGGAAGGTGATGGTGCTATCAAATAAATTGAGTAGGGCGGTATAGCCTGAGCTATCGGCATTTGGATTATTCAGTAAGCCAGAAGCGATGGCTGAATCTAAGGCATTCGTCAGAAAGGCAAGTCTCTCGATATGTCGACCAATAGAAAGTAGTTGCCAGCCATCATCGCGTGTCATACGGTCAGTTTGTGCGCCGGTAATCGCAGCTAAGCAGCTGCTCGCGCCATTTAAAGCGTCGATAGCGAGGGAAGCAGAAAAATCATTAAAGGTGCTAGCTTTATGGCAATCAGCCTGAAATTGCTCGATGCAATGGTTGATGGTGCTCCATTGCTCAGTTGAGAGTCGTTCTCTTACATTGGAGGCAGTGCGCTTCATGGCTTGAAGGTTATAGCCCACACTGGTAACGCTATCGCTGGCATTAAGAGAGTTAATTAAAGTGCGCTCAAAAATTCGGTGACGTATATCACTCTGATCAAAATTGCTTGGAACACCTTCAGGTACAAGTCCGTAGTGGTGGCATAGGTTTTCTAGCCAGGACCATAGTGAACGGGAGGGGGTGTACTCGCTATTAATATTTTCAAGATAGAGCTTGGCTAAGCGCAGAATATTTTCACTGCGCTCAGTGTAGCGCCCGAACCAATAGAGATTCTCGGCGGCACGGCTTGTAACTAAGCGCTTACGCATCACTTTTTCAGGGGCTTGAATCGGATGCTGGGGTTGTTGTCCTTGCTCTTGGGATGGCTGCGGGCTTTGCACCCATACATCCGCACTACTACCGCCCCGTTGCAT
>CANCPL010000127.1:0-3318 GCA_947380065.1 Burkholderiaceae bacterium | reverse complement strand
AGTTTGTGCGAAACCACCTCAGCGTCGGAGGGGGCTTCTTTTAGCGTGGCGAGAAATGATTGTGAGGCTTTCATGTATGGATATAATCAAATCGTTGATTTTAAAGGATTTGAGGCACGATCATGCTTGACCGTGAAGGGTATCGCCCGAATGTCGGCATTGTCCTCCTCAACAGCCATAACGAGGTTTTCTGGGGAAAACGCGTTGGGCAGCATTCGTGGCAGTTCCCACAAGGCGGGATTCAGCATGGTGAAAGCCCTGAACAGGCTATGTACCGCGAATTGCAAGAGGAGGTTGGCTTACTGCCGGAGCATGTCCAAATTATTGGACGCACCAGGGATTGGCTTCGCTACGACGTCCCTGAGGAATACCTGCGCCGACAAAACTCCACCCGCGTCCATCGAGCCGCATATCGTGGTCAAAAACAAATTTGGTTTCTATTGCGTCTAGTGGGTCTGGACAGCGATATTCAATTGCGCGCCTCAGAGCACCCAGAATTTGACGCCTGGCGCTGGGTTCCCTTCTGGATCCAATTAGATGCAGTAATTGGCTTTAAGCGTGAAGTCTATCAATTAGCATTATCAGAACTGGCCCGTTACCTTTCTCGAGGCATTCGCATGCAACAAATGGCGTGGGGTACGCCATTAGAGATGATGCATTCTTTTTATGCTGGACAAGAAGATGAAGCTGGATCTTCAGAAAAATCAGACAAACAAAAATGAAAAAAATATCCTGCAGGCTTGCTGTCTACCTAAACTGCCTCTTCTTTACTGCCTGTTTAGCAGCCTGCGCTGGAGACTCGCTACAAAGCGGACTAGATCCATTTGCCCCCATGGTGTTCAAAGAGGGTACAACTACGATGCCCCTTAACCCACCGAACCAAGCGACTTTAATACCCTTTTATGTATCTGAACGCACCATTTTTAAATTTTCCGTAGATACAGACTCCATACTCATTGGTGCAGATGGTGTAACCCGATATATTGTGGTGCTAACAAGCCCAAGCGGTAGTGTGCAAACCCAATACGAAGGAATTCGGTGCGATTCATTTCAGTGGCGCCTGTACGGCACCCTAGAAAATGGTTCATGGAAAGAGAATCCCTTGTCGACTTGGCGCAATATCCAAACCAATGTTCCAAACCGCTACCAAGCAGCACTAGCGCAAGGCGCTTTCTGCAACTTTAATAATCAAGAAAAAAATATTAACAATATTTTGAAATCCCTAAATCCAAATGCGTTTACAGGCGGTACAAAACCCAGCAATTCATTCGGGATAATTTATTAAAAAAATTACTTTGAAGCTGGGACTAAGCGGGTACCAATTTTTTCACCCGCCATCAAACGGTTTAGAACATTAGGTTCACGACCAGAAGCAATGAATGTGGTGGCGCCAGTTTTTACGGCAATCTTGGCAGCCAACACTTTAGTTAGCATTCCACCCTTGCTAAGCTCGCTAGCAGCACCACCAGCCATTTTCTCTAAAGTAGGATCGCCGGCAATAGCCTCGGGGAGCAATGTTGCATTCGGATTTTGACGTGGATCTGCGGTAAATAAACCACCCTGATCAGTCAATATTACCAAGAAATCCGCATGGATCAAATTCGTTACCAAAGCAGCAAGACTATCGTTATCACCGAACTTAATTTCATCTGTTACCACGGTGTCATTCTCATTAATAATCGGCACAACACCTAGCTTTAATAAAGTATCTAAGGTAGCCATTGCATTGGCATTTCGCTCTACATCCGCTAGATCTGCATTAGTCAGCAAGATCTGGGCGCTTCGCAGATTGAAGCGCGCAAAACAACTTTCATAAACCTGCACTAAGCCCATTTGACCTACGGCGGCAGCAGCTTGTAGCTGATGAATTTCTTGGGGACGCTTTGACCAGCCCAAACGCTGCATTCCTTCAGCAATAGCTCCTGAGCTCACCATCAATACTTCATAACCAGCTTTTAAAAGACTTGCCATTTGCTCAGCCCACAAAGCGATCGCAGCATGATCTAAGCCTTCACCATTATTGGTGACCAGGCTAGAGCCCACCTTGATAACAATCCGTTGAGTTTTTTTAGTATTCATAGCGCAGTGGAAATGGAATATTTAATCTGGTTTTTTATCTTCTGGCTGATCTTGATAACGGGGGTCTTGAGCGCGCTCATCAGCATCATCTCGATCGCGACGTACAGAATCCAAATAATCTTGCAAAGAATAGCAAAGCTTGTCGCAACCCAATCCTGTTAAGGCTGAGATCTCAAAGACTGGGCCTTTCCACTTAAAACGCTTAATAAAGTCTGCAACCACTTTCTTGCGATCCTCTTCAGGAATCATGTCCACTTTATTCAAGACTAGCCAACGGGGCTTCTCAACCAATGCTTCATCGTACTTACGCAATTCATTTACGATTGCTACAGCATCAGCAACGGGATCGATATTCTCATCAAATGGTGCAATGTCAACCAAATGCAAAAGTACCCCAGTACGCTGTAAGTGCCTTAAGAAACGATGGCCTAGGCCAGCACCTTCTGCAGCCCCCTCAATTAATCCTGGAATATCGGCAATCACAAAACTACGCTCAGCGCCCACGCGCACAACACCCAAATTAGGATGCAAGGTTGTAAAGGGGTAATCAGCAATCTTCGGGCGTGCATTCGATACGGCAGTAATCAAGGTAGATTTACCCGCATTAGGCATGCCTAGCAATCCAACATCAGCCAAGACCTTTAATTCGAGCTTCAGCTTGCGACGCTCACCATCTTTACCATTCGTCTTTTGACGTGGCGCTCTATTCGTGCTGCTCTTAAAGTGAATGTTGCCCCAACCACCAACGCCACCCTGCGCCAAACAAAGACGTTCGCCATGAGTAGTTAAATCGGCAATTGGCTCGCCGGTTTCATAGTCAGCAATGATCGTGCCAACAGGCATCCGCAATTCAATATCATCACCAGCGCGACCATAACAATCTGCGCCACGACCAGGCTCACCATTTTTCGCAGTGTGTGTTTTTGCGTAACGGTAATCAATTAGGGTATTGATGTTGCGATCAGCTATTGCCCAGACGCTACCGCCCTTGCCGCCGTCACCACCATCAGGACCACCAAATTCAATGAACTTTTCTCGGCGCATAGAGGCACTTCCGGCACCACCTTGCCCGGCAATCACTTCAATACGTGCTTCGTCTATAAATTTCATGAATAAAAAAGGCCTCGCTTAGCGAGGCCTGTTCCTAAGAGTTAAATTCGGAATAAATCTGAATCAAACGTGTCTCAGTCAGGCGCCTTATGAACGAGGCAAGACTGAAACTTGGGCCTTCTTCAAAGC
>CANCPL010000126.1:0-3337 GCA_947380065.1 Burkholderiaceae bacterium | reverse complement strand
ATTGAGTGGCTAATTAAGTTCGTTAAGTAATGCATTTTTTCACCTTTTTAAGCCTACTCTCGGTCGGTTCCCTAACCAGACCTGTAGGCAATTCACAACTAGATTGTACGATTGCGGTATGACTAAACATAGACTCTTGTTGGTAGACGGTTCTAGCTACCTCTATCGCGCCTTCCACGCCATGCCAGACCTCAGAAATGGGGCGGGAGAGCCCACTGGGGCTATTTATGGCATGGTCAATATGATGCGCCGGGCCCGATCTGAGCTCAAGGCCGCCCATATTGCCTGTGTTTTTGATGCCAAAGGCAAGACCTTCCGCGACGAAATGTACTCAGAATACAAGGCGCATCGCTCCCCCATGCCTGAGGATTTGGTTAAACAGATTGAGCCGATCCATGCCATGGTGAAAGCTTTGGGTTGGCCGGTATTGATGGTCTCTGGTGTTGAGGCGGACGATGTGATTGGAACTTTGGCTTGTCAAGCTACGCAAGCGGGTTGGGAAACTATCATTTCGACTGGTGATAAAGATTTAGCGCAATTGGTAAATCCTGCGGTCACTCTCATCAACACGATGACAAATGAAAAGCTCGACATCGAAGGTGTCAAAGAAAAGTTTGGCGTACCACCGGAATTGATTGTGGATTATTTATCGATCATCGGCGATACCGTTGATAACGTGCCAGGTGTTCCAAAGGCAGGACCAAAGACGGCAAATAAATGGTTAGCAGAATTTGGCACTCTCGATAACTTGATGGCAAATGCCGATCAAGTTAAAGGTGTAGTTGGTGAAAACTTGCGCGCTACGCTTCCTTGGTTGCCACAAGCTCGTCAACTCATTACGGTAAAAACCGATTGTGATTTATCGCCCCATTTACCAAGTCTAGATGACTTGCATGCCAAGTCTGAAGACGCGCCTTTAATGCGTGAATTATTTGAGCGCTATGCATTTAAGACTTGGTTGCGTGACGTAGAAAAGCAGCTCACAAGCCCGGATAGTAAGGCTGAGGCAGCAAGCTTTGATTTGGCAGGTAGCCCAATTTCTTCCTCTGAGGGCGTGGCAGACAAAGAAAAAAAGACGCGCGTGATTGCTAGCTCGCCGACCAAAGATTTGTCACAAGAAACTCGCGATTCACAAGATGCGGTCGAGCGTCACTACGAATGCGTGGTGGACGAAGCGAGTTTGGAGAAGTGGCTAAAGAAGATTGAGTCATCCTTGCTAACCGCAGTTGACACCGAAACCACCAGTCTTGATGCGCTTGCGGCAGAACTTGTTGGAATTTCTTTATCAGTAAAGCCGGGTGAAGCTTGTTACATCCCGGTTGCTCACCGCAACGGTGAGGTACAGCTTGATCGTGCCCTAGTACTCGCGCGCATGAAGCCCTGGTTGGAAAGCGCAACGCATTTAAAAGTAGGTCAAAACTTAAAGTACGACGCCCATATCTTTGCAAACTATGGCATTACCTTAAAGGGCATTGCATTTGACACCTTACTAGAGTCTTATGTGCTTGAGTCACACATGCCTCACAATATGGACAGCTTGGCTGAGCGTCATTTAGGCATGAAAACCATTCGCTATGAAGAGGTCTGCGGCAAAGGTGTCCACCAGATTGGCTTTGATCAAGTCGATCTCCAAATTGCGACAGACTATGCGGCAGAGGATGCTGACATTACTTTGCGTCTACATTTAGAGTTATGGCCGCAGATTCAGGAAAACTCAGGCCTGCTCTATATCTATGAAAAGGTAGAGATGCCCGCTATGCGTGTGCTCGGCATCATGGAGCGTAATGGCATTCGGATTGATTCAGCATTGTTGGCCAAACAAGGCCAGCAGGTGGGCAAACGTTTGCTTGAGTTAGAAGGCGAAATTCACAAGCTAGCAGGTCAGCCTTTTAATATTCAGTCACCTAAGCAGATCGCAGAAATTTTATTTGGACAACTTGAGCTTCCGATAATTAAAAAGACGCCTTCAGGTGCACCCTCTACCGATGAGGAAGTGTTGCAGAAGCTAGCGGAAGACTATCCCTTGCCCGCGCGTATTTTGGATTACCGCAGTTTGGCAAAGCTAATGTCCACCTATATTGAGAAGCTTCCTCGCATGGCCGATCCCAAGACGGGTCGCGTTCATACGAACTTTTCTCAAGCTACTGCAGTCACAGGTCGCCTGGCATCAAGCGATCCAAACTTGCAAAATATTCCAGTGCGCACAGAAGAGGGTCGTCGTATTCGTGAGGCCTTTATTCCAGCAGACGGATGTAAATTATTGTCGGCGGACTACTCGCAAATTGAGTTGCGCATCATGGCGCATATTGCCGAAGATGAAAATCTATTAACGGCATTTAAAGAAGGTAAAGATGTTCACCAAGCCACGGCAGCAGAGATTTTTGGTGTCCCATTAGATGATGTGAATTCTGAGCAGCGTCGTTACGCCAAAGTCATTAACTTTGGCCTGATTTACGGAATGAGTGCTTTTGGTTTAGCCGGCAATCTGGGTATTGAGCGTTCTGCTGCACAAAACTACATCGCTAAATACTTCGATCGTTATCCGGGGGTGGCTCAATATATGGAGCGCACACGTCTCGAAGCAAGAGAGAATGGCTACGTAGAAACAGTTTTTGGGCGACGTCTTTGGCTGCCAGAGATCAAGGGCTCTAATGGTCCGCGACGCCAAGGTGCTGAGCGGGCAGCAATTAATGCCCCAATGCAAGGTACCGCAGCTGACTTAATCAAATTGGCCATGATCGCCGTTGAGGATTGGCTGGAAAAAGAGCAGCTCAAAACCAAGCTTCTACTACAGGTTCATGATGAGTTGGTCCTAGACGTGCCTTTTGATGAGCTTGAAGTAGTGCAAGCTAAATTACCTGGTTTGATGTGCAATGTCGCCCAGTTAAAGGTGCCTTTGGTGGTTAGTATTGGGATTGGCGATAATTGGGAAGAAGCGCACTAAGTATTCAATGCGAAATGCAGGCCTGGAGGCAAAAAAATGATTAAAGATATTCAAAATAGTCGACGCAATTTTATAAAAACATCCGCAATGAGCGCGACTGCTATTGGGGTTGGGTTTGTAGGGGCATCTGAGCCTGTGATGGCTGCGGCTATTGAAACGGATTTCAAGGGTATCAAAGCTGGTGAGCAGATGATCCCAGTGGGTGGCTTTCAGTTGCCAGCTTATGTCTCGCGGCCTGAAAAAGCTAAAGGCTCTTTACCCATCATTATTGTGGCGAGTGAAATTTTTGGTGTGCATGAGTACATCGCCGATGTCACAAGACGTTTTGCTAAGCTGGGATATCTTGCGATTGCTCCAGAGTTTTTTACGCGCGCAGGTGACCCCAATACTTAC
>CANCPL010000125.1:0-3482 GCA_947380065.1 Burkholderiaceae bacterium | reverse complement strand
TAAGCCTCCAATTGCTAAGTTACCTGGATCTTCAGGTGAGGGGCTTGCACATGCTGCTGATACCCATGCCGCCACTACAAAAGGCCCTGCAGCGCTGTTTAAGAATGAAAACTGTTCAGCATGTCATGCACCGAATGCCAAATTGGTTGGGCCGTCTATTGCCGATATTGCAGCGAAATATAAAGGGCAGAGCGGGGCTCAAGAAAAGCTTATGGCTAAGGTCAAAAATGGGGGTTCAGGGGTATGGGGAGCGATTCCAATGCCACCACAGGCGCAGTTATCTGATGAGGACAGAGCAACTCTTGTGCGCTGGGTCCTTACTGGGCAATAGATTTGCAGAAGGTTTTTTGAAATACCGCTATATTTGATACTAAGAGTAGATTATTAAAGGAGTTTTTATGAATCAGCAGCGACGCAGTTTATTGAAATATTCAGCCGTTTTCGGCTTAATGGCTTCTGCGGGTCTTATTAGCGTAGCCCAAGCCCAAGAGTGGAATAAAGCCGCTTTCGAAGGCAAGAGTCTGGATGATGTGTTCAAGATTCTAGGTGCAGGCAGCCCAGACAAATCTGGCGCCGTTACTTTGAACGCCCCTGATATTGCAGAAAATGGTGCAGTAGTTCCAGTGGGAATTGTCACTACTCTTAAAGCAGAACAGATGGCAATCTTGGTTGAGAAAAACCCAAGTGCCTTAGCGGCGCAATTCTTTATTCCTGCTGGTACAGAGCCTTTTGTTACTACTCGTATCAAGATGGGTCAAACCTCCAACGTCTATGCCTTGGTAAAAGCCGATGGCAAATGGAGTATGGCTGTGAAGGAAGTGAAAGTGACCTTGGGTGGTTGCGGCGGTTAATTGCCCTCAACCCGAATAAAAACCATTAATTAATTACTAGATTACAAGAGGAATATATGTCTGATCCAATGCGCGTTAGAGCGGCCGAAAACGGTGGAATTGTGGATGTAAAAATTTTGATGAAACACGATATGGAATCTGGTCAGCGTAAGGACGCTGCCGGCAAAACGATTCCTGCATGGCACATCACTACGATCAACGTCAAAGCTAATGGCAAAGATGTTTTAAATGGTCAGTTTGGTCCAGCAGTTTCTAAGGATCCATTCTTGAATTTTAAATACAAGGGCGCTAAGGGCGACAAGATTGTTGTGAACTGGATAGATAGTAAAGGTGACAAGCGCACTGACGAAGCAACTGCATCGTAATTTGCTTGTTGAATCATTAAATCTTTACCATCTCATGGGTTTTGAAAGGGTTGCAAATGCAGCGTAAATTTACTTTAGGGTTAGCCTCAGGAATGATGGCTGCTTTATTAACAGTCTCATCTTCTGTATCGGCACAAAAAAGTGCGACAGACGATATTGCAAAATATCGCGAGATGATTGCTGATGGCAACCCTTCAGAACTGTATGAGGCAGCTGGTGAAGATCTTTGGAAAAAGCCTGCTGGACCCAAGAATGCTACCTTAGAGAAGTGTGATTTAGGACTAGGACCAGGAGTAGTGAAGGGCGCAGCAGCGCAGCTGCCACGTTATTTCAAAGATACAAATAAAGTTCAAGATCTCGAGTCTCGCTTAATGACTTGTATGCAGAAGCTTCAAGGTCGCGATCCACAAGAGATGGTTGATGCACCATTTCAAAAAGGTCCCAAGAAGGATATGGAGGCCATTGTTGCTTACGTAGTCACTTTATCTAAGGGTGACAAAATTCAAGTAAGCACAGCGCACCCCAAAGAAAAAGAAATGTATGAGCTTGGTAAGCGCGCATTCTTTTTCCAGGGCGGCCCAATGGACTTCTCATGCGCTTCCTGTCATGGCGAAGATGGAAAACGTATTCGCTTGCAAGATTTGCCAAACATTACAACTCAGAAGGGTGCGGCGATGGGTTGGGGTTACTGGCCTGCCTATCGCGTATCGAGCGGTCAGTTTTGGACAATGCAGCAACGTTTAAATGATTGCTATCGTCAGCAACGTTTTCCGTTCCCTATTTACGGATCTGATGTCACCATCGCTTTATCGATGTATATGGCGAAGACTGCTAATGGCGGGACTGTAGAGACCCCTGGATTGAAGCGTTAAGAGATAAGAGATAGAGATTATGAAAATTACCCACATCAAAAAACTCTTAACAGTTTCTGGATTTATTCTAGCCACATGCCTCATGCAGAACGCAGCAGTGGCTCAACAAAAGAATGATCCCAAGTTCAACAAAATGATGACTGACAGCTTTAAGGCCGATGGCATCGCGGGATTAGATCGTATTGCGCAAGACGAGACTCAAAAGTTTTGTTCCGATCCCGTGTTTGCCAATAGCAAGCAAGGTGAAAAAATGCGTGAAAAGATTCAGAAGATGAATATGGGCAGCATTAAGCAGCCATCTGATGGTAAGTACATTGGCGATTGGAAGAAGGGTGAAGCCATTGCGCAAAGTGGTCGCGGTGCGACTTGGACCGATAAGGCTGACACCGTCATTGGCGGAGGTTGTTATAACTGTCACCAGATTGATCCAAAAGAAATTTCTTATGGAAACATCGGCCCATCATTAACGGGTTATGGAAAGATGCGCGGCTACTCACAAGAAGTGGTGACCTATACCTGGAATCGTATTAATAATTCTAAGGCATACAACGCATGTAGCAATATGCCGCGCTTTGCACACTTCAAACTCTTAAATGAGCAACAGATTCAGGATGTCATGGCATTGCTGCTTGATCCTGCTTCACCAGTAAATCAATAAAGAAGCAAAAAACAGGCCGACAGGCCTGTTTTCATAAGGGGAATGTTATGTCTTTAAGTCGCCGCGATTTTTTGCAGGCTTTAGCGATTGCCTCTGCAGGCGGAATGAGCTTGCAGTCAAATTTTGTGAATGCGCAAAGTACTGCGCAAAAATTTTATGACTTACCTAAATTTGGTAATGTGCACTTTCTGCATTTCACAGACTGCCATGCTCAGCTACTGCCAATTTACTTTCGCGAGCCTAATGTAAATCTAGGTATCGGCGCTCAAGAAGGTAAAACGCCGCACTTAGTTGGCGAATATTTCTTAAAAGCGAATGGTATTCCACCAGGCACACGTGATGCTCATGCTTTTACGTATTTGGATTACGTTGCAGCCGCCCAAAACTACGGCAAGATGGGTGGTTTTGCCCATATGGCTACATTGATTAAGCAAATGAAGGCAAATCGTCCTAGCGCTTTATTGCTCGATGGTGGAGATACCTGGCAAGGTTCTGGCACGGCGCTTTGGACCAATGGCCAAGACATGGTTGATGCCGCTCTTGCATTAGGCGTAGATGTGATGACGCCGCATTGGGAAATGACGCTAGGTGAGAAGCGCGTCATGGAAATCGTCAATGGCGACTTCAAGGGAAAAGTTTCCTTTATTGCCCAAAATATTAAGACAGCAGACTTTGGGGATATGGTCTTTAACCCATACGTCATGAAAGTTCAGAACGGCATACAGGTTGCCATCAT
>CANCPL010000124.1:0-3578 GCA_947380065.1 Burkholderiaceae bacterium | reverse complement strand
CCTCCATAGTATTTTTGGTTCAGGTAAGAATAGCTACTTTTAAAGAGGCATGCGTTGGTGATTACCCTCATCGAGCATTAAAAATGTCGTTTTAAATGATATTGCGAGCAACCGCCATTAATAAGCTATATGCTTAAATCGACGCAGGGCAGTCAAATTAGTTTGCCCTTTTGAAGGACAGTTCTTGCATGCAATATCCGAGACCAATGGCGCCTAACCTTGGCAAGCCTTAAAAGAAAATAGCCCAACAAGTAGGCTATTGAGATTCTTGGTGGCCCGGGGTGAATCGACTGGGGCCGAGGATGTCTAATCCTTGGTGGCTATTTAAAAATCTTTAACGCGCCGCAATAATAGAAATCCTTATAGCGTTTTTTAGTACTAAAAATCATCACTAGAGCTAAAGTATTACCCGCTCTTGGCAAGAAGGTTGACTTAGGACAAGTTTTTCTAATAGGCGCAAGCAGAGTATTGACGCGCCGCTAACAACATAACTGTAGGGGAGAAAAATCACTTATAATTTTTAAAACTATAAAGGGTGCTATGAGGAAATTGCTTGTACTAACGCTATTTAGCTTACTGGTTGCTTGCTCACAAAATCCTAACAACTTAACATTAAGTTGTTATGGTGCGGCCATTAAGACTGAAGCAAAACAAGAGGTAGTTACACCTCAGGTTACACGAACTTATAAGTTCCAAAATTACAAGATTGATGATTATGATTGTGCTCAACAAGCCAACATCATCAGTTGTAACTTTATAAAAGAAGAAAGCGGTACCAGGCAGCGTAAACGCATTATTTACGATACAAGCACGCAGTCATTCGCAGAAATTGATGCTATTTGGGCTGTTGGTGAAAAGATAAATCCTAATGAACGCAATATAGCCAGAACAGAGTTTCTTGGTAGGTGCCAAAAGCCACTCCTAAACTAAACGATTTTTTTAAACAACATCTCGAGTCCAGAGGAATGTTGGAGGGCCTGAGACCAATAGTGGCTAACCAATCCGATCAAATAAAAAATCACTCGAAGATGTTTCTTGGTGGCCCGGAGTGGAATCGACCAGGGCCTAGGATGTCAAGGCTCTAGCCTTGATGCTCGCCATCATTTAATCGTTTGATCTCGTTTTGTAGCCATGTGTTGCGCTGAATAACAAAAGTCAATAAACCAATAATCAACATATTCCCAAAGAATCCGCCCATCACAATAATCATGCCTTCACGCATGAAGTTATCAAAGGCATAGTGATGAATGGTAAAAATTACATAGGTGTAGCTAAAGCCATGAGCAATGCTAGCAAGCAACGCCAAGGTAATTACATCGCGATATTTCAAATTATGGAGGTCTCTCGAAACGCCAAGCCCTTTGAGCGTTAAATTAACCACTAAGACGAGCACAGCGCTACCAACAAGCGCAACTATGAACCATACTACCCATGGTTGTTCCGGTTGAAATATCAGCAACCTAACAAATACAGCTAGGCCAATTCCGATAGCCGCCATCCACCCAAAAATCAATACCGAGAGAACTTTAATACCGGCTGGTAGATAAACAAAATAGCTAAGCTCGGGATGATTAACTAATATTGGTAGAGCTTTAACCGCATATAAAGTTAAAAAATAGAGGCAAAACGGTAATCCTATTTTTAAGAGGATAATTGAAACTAGTGGTGATTTTTTTGAAGAAATGAGCACAGATCTATCATACTTAAAAAGAAGGTATAACTAAATGGCAAATTCCTACTTACGATTTTTACGACTCGCTGATACGCTGACTAAATCTAGCGAGAAACCCCTAGACCCTTTAAGCAAAGATATTCTTGAGTACATCAGCAAAAATATCATTCTGAACGAGAGCAAGCTTGTAGTGGGTGATATTCTTACCCTTAACCGACTCGGCTCTCAAGCCACACTGCACAAAAGACTTCATTCATTGGTTGATGATGGATATATCACACTCAAACCAACGAATGATGGCCGCGTCAAAAGAATCGAGCTAACAAAGAAAGCTGACAAGTATTTTTCTGACTTAAGTAGGGCACTAGAAAAAGCTGCAAAGGCTTAAATTGATAGTATCGTTTTAAACGACATCATAGAACACCAAATACCAAAACTACCCGAGGGTAGTTTTGGTATTTCTTGGTGACCAAGAACGGAATCTATTAGGGCCCAGGAATTCTCATTCTTGCGGAAAGTGCTCGACATGAAGCTCACCTTGCCGCCCGAAATAGCTGACATACTTTCCAGCTATCCAAACGATGTACCCGATACAGCCAGCAGACATCGTTAACTTGAGGAACTCAGGATATCTAACCGTATCACTTTGAGCGGCACAAATAGCTGAAACAACTCCATCTTTATTAAATGAGTTTGGAATTTCAATTGTGGGCATCGCCATGGGAACACTTAGGGCCTCATTTCTTGACAAATAATATGTGGTTGATTGATTACGATAGTCAGCGAAGTAGGACTCAACGCCAGCCTCAATTAAGCGGCCCAATGCCTCTGGGAAGGTTAGAAAACCAACATGAGATTCACGGGCGCATTTTTCAATAACTTTTTTTGTATTCGGATTCATAAGCAACTTTAAATTGATAGCTTGAGTTATATGAAAAACCACTCGAAGGTGGTTTTGGAGCTTCTTGGTGCCCTGAAGTGGAATCGACCAGGGCCCGGCCCGGGATGCAAGAAACTTTACTTTCCTATCGCCGCACTATTTTGGTTTAACTGCTGATTCAAAGCATTTTGCTCAGTCTTAGTAATATGGCCGCCATTTTGCGATGCCATATCACGTTCTTCTTGGCGAATATTTTTATCATTCTGTCTTAGTGCTTGAGCTTGGGATTTAGTAATTTCTCCGCTCTTCACTTCATTGGTAATGCGATGGTTTTGATTTTCTAAGCGCTCGTTTACTTGAGTCCTACGAGGATGATTTTTTTCCCACTTAGCATTTTCAGCATAGCTTGGCGCACCAATGCAAGCCAATACGGAAACTAGAGTTACAGAAGCATAGAATTTTGAATTCATATTACCCACCTTTCTCGTTGTTCTACTAATATAACGCCGAGAGGGAATCGGGGTTGACGTATTTGGAGGCCAGCCAGAGCCCAGGTGAAAAAACCACCCGAGGGTGGTTTTGGTATTTCTTGGTGGCCCGGGTCGGAATCGACCAAGGCCCCTGGAGACTCTCATCCTAGCTCTAGACTACTTCCAGCTAAGGTTCAATTTCTTATGCGAAAGGGCGCAATCTCTTAAATAGAGATTAATGAGGCTTTGATAAGGAATGCCCACCTCTTCTGATATAGATTTGAAGTAGCTCACTGAATCCTCATCCAATCTAATGGTAATGGGCTTCTTGAGCATAGAAGCATATGGATTTTTACGAGCTTTTGAGAAATCATATTCTTTACGCATCTTCATCACCTTTAATAAGATTTTGACTCTTTAGGGGTTGCCTTACGAGCCGAAATAATACGAACGACATTACCCTCGCTTCGATAACAATGGCAAACCAAAATCACACGAAGAGAATGGCTTACTCCCAGCAAGATAAATCTGTCTTCGTCCTCCGAATGATCGGGGT
>CANCPL010000123.1:0-3783 GCA_947380065.1 Burkholderiaceae bacterium | reverse complement strand
AAATGCAAACCCATTGGACCAGATTCATCGGTTGTAAAGGGTACGCCCTGCTCTACCAACCAACGGATCGCATCAGCACTTTCTTCGGCGATATAGCGTGCTGTGGATTCAACCACAAGCCCTGCACCGGCATCTAAGGTGTCAGCTACGTGCGAATCAATACTGTCATGCTCTTTATCGACTACCCCAACAATACCGCCTTGGGCCCAAGCTGTAGCTGCCTCACCTAAGCCCCGCTTTGCCATCAGAATGACCGGCTGAGAATCGGCCATATGTAAGGCGACAGTCAGTCCCGCTAATCCAGCCCCAATAATCAGGACGGGAAGCTCGGCGTTTGCGGTGGTGTTTTGGGAGGGTTTAGAGCTTGCCATAGAGGATTCATTCTAAAGGTCTCCAGAGATGTTCGCTTATTTATCGCTTAATGTCTCGGTAGAAGTTTTCATGGGACCCTATAGACTCCAAATAAATTAGTCTTAATCCATCATCTATTGAATATCCAAGCAAATAAAGCTGACTACCGCTTCTGAACTTAAATACCCATAATTCAGACAAGTCGCCCTTCTTTTTTTCGCCAATTGTTGGTTTATTAGATACCTGGACTACAGCGTCATCGACATCCTTGGCGGTTTTGTCATTTAGTTTTTTGTATTGTCTTAGGAATCGGCGTGTTTGTGAAACGTCATACGCCATCAAAGCTTCCCTGTGCGAGGGATAAATGGGGTGGATTGCTCTCTAGGTTCGGCCAAAGAAGCAAGCGACTCCATAATAAAAGCAACAGGTAAGTCCGGATTATCAATTGCTGCCCGACCCACTTTTGCCCAAAACTCGATTTGCCCAGCAATAGTTCGATGCTCTACCTTAGCTTCTACCTTGGCCAATTCATATAAATCATCATCAATCCTTACTGGCATACCCATAAGACCTCCCTTTTACCCATTTTACTACAAAAGTAGTAAGAAGGAAAATGGGGTTTAAATACAAAAAGGCTCCTTGTAGGAGCCCTTTTGTGTCTCACTAGAACGGTAATTAGACGTTAGACATTACCTTAGATCCGCCTGGGGCATTCGTACCGTACCCCATGATCTTGGCTACTTCTCCACCTTTAGCCAGCTTCACAGCGCAATACTTAAACTCTGGAATCTTGCCAAATGGATCTAGCGCAGAATTGGTGATCAAGTTAGCAGCAGCCTCATAGTAGGCGAAAGGAATAAAAATCACCCCTCTTGGTGTGCCGTCGTCTCTTCTTACGTGGATACCTACATCACCACGACGAGATTGAACGGTAATCACATCACCCGCCGTAACGCCTAACTGGGTCATATCCTCACCATTCATTGATACAGTAGCCATGGGCTCAATCGCATCGAGCACAGTGGCACGGCGCGTCATGCTGCCGGTATGCCAATGCTCTAACTGACGACCGGTAATCAATACAAACGGGTACTCAGCATCAGGACGTTCGTTCGCTGGAATGATGTCAGCAGGAACCAGTTTTACCTTGCCATCTTTGGTATCAAACTTGTCATCAAACACGATCGGACGACCTGGATCTTCGGCAGACAAGCATGGATAGGTAACACTAGATTCCTTTTCCAAGCGCTCCCAAGTAATACCATTGATAGCACCATGCATGGCTTGACGCATTTCGTCATAAACCTCAGCAACACCGGCATCAGGACCTTGGTAATTCCAGTTCAAGCCCATGCCTTTAGCGATTTGCTGAATAATCCACAAGTCAGGCTTTGCATCTCCTGGAGGATCAATCGCTTTCTTACCCATCTGAACCATACGGTCAGTATTGCTAGCGGTGCCAACCTTCTCAGGCCAAGCGCTTGCAGGCAAGACGACGTCAGCAAGCAATGCTGTCTCTGTCATGAAGATGTCTTGTACAACTAAGTGTTCAAGAGCCGCTAATGCATGACGCGCATGATTCAAATCAGGGTCACTCATCGCAGGATTTTCACCTTCGACAAACATGCCACGAATCTTGTCTGGATCAGAATCAGGTGCAGTGATCTTATGCATGATCTCCACCACGGTATAGCCAGGTTTTTTATCTAATGGCGTACCCCAGAACTTCTCAAACCAAGCATGCGCTTCTGGATTATCAACACGCTGATAGTTCGGGAACATCATCGGAATCAAACCGGCATCACTAGCACCTTGCACGTTGTTTTGACCACGCAATGGATGCAATCCCGATCCAGGCTTACCGATTTGGCCAGTAATACTTACAAGAGCAATTAAGCAACGCGCATTGTCTGTACCGTGCACGTGTTGACTTACGCCCATGCCCCACAAAATCATGGCTGATTTCGTAGTTGCAAACTCCCTTGCTACTTCACGCAGGTTTTCTGCTGGAATACCGCAGATTGGCGCCATTGCTTCAGGGCTATAGCCCTTAATGTTTTCTTTTAAGGCTTCAAAGTTATTCGAGCGATTTTGAATAAAGTCTTTATCAACCAAGCCTTCTTCAATAATCGTATAGATCATGGCATTGAGCATCGCCACATCAGTGTCTGGCTTAAATTGCATCGTGCGCCATGCATGCTTACTGATTTCAGTCGCACGTGGATCACACAAGACAATTTTGGCACCACGTTTAGCGGCATTCTTAAACCAGGTAGCAGCAACCGGGTGGTTTGCAGTTGGATTGGAGCCAATCAAGAAAATTAAGCTGGAATGCTCAACATCATTAACCTGATTACTTACCGCACCAGAGCCAACGCCTTCGAGAAGTGCTGCTACAGATGATGCATGGCAAAGACGTGTGCAGTGATCTACGTTATTGCTACCAAAGCCGGTACGAACCAACTTTTGGAAGAGATAAGCCTCTTCATTACTACCCTTGGCAGAACCAAAGCCCGCCAATACTTTTAAGCCGTGTTGATCTTTTAATTTTTTGAGGCCTCCAGCAGCAAACTCCAAAGCCTCTTCCCAAGTGGCCTCGCGGAAGATGTTGGACCAGTCTTGCTTGCCTTCAAGGATGGACTCATCCTTTGGAGCGCCCGCTTTACGAATTAAGGGTTTGGTAAGGCGCTGTGGATTATGGATGTAATCCATGCCAAAACGGCCTTTAACGCATAAACGATTATGGTTTGCAGGGCCATCACGGCCTTCAACACTCACAATTTTTTCGTCTTTAACGTTGTAAGTAATTTGGCAACCAACGCCACAGAATGGGCAAACGGAATCGACTTTGCGATCAACCGTTTGGGAGCCAATCAAGCCTTTTGGCATCAATGCACCAGTTGGGCAAGCTTGCACACACTCGCCACAGGCAACGCAAGTACTGTCGCCCATCGGATCGTTTAAGTCGAATACGATTTCACTATGACCGCCACGCATGGCGTAGCCGATCACATCATTTACTTGCTCTTCACGACAAGCGCGTACACAGCGATTACATTGAATACATGCATCCAAATTGACAGCCATCGCTGGATGAGAAATATCACTACTAACCTTTTCACGCCGCAATGCTTTGAGTTCCGGACGAACAGTCACATCCATGCGGGCAGCCCAGGTACTCAGCTCACCATGCTGGTTCTTTTGCTCTTCCTCTTTGCTATCGCCAACCCACTTAAAACCTTCATCAGGCATATCAGAAAGCAACATCTCCAGAACTAATTTCTGACTTTTGACGGCGCGCTCACTATTGGCTTTGACTTCCATTCCAGGAGTCGCGCTTCTGCAGCAACTTGGCGCTAATGTACGCTCGCCATTAATCTCCACTACGCATGCACGGCAGTTACCGTCGGGACGATAGCCATCTTTAAAGCA
>CANCPL010000122.1:0-3991 GCA_947380065.1 Burkholderiaceae bacterium | reverse complement strand
CCTTATGGCCAAGTTCCAATCTTGGTTGAGCGCGACTTAATTTTGTATGAGTCAAACATCATCAATGAATATATTGACGAGCGTTTTCCTCATCCACAGTTGATGCCGCCTGATCCGGTTGCACGCGCACGCGCACGCCTATTTCTCTTCAATTTCGAGAAAGAATTATTTGTGCACGTTGCAGCATTAGAAAATGAAAAAGGCAAGGCTGCCGAAAAGGTTCATGAAAAGGCTCGTTTAGCTATTCGTGATCGTTTAACTCAGTTAGCTCCAATTTTTGTTAAAAATAAGTATATGTTGGGCGAAGAGTTTTCAATGTTAGATGTGGCGATTGCTCCATTGTTGTGGCGTCTTGAGCACTATGGCATTGACCTCTCACGTAATGCAGCAGCTCTCCTGAAGTATGCAGAGCGTATTTTCAGTAGGCCTGCCTACATTGAGGCATTAACACCTTCAGAGAAGGTAATGCGCCGTTAAGTTTCATTGGCGGTTCATGACAACTCAGCATGTCTGACATTCCAAGTAACAAACCCTACCTAATCCGAGCGCTACACCAGTGGTGCTCGGATAATGGTTTTGCGCCTTTCATGGCCGTATTTGTAGACTCAACAGTTGAAGTACCAATGGAGTTTGTGAAGAATGATGAAATTGTTCTGAATTTATCTATAGAAGCATGCCATCAACTGCAAATTGAGAATGATTACATTAGTTTCCAAGCGAGGTTTGGTGGGGTACCAAGAAAAATATTGGTTCCGATAACCCATGTTTTGGCTATTTACGCTAGAGAAAATGGTCAAGGTATGTCATTCCCGTTTGACTCAAGCTCAATTGAAGAACAAATTCCTGAAAAGCCTGAGCCCTCAGAAACCAAAAGCGCTAAGCAATCCTTCCTGAAGATTGTGAAATAGGTTAAAATTTCGACGTTGCCCCTTTAGCTCATCTGGTAGAGCAACTGATTTGTAATCAGTAGGTGGTCTGTTCGAGTCGGACAAGGGGCACCAAAAATTCTAAAATGCCTCACTAAATGTGAGGCATTTTGCTATGAGGATCAAGTATGCAAGACCAAGATCAAATTGCGCTAGAGGAAAATAAGAAAACCTGCACCTGGTTTGGGTCGTACGGTATCGTCCCTCACCTGGCAGAGATGATCGGCGCACAAAATATTATAGAAATCGGTGTTGCATATGGATACCATGCAGATTTTTTGTGCACCGTTTTGCCTGCCGTTCATTACGTAGGTGTAGACCCATATCTGGCCAATTATGACCTGAATGATATTTTTTGCCAGGATGTTCAAAAGCTTTTTGGTGTAGAGGATACGCAAAATGCAATGGATCGCTTATTCGAGGCTGTATCTACGAATCTACAGAAGTTCCAGGGTAGAGTCAGATTGGTCCGAGAAAAGTCTTGGCTAGTTGCCGATCAATTTGAGGATGGTAGCTGCGATCTGGTATATATCGACGGTGATCATACTTATGAGGGTGTAGTGAAAGATCTAGCTGCCTGGTATCCAAAAGTTAAAAAAGGTGGAATTATTTGTGGGGATGATATTGGCTGGGCCGGAGTTAAGAAAGCTGTAGATGAGTTTTTTATAAAGCTTGGACGGGAATATCAAATCATTTCTAAAAATGGCTTTGAAAATATGCCTGCCTTTTATTTCATTGTTGATTAATTTGAGGTGAAAATGTCTCGCGGAATCATTTCAATTTACTGGGGCGATCAATCTAATTTGCCCATTGAGCGTCTAAAGGCTTCCATTAAGAAGTTTCATCCAGAATTGCCGCATGAAATTATCAAGGTTGAGGCTCCTGGTGGCGAGGATAGTAGCCTCAACCAAAAAGCTGCCATGCTTGATCTATCTCCATTTGATGAGACACTTTTTCTTGACCTTGATACCGTAGTAATGGGTAGGCTTGATTTTGGGTTTGAGAAGGCTATCACCTTTGGAATGGCACTTGCTATCTGTGAGGCGCCCTGGGGCAAGCGTTATCCCAAAATATTTGTTGGGGATGAAATCGAGTACAACACTGGCGTTATTTTTTTTACAAAGAAGGCCAAGCCCGTGTTTGATAAATGGAAGGAGTTGGCTAAAACGGTCGATTCTGCACTTGTTGCCGTTGGGGATCAAGGTGTTTATACGATGCCGGCAAACGATCAAGGCTCCTTTGCTTTGGCAATTGAGCAAACAGGTTTTAATCCTTTTGTTTTGCCCTTAAATTGGAATTTTAGGCCGATGTGGCATCGCAGCTTTTTTGGCCCTATCAAAATTTGGCATGATTATTCTGATCCCCCGCCTTTCTTTGAGGAATTAAATGTTTATTACTCAAATAAAGACTCTGTCATTCAATATCACCAGGGTTAATTTAGCCTCAATGACTAATTTACAAATCATTAGCACTCCAGATTCTCTAAACGCTGCTCTGGAGACATGGTTTATTCAAAACGAGCTGTTTAGTGGCGCACCGTATAGCCTTGGCGTGAATTCTGGTCAATTAGGTGATTCTGCTGTTGTGTATTTGGAGCTGAATCAAATCAACATTGATCTTATCCGCCACATTAAATCTCTTGGTAATAAAGTGGTTCTCTATCACATGGGTGGAGAAAGGCTCGATAAAGATATTTCAGCGTATTCAGAATGCGACTTGGTAATACGTAATTACTATTTTCAAACCATTATTGAAACTGGCCAGGACAGCAAGGTATTGTGGGCACCTAATGGTTTTAGAACGGGCGTTGGACCAAGAAACAAAAGTGTTCTGAAGAAATCATCTCAGCGCCAGTGCTTATCTGCATTCTTGGGTTGGATTAATAATGCGGCTTCTTATAATAATGAGCGCGCTAGCTTTGCTGGGCCTGCTACTACTTGCGGCGAGAATTTATATGTAATGCCTTCGAATGGTTTTGCTGGAGGTTATAACGTCGGTTTATATTCGGCAATCATGGAAGACAGTATTTTTGCTCCGTGCCCCTCTGGCAATAATCCTGAAACAATCCGCCTTTATGATGCCTTGGAATTGGGCTGCATCCCCATTTCACTTTCCCACGAATTTCTGCTTTCCAAGGATGCGTTGGCTTCGATTGGCCCTGTCCCATTTCCAATTCTTGGTTCTTGGGCTGAGTTACCTCAATTTTTGGGGGACATGAAGGCTAAAGCCCTATCAAATCCAAATGAGATCCTGGAACTTCAGCTACATTGTATTAACTGGTGGTCTGACTTTAAGATTGCAATTCAGAAGAGAATCTCTGATCGAATTGAAGCTCTGTAAGTTTATTGAGAGAGATTTACAGTTTTTGTTTCTGGCAAGAGTAGTAGGCCGATAAGCGCCGCCAATCCAAGAAAGATCGTTGGGTACCATAGTCCCGAAAGTGACCCTTCCCACACTTGATTTAACCAAGTAACAATCAAAGGAAGTAGTCCACCAATCCAGCCGGCAGCAAGATTATGGGGAAGTGTTGCAGCACTATTCCTATTCTTTGCTGGAAAGAGTTCTGCAAGAAAAGCAGTTTGTGGCCCAACAACTAAAGCAAGCACTAGTGATAGTGCGATCAAAATCAATGCGATTGCATATATGCAGTATTGATTGTTGGTTTGGATTAATTCAGCGCCAAAGATTTCCAATGCCCTATATGCTGGCAGAATCAATATTGATCCAAGTAAGAGTCCACCCAGGATGACTGGCTTTCTCCCAACTCTATCCGATATCCATCCCGCAAATACTGTCAGTGGAAATAGGGCTAATGTTGCGCAAATGCTAAGTTGATCAACCAATGCTGCCGGTAGCTTAACCGTGGTTTTAAGGAAAATCGCTGTATAGACTTGAACGCAAAAGAATAGAATAGCGCCGCTTGAAGATACGCAGAAAAATAGCAAGAACATCTTCTTGCGGATCTCAGGATCTTTAAAGTTATTCGCCAGTTGTGACTCCGCCTTTTGGTTCTTACTCAATTCTGTGAAGACTGGTGTTTCCTCTAATGCTCGGCGCGCCTGAAA
>CANCPL010000121.1:0-4025 GCA_947380065.1 Burkholderiaceae bacterium | reverse complement strand
GGATGTTGGGCGATTAGTTCGGGTGGGAGTTCGTAATTAAAGTCGGAGAGTTGCATAGCATTACCATCAGGTATTAGATTTTAACGATGACTACTAAACAAGCGCCAAGCACACTCCAAAAGATGGGTTTAGATAGCCCTATGGCCCTTGCTTTGCACTTGCCGACCCGTTATGAGGATGAGACTGAGCTACTCACCATCGAGGAGGCAATTGCCCAAGGTCGGTTTAACTCCGCTCAGACCCAAGGCGTAGTTATTCGCAATCAGGTCTTGTTTCGGCCCAGAAGGCAGATGGTAGTCACCATCGAGGATGACACTGAAACCTTAAATCTGCGTTTTCTGAACTTCTACCCCAGCCAACAAAAACAAATGGCTGTCGGGGCCAATATTCGAGTCCGCGGTGAAGTACGCGAAGGTTTTCAGGGTCCGGAGATGGTGCATCCTACTGTGAGAGCTGTAGCTCCAGATGCGCCTTTGCCTGCTAGTTTGACCCCAGTTTACCCGGCAAGCGTTGGAGTTTCGCAAGCGATTATTCGTAAAGCAGTGACACAAGCCTTACGTGACCCAAGCCTGCAAGATAGTCTGGCTGAGTTCTTACCCAAAGAACTGATGGCAGAGTTGTTGCCAAGTCATGATTGGCCAAGCTTGCAAGAGGCGATTATCTATTTACATCAACCGCCTGCCGATGCCAATACTCAGGCATTGCTAGAGCGCACTCATCCTGCTTGGCGTCGAGTGCAGTTTGAGGAGCTCCTTGCCCAGCAAATTTCGTTAAAGCGTGCGCATGCCATTCGTCGAGAGCGACATGCGCCAAGTTTTGTAAAAAATAAAGATGAGAGTAAAGGCAAGAAAGAGCAGCTAAGCTTTGAAGCAGGCTTGCTGAAAGTATTACCTTTTAAATTAACCAATTCTCAAGAGGGCGTTTGGTCTGAAATTAGTCATGACCTTTCACAATTATTTCCGATGAATCGCCTTTTACAGGGGGATGTGGGTAGCGGTAAGACCGTAGTGGCTGCCTTAGCTGCGGCGCGGGCGATGGATTATGGTTATCAAGCCGCCATCATGGCGCCTACGGAGATCTTGGCTGAGCAGCACTACCTCAAAATGAAAGAATGGTTTGAACCTTTGGGGGTCAGAATCGCTTGGCTGTCAGGAAGTCTGAAAGCCAAAGAAAAACGATTGGCGCAAGCAGTGATCGAGAATGGGCAAGCCCAACTCATTATTGGTACGCATGCTCTTATTCAAGAAAATGTGAGCTTTGCCAAACTTGGCCTCGCAGTGATTGATGAGCAACATCGCTTTGGAGTGAGACAGCGTTTAGAGATTCAGCAACGGGTTGGCTCAGAATTGTTTTACTGCCATCAACTGATGATGTCAGCGACACCAATACCACGCACTTTAGCGATGACCTACTATGCCGACTTGGATGTCTCTGTCATCGATGAATTACCTCCTGGCCGAAAACCGATTGCTACCAAGGTAGTTAAAGCCGGCCGCCGTGATGAGGTGATCGGTGGTTTGCAAAGTTGGTTATCCAAGGGGTTGCAAGCGTACTGGGTGTGCCCTCTCATTGAAGAGTCTGAAGTGCTGCAATTGCAAACAGCAGTTGAGAGCTTCGAGCAACTGACACAGGCTTTACCTGACTTTAAGGTTGGCTTGGTGCATGGCAGATTAAAAGCAGAAGAAAAAGCATCAGTCATGGCCGCCTTTAAGGCAAATGAGATTCAGCTTTTAGTTGCCACTACGGTAATTGAGGTTGGGGTAGACGTACCCAATGCAGCATTAATGGTAATTGAGCATGCTGAGCGCTTTGGTTATGCCCAGATTCATCAATTGCGCGGGCGCGTGGGTAGGGGGTCTGCAGATTCGGTCTGTATTTTGATGTACGCCGAGCCCCTTTCAATGGCCGCCAAGGAGCGCTTGCAAACTTTACGTGAGACCTCAGATGGTTTTGTGATTGCGGAGCGGGATTTATCACTGCGTGGTCCAGGTGAATTACTGGGTGCGAAGCAATCAGGAGATGCGATGTTGCGCTTTGTTGATTTGCAACGCGATGCCTGGTTAATTGAGTTAGCTCAACAGGCGGCTGAGCGCTTACTTGCTGAGCATGCAGATCTGGTGGAGCGTCATTTAGAACGCTGGCTCGGATCTCGAGCAGAATTTCTAAAGGCTTGATAATTAACCTATGAATGTAAAAGAGCGTTTTATTTCTTATGGATATTTAATCAGGCTGGATAAGCCGATTGGCACGCTATTACTGTTGTGGCCTACGCTCTGGGCCCTTTGGTTGGCAAGCAGTGGTGTGCCTGATTTATCCATTTTGCTGATCTTTACTGTCGGTACATTTTTGATGCGGAGTGCAGGCTGCGCAATCAACGACTATGCTGATCGTGATTTTGATCGTCATGTTAAGCGTACCCAAGGTCGCCCAGTCACGAGTGGAAAAATCTCGGGTAAAGAGGCTGTAGCTGTGGCTGGGGTATTGGCCTTAATTGCGTTTTTACTCATTCAGCCTCTGAATGTATTTACAAAGCAACTATCCGTGCTTGCTTTGCTAGTGGCCTTCGTCTATCCCTTTACAAAACGCTTTTTTGCCATGCCCCAAGCTGTCTTGGGTATTGCTTTTGGCTTTGGTATTCCGATGGCGTATGCAGCTATTTTGGATTTCATTCCCCTAGAGGCATGGTTCTTATTCATTGGGAACATCTTTTGGGCGATCGCCTATGACACAGCCTATGCCATGGTTGACCGCGATGATGATCTGCGCCTAGGGTTGAGAACATCGGCCATTACTTTTGGTCGGTACGATGTCGTCGCTATAGCAATAAGCTACGGGATGCTTTTTCTGAGTCAGTTATGGGTGGCGCAATTGGCTAACTTAAGCAATTATTTTTTAGTGGGTTGGTTCGCAGCATTGGCTTGTGCGATTTATCACTTGAAGTTAGTTGCAACTCGCAATAGAGACAATTGCCTTAAAGCATTCCGCCATAACAACTGGTTAGGCGGATTTTTATTTCTGGGAATTGTGCTGGGTTTAGGTGTTAACTAACTCTGGCCGAGTTCATCGCCCATCGTTTTACCGCGCTGACTGGCTGCATCAATCGCTTTTTCTAAAATTTCATGCCAACCTTGTTGTTTCATGACATCTAGAGCAGCAGCAGTGGTTCCACCTTTGGAAGTGACTCTCTCGCGGAGAACACCAGCGTGCTCATCAGAGTTATGGGCGAGCTGTGTAGCACCTTCAAGAGTGGCATAAGCCAGCTTGCGCGCTGTCTCTGAGTCAAGACCGAGCTTCTCTCCAGCAGATTGCATTGCTTCTAAAAATGCAAAGACATAGGCTGGGCCACTACCAGAAACAGCAGTTACTGCATCCATCAATTTTTCTTCATTTACCCAAACGGTTTGACCTACCGCATTACAAATGGTTTCAGCTAAGGCACGATCAGATTGATCTACAGCGGCATCTGCAAAAAGACCGGTAATCCCTTTGCCAATTAAGGCTGGAGTATTTGGCATAGCGCGCACACAGCGTGTGTGATCAAGCCAGCGACTCATATCTTTTAGGCGAATGCCGGCCGCGATGCTCAGAATAAGTGGGCCGGGAGCGCTAGCATGCTTAAGTTTAGTTGCCAAACCTTTGGCAACGACATTGAAGTCTTGGGGTTTGATCGCCATCACAAGCACATTATTTTTAGAGAAGTCAAAAGCGATATGTTCTAAAGCACTAATGCCTTGAACGCCAAAATCTTCGTGTAGCTTGAGGGCGGTTGTAGCATTTGCTTCTACAACAGAGATTTGATTGGATTCGAATCCACTAGCAAGAAGGCCGCTAATGAGGGCGCGCCCCATATTGCCGCCACCAATAAAGGTAATGTGTGCATTGCTATTGTTTTGTGCGATTTTGTTTGTGCTCATTTGTTAATCTTATCGCGCTTCCCGAAAATGGCTGTACCAACGCGAACTACAGTGCTGCCTTCAGCGATAGCGGCCTCTAAATCATCGGACATACCCATCGAAAGGGTGTCA
>CANCPL010000120.1:0-4035 GCA_947380065.1 Burkholderiaceae bacterium | reverse complement strand
AAAAAAATAGATGCCAAAACGTGCTTGCAGCCGATTGGTATTGGTGAAAAATTGTTGCGCTTTCAAACAAAGGAGTAGAAATGTTTAATTTTGCAAAGACTGCTGTTTTGATGGCAGCAATTACTGCACTCTTTATTGTGGTTGGCGGTATGTTGGGTGGTGAACAGGGCATGTTGATGGCCTTGCTGCTGGCTGTTGGAATGAACTTTTTCAGTTATTGGTTTTCCGACACCATGGTGCTGAAGATGACTAATGCACAGCAGGTTGACGAAAGATCTGCCCCCCAGTTTTATGGGCTCGTTAAAGAGTTGTCCGAGAAGGCCGGCTTGCCAATGCCTAAAGTATTTTTAATTAACGAAGATGCTCCTAATGCTTTTGCAACAGGACGCAATCCAGAAAATGCTTCGGTTGCTGCAACAACAGGCATTCTGAAAATTCTCTCAAATCGCGAACTGCGGGGCGTGATGGCGCATGAGCTTGCCCACGTTCGTCATCGCGATATTTTGATTTCGACTATCGCCGCCACTATGGCGGGAGCCATTTCAGCATTGGCTAACTTTGCCATGTTCTTTGGTGGGCGCGATTCTGAGGGCAGGCCCAATAATCCAATAGCCAGCTTGATGGTGGCAATTTTGGCTCCGATCGCAGCAAGCTTGATTCAAATGAGTATTTCTCGCGCAAGAGAATACGAGGCAGATCGCGGTGGCGCAGAAATAAGCGCTGACCCTGAGGCGCTAGCGCAGGCGCTGGAAAAAATTCACAACTATGCACAAGGCATCCCATTTCAAGCAGTTGAACAGCATCCTGAAACAGCACAGATGATGATTCTCAACCCTTTGAGTGCCGGCGGCCTCGCACAACTTTTTTCAACCCACCCGCCTACTGAAGAGCGGGTGGCACGTTTAATGAGTATGGCTAAAAACGGGGTATATCCCGGAGCAAATTAATTTGACTGATCAAAAAACACCACGCAGTCTCCCGCTCTCTGAAGCAATCACGATTGCTGCTCAAGCGGTAAGCGAGGTCATGAGCGGAAGATCGCTTACAGAGGTTCTGGATCAGCTAGAGGCCCACGAACGCCCGATCGTTCAGAGCTTGAGCTTTGATGCACTTCGCAAATGGGTGCGCTCTCACGAATTCATTAAGCAATTCATTCCAAAGACTCCACCCCCTGAAGTAGATCATTTGCTTAGCGTTGCGATTGCCTTATTTTTGCAAGATCCAGCCGAGAGCAAGGGCTATCCAGCTCACACGATTGTGGATCAGGCGGTGAAGGCTTGTGGTGAATATGACGAAACCATGTATGCCAAAGGTTTAGTGAATGCGGTCCTGCGCAAGGTAAGTCTCGTGGTGCAACCACCAGAGGGCGAGAAGCGTTTTCCGCCCGATCCAATTCCAATGTATGTACCTGCTTGGTGGCGTGCTAATCTGAAACGCAATTATTCCAAAGCATGGCAATCGATTTTGTTTCAACAGGCCAAGCGTGCACCATTAATTTTGCGTGTGAACCAAAGACAATATACGCGCGAGCAATATCAAGCCTTATTGTCTGAGTCCGGAATTTCTTCAATGCCAATAGAAGAATTGGCGGGCGTTCAATTGCCTTCCGCTCTCCTGTTGCCTGAAGCGGTTCCCGTATCCGATCTACCTGGTTTTTATACTGGCGCTGTGTCTGTACAAGATGCAGGCGCACAACTGGCTGCAGTCTTACTAAGTCCTCAGGTGGGAGAGTTGGTGTTGGATGCCTGTGCTGCTCCCGGTGGAAAAACGGCACATCTATTGGAGCTTGCAGATTGTTCAATGCGGGCTCTAGAGTTAGACGGCGAGCGTATTGGAAAAATTGGTGGCAACTTAGATCGCCTGCGTTTGCAGTCCGACAAAGTGCGCGTGTTACGCGGCGACGCTTCCAAAGCGGCCTGGTGGGATGGCGTTCTTTTTGACAAGATTCTGCTTGATGCCCCTTGCTCGGCCTCTGGAATAGTGTCGCGACATCCTGATATTCCATTTTTAAGGCGCGAAGCAGACATTAGGGCGCTACAAGAAAGACAACGAGCCATTTTGAATCAGGCGTGGATGATGCTCCAGGTAGGAGGGACCCTTTTGTACGTCACTTGCTCGATATTTCCCGAGGAGGGCGAGGAGCAGGCTGTTTGGTTTGCTGAGCAACACTCCAATGCGGTACGATTAGGCGCTCCAGGCCAGATTTTGCCGGGCGAACTAAACGACGGTTTTTACTATGCTTTGTTTAAGAAAAATGGGCCATGAGCCGAAGAATTAAACAATTCCTCATTTTGTTCTTGATGGTGTTGGGTGTTTTTTCAACCACCGTTAGCGCCGAAGGAATCAAGATCAAATCCTTTGAGTTGGAGAAGGCGGATAACGACTGGCTTCTCAACGCAACTTTCCAGATTGAGCTATCTCCTGGACTAGAAGATGCCGTGCAAAAAGGCGTCGTTCTCTATTTCCAAACAGAGTTTGATTTAGTTCGATCACGTTGGTATTGGTTTGATGAAAAGTCTGCGCTTGTGCAAAGGCAGGCCCGCCTTTCTTATCAGCCACTCACACAGCAGTACCGAATAGCATCAGAGGGCTTTACTTTTTCTGCCAGAACCATGTCTGAGGCATTGCAAGCAGTGGGTAGTATTGGCGGATGGCGAGTTATTGAGGGCTCTCAACTAGATCCTAGCAAATCTTATACAGCCAGTATGCGCATGAGTTTGGATCTTAGTAAGCTACCAAAACCTTTTCAAGTAAACGCACTAAACAATCGCGATTGGAATGTATCAAGCGATTGGTACCGCTTTCCATTTTCTCCTACTGGCCCTAATTTAATTAAGCGATGAGATCGATAGCAGCCATGCTAGACCCGGGTTTTTTTACATCCAAGGCTTGGAGTAAAAAAATCATTCCGGTCACGATCGGTGTGATCGGCGCTTTTGCTTTATTGCTTTTAGTTTTATTGGCGATTGCCTCTTCCAACACAGAATTTTTTGATAACTACTTTATTTGGCTCTACGCCGCCAATGTAGTAATCGGAATTTGCTTGACTCTAGTCATTTTGATTTTGGTGGCTGTTATCGCCGTACGATGGTATCGCGGGCACTTTGGTACGCGTTTGATTGCAAAGTTAGCCATGATTTTTGCTTTAGTCGGAATCGTTCCGGGCTTAATTTTGTACGGCGTGTCATTGCAGTTTGTGTCGCGCAGTATTGAGACCTGGTTTGACGTCAAAGTAGAGACAGCGCTGAACTCGGGTTTAGAGTTGGGGCGCGTAACGTTGCGAGTAGCCCAAGAAGAAATTTTGGGCGAGGGCAATTTTATTGCCGAACAGATTGTGCAGATACCCTCAGGCACTAGCGCTGAGCAGGTGGCCACCTCAGTAATGAAGATTCGCAATCAATTTGGCATTCAAGAGCTTAGTCTTTTTAATATGCAGCGCAATCTGATCTTCACCAGCGAGATAAAACCTAAAAAATACTTTCCTGCGCCCAGTGCAGACGTGGTTGCGGAGGCATTTAAAAAGAAGGGCATTACCTTTCTAGATCAAATTGAGGTAGAGGGTGGGCAGCGGGGCTATCGAGTTAGAGCAATTGTCCCGATTGTTCGTAAAAAAACGATCTATAGCAAAGCAGATTTAGGCAAAGATGTGGAAGACAAATATTTTTTACAGCTAGTACGCTATATTCCAACGCCCTTGGCCAAGAATATTTTTGCGGTGGAGTCAGCGTATAGCGAATATCAAGAGAAGGCCTTGGGGCGCACTGGTCTACGCAAGATGTTTGTGGGTACCTTAACCCTGACTCTTTTCTTCGCGGTGTTCGTGGCCATTACTTTGGCTTTGATGTTGGGTAGGCAGCTTGCGCGCCCCCTTCTAATGCTTCTGAGAGGCACCCAGGCAGTTGCACAGGGAGATTTGTCTCCCAAGCCAGAGCTCGATACTGGCGATGAGCTTGGCATGCTTACACGGCAATTTAATGTCATGACTAGGCAGTTGGCTGACACCCGAACTTCTTTGCAAGAATCCAAAGCATTCTT
>CANCPL010000119.1:0-4073 GCA_947380065.1 Burkholderiaceae bacterium | reverse complement strand
TCTGACTCTGCATTCACAATCAAACCTGTATGAAAGCCAATAAACCCACCAGGTAAAGCAAACGCATTAATACTGCTGTCTTTAACAGCAAACACTTCAAAGTTGTAAGCGCCACTACCTTGCTCATTTGCACCGCCCAATTGCGCCTTCTTGGCCGCTTGCAATAAACGGCGCTCCATCTGGTTTAAAAAGTCATAAATAGGCAAGTCATTGGAATAATCTGCATCCGGCCGAATCTGGCGCATGATCATTTCGCCATATTTGCGCTCATCTACTCGACTTAAAGAATCGCCACCTGGGTCGCCCATATCCGGCAACACAATCGTTGGCTGACTCTGGAGGGTATTGCGATTTGGCAAATTTGAAGAACGCGCCTCTGGGGACTGCATTGCTCTACCAATATTTTGCTGAGCAGCTGAATCGCCTTGGACCGAAACATCTCCAGCCACTACCGGCGTAGCTGAAGCAGCAAAAGTAGTGCCAATTCCAGACCAAGCTAGCGCTAGAATCAGCTGATACGCCAAAATACGCTTAAATACTGAAGGCCGAGATACCGGCAAATCTGATGTCTTTATGACTTCCATCCCTATATGGTAAAACTTATCCCATGAACAAACTAACTCATTTTGATTCTAGCGGCCAAGCCCATATGGTAAATGTTGGCGATAAACCCAATACCCATCGCATTGCTATTGCTACAGGCAGGATTACGATGCTCCCAGAAACCTTCAATATGGTTGATGCTGGAACTCATAAAAAGGGCGATGTTCTCGGTATTGCCCGTATTGCTGGCATTCAGGCAGCAAAAAGGACTTCAGACCTTATTCCACTGTGCCATCCACTAGCCCTCACCCACGTTAGCCTAGAGTTCCAACTCAACAAAGCGGAAAGTAGCATCGCTTGCCAAGTGAGAGCAGAAACAACTGGCCCTACCGGCGTGGAAATGGAAGCACTCACCGCAGTCCAGGTCGCCCTCCTCACAATTTATGACATGGCGAAAGCAGTAGACCGTGGCATGGTGATGGGTAATATCAAACTACTTGAGAAGAGTGGTGGTAAGAGTGGAACGTGGGTTAGTGTGTATTAACTAGCGAAGCGAGAAAAAAGAAAAATAGGGGCCAATTCTGTCCTACAGTGGGGTAGAAATCTTGTCCACACTTCGCAAAAGAAGCAATGGACATTATGAATCTTGAGGCCGACCGCCTTCGGGGAATGCACAGTTGGATCTTTATGATGAAGAGTAACTAGCAATTACGATACCTACGCACCACCTACCTAATCAATGGTTATATGGTCTAGCTCTATGTCTGCATGGTATCTTTCATACATCTTGATGTATACAGTCTCAAGATTTTTAGCAAAGAGTGGTGTATCAAACAGCTGAGTAGTAAAACGATTTACTGTTATTTTATGCTTAATAGTAGCTAATTTTTTAGGGTTCTTTGCTAGCTCAATTGCCAGCACTTCATAGTCTTTTTGATTTAACGTAATAAGTTCAGGCAGTCCAATGGCATTTAAAAGGCTAGCAGCTACTCGACCAGCAAAAGACTGTCCCATAAGTGTAACAATGGGGATACATGCCTTTAAAGAATCTATTGCTGTAGTGTGCGCATTGAACGGGTAGGTATCCAAAAATAAGTCTGCAAGAGCATATCTTGCTAAATGATCAGACATCTTCTCCACTCTCGCGGCAAAAATAACTCTGCCAGAATCGATACCCCGCCTCATAAATTCTGCTGAAATTTGAGTCTTGAAGTATTCATTATTTTCAGATATCCATAAAATGCTGTTTTTCACACCATGCAAAATTCTGGACCAGCTATCTAAAACTTGAGGATTAAATTTATAGTCATTATTAAAGCAACAGAAAACAAACGCATTTTTTGGCAACCCGCACCCTTCTCTTGTAAATAGTCTAGTAGAGGGGGTTCTTTTTGAGTCATCTACCATATAGGTATTTGGGAGATACGCTATCTTCTCAGCATAAAACCGTTGATGATATTCTGGAATAACGATTTTATCGGCTACGATATAGTCAATAAAATCTACTCCAATTGTTCCAGGGTAACCGAGCCAATTAACTTGAATTGGTGCAGCCCGATAAGAGAAAATTCCAGTTCTAGAATATTGCATTGGACCAGTCAAATCAACGGCAATGTCAATATCCAAATCTCTAGAAAGCTTGGCGACTGCTTTATCTGCCATACCACTCACATCAATAAACTGATTAAAAGCCTGGCTTAAGCGAAAGCGCATGGGGCTTTTATCGTCTGGACCAAAGGAGAAAGCAAATATCTCAAACTGATTTCTATCATGCAACTCAAATAGTTCGGCAGTTAAAAAAGAGACGGGATGATTACGAAAATCAGCCGAAAAATAACCAATCCGAATTTTTTCTTTTTTGGCAAACTTAGCAATTGGGCCTAAAGTGAAATTTACTGGATACCTATCTTGAGCATAAATTTGGGAAGCTTTTTTATGCAACAAAGGATCGTCAATTAATGATAGTAGTGGAAAGGGTGCTATGGCTTTCTCATTGGCTAGAATTTTTTTGGGAACATCTTCTAGATACTTATCAAAGCATGACCAACTAGCTCTTTTCATATTCGCATGCAGTAAGTAGCCATATACCCAATTAATATCAGGCCTTAGACTTAGCGCTCTATCATAGTGAGTAATAGCCTCGTCATAACGCTTAAGTTCATTTAGTATATTACCTTTATTGGACCACGCCTCATGATAGACAGGCCTTAGACTTAGCGCTTTATCAAAGAATTTAATAGCACCCTCAAAACTATTCAATTCTTTTTCTAAAAGACCTAAATTAAGATATGCTTCGCTATTGTTACTTTCCAGTGAGATTGCTTTTTGTGAAGTTTCTCTGGCCTCCGAGTACTTTTTTAATTTTAATTGTGCAATTGCTAGATTTGTTAGGGTTGAAGTTCTATCAGGAATAAGCTCGAGTGATTTTCTGAACTTATCTTCTGCATGAGAAAAATCTTCTGCCTCTAAAAAAAGGCAGCCGTCTAAAAAATACTCTTTCGCTAATTCAAAACTATTCATGGCTCTAATTTTTTATCCTCAATCATCTAGGGCAAAAAGATTCTAGATCGCTCTAGAATGTTCTATTCTAATGGGTGAAGTGGTTAACCAGGCTAGACCTTTTTTAACAAAGGTCGCTTAGAGGTAGTCAAATCCAAACGTATAAAGGGACACGTTGCCTATCTAGATGAGGATAAAATTCATCTAACCAAACCACCATCAACATCGATTTGTACTTAGCTAGTATCTAGATAAATTCGACCTTGTATGACTTCTGTACTATTCTTTTTTTTGTGGGCCAATTTTGTCCCACTTGTTTGTTAATTTAACTACACAGAGTTTGGTTCTATCAGTTTTAGTTTTCCTTAGTTCGTTGTTTTACTGAGTTTCTCACCGCAATCCAAGTTGCCCCGCTCACAATCTACGATATGTGCAAAGCAGTAGACCGTGGAATGGTGATGGGAGAAATAAAACTCTTAGAAAAAAGTAGTAGGAAGTCTGGGGAATGGAAGTCTGCATAAACTAGGCTTGTATCTGCTCCATTAAAAAGCCACCCTTGGGTGGCTTTGTGCTTTCTTTATTCCTTTTTTTACTTACTAATCCTGCACTCAGATGGCAGCAGTTGAGACAAGAGATTGGTTTCGGTAGATCTGCATGACCAACCACCAGCCCAGGTTGAGCCCTCTGGTTTAGATAGATCAAGTGGCTTAGGCACATTAACATCAGGCTCATTTGTTGGCACAAGATGTAATGTGTTTTTACCTTCTGGCGCTACGCTAATTTGATAATCAATTGCTATGACACCTGATGGGGTTACTTCAATTAATTTCACGCTACGAGTAGGTGCGAAGGTAAACGAACCGCTGGTTGCCTCATCCATAGGAACGGTGCCACGACTCGCAAAAGCTTCCGTTACAGCTAGCTTTGCGCTGGAGGATAAATTCATGCCCTCAACCACACGACTGCGTGCGATGTAATCTTGATATTGTGGAACGGCAACAGCCACCAAAATTCCAATGATGGCAACTACC
>CANCPL010000118.1:0-4084 GCA_947380065.1 Burkholderiaceae bacterium | reverse complement strand
TTCGAACCTTCGCATGCTGGAATCAAAATCCAGTGCCTTAACCAGCTTGGCGATTCCCCTACAGGTCAATCTGAAGAAATCAAATTGTAAGCGGGATTTTTATTTAGCCCCCGAACAACCCGACCTACCCACCCTTTAGGAAGATTTTGTAGAAGATTTTCTAGTGTTGCGGTGTTGGTCTTAGGATCTAAGACTGCAAAAACGCTACTTCCAGAGCCAGACATTCGGGGCTGTGAGCCCGGTACTGTCTGGGTAATCCAATCCAAAGCTTGCTTCACTTCTGGGCAAATCCGCATCGCTACTGCCTGACAATCATTCGAATGAAATGACAAGGGCGATGCAAGAAAGCCATCAATTGTAATCTGTGCATGATCTCGGGTCAATTCGGGGTCTTGAAAAATGCTAGCGGTTGCGATGCCCTGATTGGGGAAGATCACCAAGAAATCGGGGGTTTCTAGGGCGATTTCTTGAATTTTTTCGCCGATTCCTTCAACAAAAGCATTTTGGCCAAAAATGAAAAATGGAACGTCAGCCCCTAGTTTTAAACCCAGATTGCAAAGCGTTTCTTTGGAAAGATTGAGATCCCAGAGAGCATTAAGTCCAATCAAGGTAGATGCTGCGTCTGAAGAGCCGCCCCCCATGCCTGCACCTATCGGAATTTCTTTTTGAAGATCGATTTCGACACCAGTCTCAATCTTGCAAAAATCTTTTAGAAGATTTGCCGCGCGCATGACTAAATCTTGTTCGGGTGGAACTCCAGGGATTGGATTAATTCGCCGCACTGTATTTTCAGAAATGCGTTTTAAATGAAGCGTGTCACACCAATCAATCAGCTGAAAGACGGATTGCAGTAAGTGATATCCATCTGCTCTGCGCCCAACGATATGTAAAAAAAGATTGAGCTTAGCGGGGGAGTGAAGCGTTAAATGATCAATACTCACAATGACGGTTTCACTTAATCATTCGGACGATCAAACACCAGGCGAATGTCAATCGAGCCGAGGTTTGAGCTGCGTGTCATGATGAGTTTTTCAAGTCGATTCGTATTGCTCCATGTGTAAACCAAGTCCCAACCGTCTTGACTAATTTTGCTGACTTGGCCCTGAGTATTTCTTTCAATACTTGCTTCGCTCCCAGGACGCACTTCGCCCCTTAACCAGTTGGATAGTCCGCGTGCTGGTAGTGGCAGACCTAAAGTTTTTTGCACCAAGGTGTCTGCATCTATTTCGGTAACTACTTTGCCATCACTTTCGAGCGTTGCTTCACCTGGTGTAATAGTGATTTTTGCAATGGATCCACCCATGGGATTGCGAATCTCTAGAACATCTTTTAATGCTTCTTGCGTTAAGGTAAAGCCACCAGAGCCACCTTGGTTTTGCGAATCCGTTAAGCCAGTCACCTTGACGGCAAAGCGCCCATCCCATGAGCCCTTGGCCACTTGATCATCTCTTGTCCAATCAGGCTTTAGGCGTTTTAAAGTCTCTTTTAGGGTTGGGTTATTGGCATCTATTTTTTGCCCCTGGCGCCACATCTCTTCGGCTTCAGTATGGCGATTCATGGCCCACAGCACTTCACCAGTATGGGCTGCAATATCTGCTTCAGGCTTCATGGTGAATGCTTGTTGCAATTGCTCTAATGCAAGTGCATTTTTACCAAGACGAAAATTTACCCACCCTAAGCTGTCTAAAATAAAACTATCTTTTGGTGAGAGTTGCTGCGCCTTGCTGATTAGCGCAAATGCTTCTGGTAATTTCACATTGCGATCAGCTAATGAATAGCCAAGAGCATTAAGAGAATTTACGTCATTGGGGTTCTTGCGTAAATTTTCACGCAAGATTTTTTCCATCACATCAATACGACCTACTTTTTCAGCAGACATAGCGTATGTGTAAAGCAAGCCAGGATCCTTAGGTGAAATCTTTACAGTAGAGGCAATGTCATAAAAAGCGCGTAAGGCATCAGATTCATCTTTCGCTTTGGCAAGTAAAGCCTGTAATTGCAAAAGAGTGTTTTCTTGCTGCGCAGGAGTTTGTTGGCGCAATAACGTTATTGCTGGTTTTATTGCATCGGACCAACGATTACCTAAGATCAAAAGAGTCACCAAGACTTCTTTGGGTTTAGTGTCTGAGGCTGGAGATAGTTCGTCCCAAGTCTTTGCGGCTTCCATAGCTAAATCTGGGGATCCACCGGCAATCGCAATTTCCATTGCTCTTTGGGCGAGCCTAGGATCTTTATATTGACGCGCCATCTCCAGGTAGGTGTTATAGGACAAGCCGGCCTGACCTCGCTGAAGAGCGATTTCAGATGCGAGCACTTCAAAAACGGCTTCACCCGTTTCCAATCCATTTGCCTGGTTTTGGGCATGAACTGATGAAATGACTCCACCAGTCAAGGCCGATAGGAATAAAGCCTTTAAAAGAGGTTTTAGTCTTAATTTGCTCATAAGCACATTCTAATCCGCGAATCTACAATTCATTTATGCCAGAACTTCCAGAAGTAGAAGTCACTCGAATAGGAATCGCCCCCCATATTGAGGGGCGCAAAGTCAGCGCCGTCAAGATTATTGACGGACGCTTGCGTTGGCCTGTACCCGCCAGCCTACCTAAAACTTTGCCTGGGCAAAAAGTGCATGCCATTGAAAGGCGCGGGAAGTATCTCCTATTGGAAATGGATACGGGCTATTTACTCATTCATTTGGGGATGACGGGAACTTTGCGAGTACTCCCAAGCTCAGACCCCTTAAAAACCCATGATCGAGTGACGCTAGAGTTTGGTAAGTTGAGTTTGCGCCTGCATGATCCACGAAAATTCGGCGCGGTCTTGTGGCATCCTAAATCAAAAGGGCCGATTGAAAAATTTACGCTTTTACTAAAGCTTGGAGTGGAGCCATTTTCCCCAGAGTTTTCTGGTGAGATGGGTACAGAGGTTTTATATCAAAGATCCCGTAAACGTAGCGTTGCTGTAAAACAGTTTCTGTTAGCGGGCCAAGCTGTTGTTGGTGTTGGCAATATTTATTGCTCAGAAAGTTTATTTGAGGCGGGTATTCATCCAGCTAAGGCGGCAGGCAAGCTCACTCGACCACAGTGTTCTCGTTTAGCGCAAGCGGTGAGATTGATACTAAAAAAAGCAATTGATGCCGGCGGCAGCTCATTAAAAGATTTTGTGAATAGCGATGGCGATCCTGGACACTTTATGGTCCAAACCAAAGTCTATGACCGCAAAGGCTTGCCATGTAAGGTTTGCAAAACACCCATCAGCCAGATAGTGCAGGGCCAACGTTCTACATATTTCTGCACGCAATGTCAAAAACGCTGATTAATACATTTGCGCAAAAGTTGATCGCTTGGCATGGCGTCAGTGGGCGTTCAGGCTTGCCGTGGCAGGGCAATCGAGATCCTTATGCGGTTTGGGTTTCAGAAATCATGTTGCAACAAACTCAGGTGGCTACTGTCCTTGAGCGCTATCCACGTTTTATGAAGCGATTTCCAGTGGTAAAAAAATTAGCTGCTGCTGATGTTGATGAAGTGTTGGCTGAGTGGGCTGGTTTGGGTTACTACTCACGCGCCAGAAATCTTCATGCTTGCGCAAGGCAAGTGATGACAGAGTTTGGCGGTGAGTTTCCAAGCGATCCGCTTTTGCTTGAGCAGTTGAAGGGTATCGGCCGATCTACTGCAGGTGCTATCGCCGCTTTTGCTTTTCTTGAGCGGGCGCCTATTTTGGACGCTAATGTGAAACGTATACTCGCGCGTTTATTTGCAATTGAAGGCCCAATACAAGATAAGGCAGTAAATGATCGTCTATGGAATTTGGCAATCGACTTGTTGCCAAGTAAGCCTGCTGATATGCCGGTATATACGCAGGCACTAATGGATTTTGGGGCCACTTGGTGTACAGCACGTAAACCAGTTTGTCTCAGTTCTGAAAAAAAGTGCCCATTCTCAAAAGATTGTCAGGCTAATTTAAGCGATCAAGTCCTTTTGCTCCCTCAGAAAACCATGAAGACAAAATCTCCAGAATTTGATTGCAATATGTTGTTGATGCGTTGGGGAAATTCTGTTCTATTGCAAAAGCGCCCAAGTAAAGC
>CANCPL010000117.1:0-4160 GCA_947380065.1 Burkholderiaceae bacterium | reverse complement strand
AAAATCGATTGCGCTTGCTCATCGTGCTCAGCCTGAGAAAACAAGTCCATGGCAACCCAGTCTGGATTGCTAGAACCATCACATAGCACCAAAATTTCAGATGGGCCTGCAATCATATCGATGCCCACAATGCCAAACACCCTACGCTTTGCTGCAGCGACATAAGCGTTACCAGGGCCAACAATTTTGTCGACTGAAGGAATAGTTTTGGTTCCGTAAGCTAAGGCACCTACTGCCTGGGCACCACCAATCGTAAAGACGCGGTCGACACCTGCGAGATATGCCGCAGCCAAGACTAAAGGGTTGCGCGCGCCATCAGGAGTGGGTACCACCATAATGACTTCAGCAACACCTGCTACCTTTGCAGGAATGGCGTTCATCAATACAGATGATGGGTAAGCCGCTTTACCACCTGGCACATAAATACCAACACGATCTAATGGAGTCACTTTTTGACCAAGACGTGTTCCATCCTGCTCTTCATACTCCCAAGAGTGGCAGCCTGCTTCAATCTTTTGCTTCTCGTGATAAGCGCGCACTCTTTGCGCAGCAATATCCAAGGCGTTTTTTTGCTCTGCAGATAGAGAGTTGTAAGCCAGCTCCAAATCTTGATGAGGAATTTCTAAATCCGAAACACTGGCAATATTTAAGCGGTCAAATTGTTTTGTAAAACTAAGGACCGCTTCATCACCTTGGACTTTAACTGCCGCCAAAATTTTAACTACTGCGGCATCTATTGCCTCATCATCAGCAGTAGGCAAGGAAAGACTCGACAACAGAATTTCTCTGAAGCCAGCATCCTTGCTATTGAGACGCTTAACGTTGATTTGGGTGGGCATTGGTTAATACTTCCTATTCTGCTTGCTGATTACTTCAGCAACTCAAAAATAGGCTGTAATTGAGCACGCTTACGCTTATAAGAAGCCTGATTCACTACCAAGCGAGCACTGATATTAGCGATTGGCTCAACCTCAACCAAACCATTCGCTTTTAGCGTATTACCTGTAGATACCAAGTCCACAATAGCATCTGCCAGACCAACCAAAGGCGCGAGCTCCATAGACCCATATAGCTGAATCGTATCGATGTGTACGCCTTTGTTGGCAAAGTGCTCCCGCGCGCAATTGACATACTTTGTTGCCACTTTTAAGCGAGAACCTTGCTTTACGGCCGCAGCATAATCAAATCCCTCGCGGACAGCAACAGACATGCGGCACTTGGCGATATCTAAGTCATAAGGCACATAGAGACCATCGGTACCTTTTTCCATCAGAACATCTAATCCTGCGACCCCAAAATCAGCTCCACCAAATTGCACATAAGTGGGTACATCAGATGCGCGCACAATAATTAAGCGAACATCTGGATTGGTGGTCTCGATAATAAGTTTGCGTGACTTCTCCGGATCCTCCAGCGGCACGATACCGACCTTGGATAAGATCTCTGCAGTTTCTTCGAAGATGCGCCCTTTGGAGAGAGCTAAAGTCAATTTCATGGACTAATTATCTATCAGCCTTACTTTATGCGCTCAATATTGGCGCCCAAAAGGGTTAACTTATGCTCCATGCGGTCATAGCCACGATCCAAGTGGTAAATCCGGTCTACTTGGGTTTCGCCTTGGGCAGCCAATCCAGCAATGACCAAACTGGCTGAGGCGCGCAGATCCGTAGCCATCACAATCGCGCCCGAAAGCTTGTCTACTCCCTGGGCAATCGCGGTATTACCCTCAATCGCAATATCAGCACCCAAACGATTAAGCTCTTGTACGTGCATAAAACGATTCTCAAAAATCGTTTCTGTAATAGTTGAACTACCCGTTGCAATTGCATTTACAGTCATGAGTTGCGCTTGCATATCAGTTGGAAAAGCAGGGTATTCAGATGTACGGAAATTGACTGCTTTAGGGCGAACCTGCATAGTGGCCTTAATCCAATCAGGACCAATCTCCATCTGTAGACCGGCTTCTTTCAGCTTAACAATGACAGCATCTAAAGTATCGGGACGGCAATGCTTAACGATGATCTCACCACCAGTGGCAGCAACCGCACACAAGAATGTGCCTGCCTCAATGCGATCTGGAATAACCGAGTGCTCTGCGCCATGAAGTTTTTCAACGCCTTCAACTACTAAGCGATCACTCCCAATGCCCGAAATTTTGGCGCCCATCTTCACTAGTAGCTCTGCTAAATCACCAACTTCAGGCTCGCGTGCAGCGTTTTCTAAAACTGTGGTGCCAGACGCCAAAGTGGCTGCCATCAATAAATTTTCGGTTCCAGTTACCGTAATCATGTCGGTCAAGATAGAAGCGCCCTGCAGTCGACTTTCTTGAGGCTTAGTTTCAGCTTGAATATAGCCGCTCTTAATCTTGATATCCGCACCCATTGCCTTTAATCCCTTGATGTGCTGATCAACAGGGCGAGCGCCAATAGCACAACCACCAGGCAATGAAACCTTGGCACTATGCATTCTGGCTAAGAGCGGCCCAAGCACCAAGATCGAGGCACGCATGGTTTTAACCATTTCATAAGTAGCTTCTGAACTTTTAATAACCGCTGCGTTCAATACCATGTGACTGCGGTCACCAGCGCTCGGAAAATCTACTGTGACGCCAATCTCTTGCAAAAGCTTGAGCATGGTACGCACATCTTGTAAGTCAGGGACATTACGTAATACAACTGGTTGATCGGTCAGTAGACAAGCACATAGAATTGGCAATGCGGCATTTTTAGCGCCAGCAATTACTACCTCCCCTTTGAGAGGCAATCCGCCAACCATTCGTAATTTATCCATGAAGCGATTCCAGTAAAAACTTAGTAATTAATGTGTAGTGGCTAATGATGCGTTTTTATGCTGCTGAATTCTGCGAAAACTCTTCGGGTGTAAATGCCTTAATTGACAAAGCATGCACTTCTGCCTTCATGCGATCACCCATTGCACCATATACCAATTGATGACGTTGCACTAAACGCTTGCCTTCAAACTCAGGACTCACAATCGTTGCAAAAAAGTGCTGTCCATCACCTTCAACCTGAATATAGGTGCAACTAATACCTTGTTTGATATAGCTTTCAATTTGTTCTGGGGTGGGTAGCATTTCTTCTCCTAATAAAACCGGGGTGTAAATAATTAATAACGGAGCTTATAGCCCTTTTGCAGCAGACGCAAAGCAATCACTGACACCACTATAAAAAAGCAGAGCACAATTGCTAAGCTACTCCATGGGGAGTTATCAGAAATCCCAAAGAACCCGTAACGGAAGCCATCAATCATATAAAAGAAGGGATTGAAGTGCGATACCACCTGCCAAGCTGGTGGTAAAGAGTGAATAGAGTAGAAGACTCCTGACAACATTGTGGCCGGCATGATGATGAAATTCTGAAAGGCTGCTAATTGATCATATTTATCCGCCCAGATACCAGCCACCAAGCCAAGACTTCCTAAAATCGCAGCGCCCAAGAATGCAAATACCAACACCCACAATGGATATTCCAAAGTGGGTGTTGCAAACCAGATGGTAATTAACAGCACGCCTAGGCCCACAACTATGCCCCGAAATACTGCAGCCAAAATATAAGCTGCATAAAACTCAAAATGACTTAAGGGGGCCAATAAAACAAAGACTAAGTTACCAGTGACTTTTGACTGAATTAAAGAAGAGGAGGTATTAGCAAATGCATTTTGCAAAACACTCATCATCACAAGACCAGGGATTAAAAAGGCGGTGTAACTTAAACGCCCATACATTTCCCTGCCTTCAAGCACATGCCCGAAGATCATAAGATACAGCACAGCCGTAAGAACGGGGGCAGCTACTGTCTGAAATGCCACTTTATAAAAGCGCTTTACTTCCTTAAACAATAATGTTGGGAAACCACTGCCATACTCCAAAGCAGGTCGATTGAGGCCGTGCTTCATTGGGCGTTCCCTGACATGATATTCACAAAGACCTCTTCTAAATCGGTTTTACCTTCACCATCTTTTTTGACAGAACCATAACGACTTAATAAATTCGCTGTAGTGTCTAGAGCCACAATCTTGCCATGCTTGAGCATCGCAATACGCTGGCATAGGGCCTCAGCCTCTTCCAAATAATGGGTAGTCAAAACAATCGTATGCCCATCTTGATTTAAGCGGCTAATAAATTGCCACAAAGACTGACG
>CANCPL010000116.1:0-4187 GCA_947380065.1 Burkholderiaceae bacterium | reverse complement strand
ACTTTAAGCCAGCGTTAACAACGACGAAGTTATGGTCGATGCGAAGGACTTCAGCCGAAATAACTTGGCCGGTCTTCATATTCGATCGGGTTAATGATTCTTCAAATAATTCTGCAAATGATTCAGACATGTGTATTCACTTTGTGCCGCCAGAAGGCCTGACGGGTTAGATTAAAAAAGCCTTAAAGAAACACGCTAATGAAAAGGTCGCGTTGTGGAGTTTCTTAAGACACCAAAACTACTGCATACAGCCAACTACTTAACTACTTACAAAACTAGACAATTGCAGATTGATACCAATCCAACACCGTCTTAACTGCTTGATCTATCGACAAATCTGATGTTTCAAGCACTTTTGCACCGTCTGCAACTAACAAGGGGGCTGCTCCTCGACTACTGTCTCTGGCGTCGCGCTCTTGCAAATCATGCAGCAAGTCATCTAGTTTAGCAGAAATTCCCTTAGCTATCAATTGCTTATAGCGACGTTCGGCTCTGGCGGCAGCCGTTGCGGTCAAAAAAACCTTCAAAACAGCGTCTGGGAATATGACACTAGCCATATCCCTGCCATCAGCGACCAAGCCTGGAGCTTGTCGAAAACTACGCTGTAGACCCACTAAAGCAGCTCTGACCTCTAGGTGAGCCGCCAAAGTTGAAGCTCTTAAACCAATGCTTTCAGTCCGAATGCTTTCGGTAACATCTTCATTATTGAGGAAAATTTGCCCATTTTTGAACGAAATCAATAACTTAGGAACTAAAAGACCTAGTTCAGGACCGTTTTTGACATCAATTCCCTGTTGTTCGCTGGCTAAAGCGACTAAACGATAGAGGGCGCCACTATCCAAATAATGAAATCCGAGCTTTTCTGCGACCAATGAGGCAACCGTACCTTTGCCAGAGGCGGTAGGCCCATCAATAGCGATGACTGGCGGGAGACTCATCAAAAAAAAATAAATTTGGTTTAACTCACTACTTTCGCAAACTCAGCGAAGTAAGTTGGAAAAGTTTTCGCTACGCAATGAGGATCATTGATCTTGAGCGCATTCGGACCAAATGCGGCGAGTGAAAAACACATCGCCATGCGATGGTCATCGTAGGTATCAATACCTTCGCTTGGTGACTTCCAATCGCTTTGTGATGCAGGGGCCTGAACAACAATATAGTCAGCCCCCTCTTCAACTATCGCGCCAATTTTCTTTAATTCTTTCGCCATTGCTGCAATACGATCCGTTTCTTTGACTCGCCAACTAGCAATATTATTTAAACGCGTTGGGCCTTCTGCAAATAATGCAGCAATGGCAAGCGTCATTGCTGCATCCGGAATTTCTGTGCAATCAATCGTGATGCCATGAAGTTTGCCGTTGGCATTCCTGACTCCAGCAACTTCAATCCAATCTTCACCAGCAGTAATCTTGGCGCCCATGAGTGCAAGCGCATCAGCAAACGCAACATCACCCTGAATACTATCTTTACCGACACCCAAAACTTTCACGGGGCCACCACCAATAGCGCCTAGAGCTAAAAAATAAGAGGCCGAAGAGGCATCACCTTCTACAGACAATTGGCCAGGACTCATATAAACAGCGTCAGATGTCTTAGCAGGAATGATGAATGACTGCTTGTCAGGACAAGCAACATTCACACCAAAGCGCGCCATGAGCTTTAAAGTAATGTCGATGTAAGGGCGTGAGATAAGCTCGCCAATTACCTCAATACGCACAGGTTCCATTGCAACTAACGGTAAAGCCATTAGTAATGCCGTCAAGAACTGGCTAGATACATCACCGCGCACTTTAACGACATCTTTAAGCTGAATATCTGCCGCTGAAATTGTGATTGGGGGATAGCCCTCTTGTAATTCGTAATCGATCTTGGCGCCCACTTGGCGTAAGCCATCTACTAAATCTCGAATCGGCCTCTCATGCATGCGAGCAACGCCAGATAAACGGTAATTTCCGCCTTGCATAGCCAATGCTGCAGTAAGCGGGCGCATCGCAGTACCTGCATTTCCCATAAAGAGATCTGCCTCACGCACTGGAAATTGACCACCACACCCTTCGACTACGCAAACATTGTTTGCTTGATCGGTAACCGATAAACCCAATTGACGCAAAGCATTACGCATCACTTGGGTATCGTCAGCATCTAATAAATTCTTAAGAGTTGTTGTGCCTGACGAGAGGGCTGCAAGCAGCAGTGCCCGGTTAGAAATACTTTTAGACCCTGGCAAAACAATAGCGCCATGCGCTTGTTTAAATGCCCCAATGGTAATGTCTGGCAAACCACTCATCAAAGCACATCCAAATCTTGACGCGCCTTGCTGGCCTTATTAAATAACTTCTCCAAGCCAGCGCCATCATTTTCAGAAATGAGTTTGCGCATGTGATTGACGATCAACAAATATTGATCCAATTCTTTCAGAATTGCCGTGCGATTACCTAAGCAGATATCACGCCACATTTCTGGACTTGAAGCAGCAATGCGTGTGAAATCTTTAAAGCCTGCACCTATATGGCTCAGTTTTTGATCAGCATCCTCAGAGTTCACTACGCTGGCCATCAAGGCATAAGACAAGATGTGTGGCAAATGTGAAACGGCCGCATAAATAGCATCATGCTGTACGACACCTATCTTTTTTACCTCAGAGCCAACGCTTTCCCAAAAACCTGTGATTAAAGCCGTATCTTCAGGAGAATTTTCTTGCATAGGACAAATGATGGTTTGCTTGCCTTTGAATAAATCGGCTTTGGCTGCACTAGCTCCATGTTGTGCTCCGCCAGCTATAGGATGTGCTGGCACAAACTGACATGCCTTTTTACCCAATACTTCCTTTGCGGCCAAGATGACATCGCCTTTAGTACTACCAGCATCGGTCATCATTGTTCTGGGCTCAAGATGTGGTTCAATTACTTCAAAGGCAGCGCGCATTTGCGCAACAGGCACACAAAGCACAATCACATCAGACTGCTTAGCAGCCTCAAGCAAATCTACTACACCATCAATCGCACCCATCTTTTGCGCTTGATCTAAGTTTTCTTTGCTACGACCCACGCCCAACACTTTGGTAACTACGCCAGCTTGCTTAAGCGCCAACCCTAAAGATGCACCAATCAAGCCAACACCAACAATAGTGACGGTACCGTAATTGCTTGCAGGATTAATGATGGTCATTTGTATTGAATTTTTCTGAACTCTGACTACTATGCCAAGATCGCTTTTAAAGCTTCAATGAATGCTGCATTCTCTTCTGGCAAGCCAATCGAAATACGTAGCCACTGTGGCAAACCATAGTTACCCACTGGCCGAACAATAATGCCGCGCTTCAGTAAGGCCAAATTCATACGTGCACCCGCCTGATCATCATCACCTACTTTAACGAGAACAAAGTTGCCTGCGGATGGCAGATAGCGCAACCCCAATTCGTCAAAGGCTTTGGTGAGTTGGGCATAGCCTGCACAGTTAAGCTCAAAGCCTTGCTGTAAAAATTCTTTATCTTGAAAAGCAGCAATGGCAGCAGCTTGTGCCAGGCTGTTTACGTTAAATGGTTGACGAATTCGATTCAGCAGATCGGTTAGATGCGGCTGCGCAATACCGTAACCAATGCGCAAACCTGCCAAGCCATAAGCCTTCGAAAAGCTACGCGACAAGATCATATTTGGGAAACGCTTTACCCAAGCAATTGCATCGTAGCGTTGCTCCGGCGCCAGGTACTCGTTGTAAGCCTCATCAAGCACAACAACCACACTCGATGGAACCGCTACTAAAAAATCTTCAATCTCTTTGGCCGTTAAATAACTACCAGTAGGATTGTTTGGATTAGCCACAAAAACTAACTTCGCTTTATCACCCGAGGCTTTAATTGCCTCCAACATGGCCGGCAAATCATGGCCATAAATATCGGTAGCAGCCACTTCAATTGCTTTAGCACCAATAGCCTGCGTAGCTAAGGGATAAACAGCAAATGCATGTTTAGAAAAGATCACTTCATCGCCGGCTTGTGCCACTGCACGAGCCGCCAATTCTAAAATATCGTTACTGCCGTTACCCAAGGTAATCCAGTCTGTTGGCACACCTAAACGGCTAGCCAAGACATTCTTTAACTCAAAACCATTTGAATCTGGATAACGTCCTAAATCACTTGCAGCCTTGAGCATTGCATCCTGTGCGGACTTAGGCATGCCCAATGGATT
>CANCPL010000115.1:0-4256 GCA_947380065.1 Burkholderiaceae bacterium | reverse complement strand
TTTTTAGTACGTAGTACTGTCAGCTGTTGCGATAAGGTTGGTTGATGTATTCCGGTTGATTCCTCCAGGTCCCCAACACACCGCTCCTCAAGAGCAATTTCACATAACAGCATAAGTCGACTAGGGTTTGAGAGAACCTTTAAGAACTCGCAAGCCTTTGTGGCAGAAGACTGCATCTTCTTAAACTCTGCAATTCGCTTTTTTTCGTTCAACATGAAAATTACAGTGCGTTAAGGGGGATCTTTAAATATGAAATCCCGTTGCTTTCCTTCGGAGGCATATCACCTGCGCGAATGTTAATTTGGATCGAAGGCAAAATAAGTGCCGGCATATCTAATGTGGCGTCACGCTTACTGCGCATCTGAACAAACTCATCCTCAGCAATACCATCATGCATATGAATATTCGATTTCTTCTGCTCGGCCACTGTTGTTTGGTAATTTACTGGGCGCCCATTTGGCGGATAGTCGTGGCACATAAATAATCTAGTCTCACCAGGAAAGCTCAAAATCTTTTGCATCGACTTATAAAGCGCATGTGCATCACCGCCTGGAAAATCACATCGGGCAGTTCCAACATCAGGCATAAACATAGTATCGCCTACAAAAACGGCATCACCTACTTGATATGCCATACAGGCTGGCGTATGACCGGGAACAAAGAGGGACTTAAAGCTTAGATTTCCAAAGTGAATTTCTTCCCCATCTTTAAGCAAATCGTCAAACTGAGAGCCGTCCGCTTGAAATGACTCTTCCAAATTAAACACTTTTTTAAATACCCCCTGCACCACCGAGATATGATCGCCTATGGCAATCTTGCCGCCTAATTTTGATTTTAGATACGGTGCTGCTGAAACATGATCTGCATGTGCGTGGGTTTCTAAAATCCATTCTGTAGCCAGGTTATTGGCCTTGACGAACTTAATCACTTCATCGGCTGATTTCGTTTTAGTACGCCCTGACTTATGGTCATAATTAAGCACTGAATCAATGATTAAACATGGTGAACCCGGTTTCTCATAAACCACATAAGTTACGGTCCAGGTATCCTGGTCAAAAAAGCCCTTAACAATCGGTTTCATCTATTTTTCCAGTTTGCAGTAAATGGTTTATTTTAAGATAAATACTATATAAAAATGTAGAGTAATCATAAACCCTGATAGCCAATTACTATAATTCAAGCTATTTTATTGACCTAGATCTAATAAAACATAGAGGTGGAGATAGTATGGCTTCAGCAAACTCGGGTTCTGATGTATTTGACGTAGTAATTGCAGGCGGTGGCGCTGCCGGCATAGGCTTAGCTGCTAGTCTGAAATCCAGATATCCCTCACTCAATATCGCAATCATCGAGCCCTCTGAAGAGCACTATTACCAACCCTCTTGGACACTAGTGGGCGGTGGTGCATTTGACGTCAAAAATAGTCGTCGTCAAACTAAAGATCTCATTCCATCAGGAGTGCACTGGATTAAAGAGAAGATAGTGGGCTTCAATCCAGATGCCAATGAAGTTCTGGTTAACAATGGTGCTGCAGTTAAATATAAGCAACTAGCAATTGCAACAGGCATCAAGACAAACTGGGATTCTATACCCGGACTAAAGGAAACGCTTGGTAAAAATGGGGTGACCTCTAACTATAGTTATGAGTACTCTCCGTATACCTGGGAGCTTGTTCAAGGCCTGAAGTCTGGAAAAGCGATTTTTACTCAACCTCCTATGCCAATCAAGTGTCCTGGAGCACCTCAGAAGGCAATGTATCTATCCTGTTATGAATGGCAGCAACAAGGTAGCCTAAAAAATATTGAGGTTGAATTAGACAATGCGGGTGCCGCACTCTTTGGTGTAGCCGACTTTGTCCCGCCGCTTATGGAATATGTCAAAAAATACAATGCCAAACTCAATTTCAATACCAATCTTATTTCCGTAGATGGTCCATCTAAAAAAGCGATTTTTGCAGTCAAAGGTGCAGATGGAAATGTTACGCAGGTTGAAAAATCGTTTGACATGCTACATGTAGTACCCCCACAAGGCCCTCAAGATTGCCTCAAGGGAAGCCCCGTTTCCAATGCCGATGGCTTTGTAGATGTAGACCAATTTACCCTTCAACATACTCGCTACCCGAATATCTTTGGACTTGGTGATTGCTGTTCGTCGCCAAACTCTAAAACTGCTGCTGCAGCCAGAAAACAAATTGTGGTCGTCGCAGAGAACTTATTAGCAGCAAAACACAACAAACCACTGCCAACTAAATATGATGGTTATGGCTCATGCCCACTGACGGTAGAAAACGGAAAAATTATTTTGGCAGAGTTTGGTTTTGGTGGAAAACTCTTACCCACTTTTCCTTCGCTCATTAATCCACTTAAAGCCACAAGACTCGCTTGGATTCTAAAGAAAGATGTTCTTCCTTGGCTTTACTGGAATGCAATGCTCAAGGGAAGAGAGTGGTTAGCGCGTCCATTTGAAAATTAATTGATGGACTTTTTGCCCTACCTAACCTTAGCAATTGGTACATTTGTTGGTGTCTTAATGGGCCTGACGGGAGCTGGGGGCGGCATCTTATCAGTACCCTTACTGGTGTTTCTTCTGCATCTGCCAATGGCAGAGGCAGGGCCGATAGCATTAACAGCAATTACTATTTCGGCTTTTGCAGGCGCTGTTATTGGATTCAAGGCCAAAGCACTTCGCTATAAAGCAGCTATGTTGATGGCGATTTTTGGCTTGGCCTTATCCCCGGTTGGTTTATGGCTAGCCCAGAAGGTACCGAACACTCCGCTACTAATACTCTTTAGCCTGGTGTTGATGTACGTTTCTATTCGGATGCTTTTACAGGTAGCCAGAAATCTTTCTGGAAAACCCCTTCCACAAATTAAAAGTCCGCCCTGTCAACTGGACTCATCGATCGGAAAACTGATTTGGACAGTACCGTGTGCGCGTGCACTAATGATATCTGGGGCCACTGCTGGATTTCTATCGGGTCTACTAGGTGTTGGCGGGGGGTTTATTCTAGTTCCTGCTTTAAATAAATTCACTGACTTGCCGATGAAATCAATTGTTGCCACCTCACTTGGTGTGCTCGCAATTGTTTCTGCTGGGGGCGCCTTTATCTCCCTTGCATCTGGAACCCTGAATACGACCATTGCAATTCCTTTTGCCTGCGGTTCGCTTTTGGGACTTCTTCTAGGAAAAGTATTGGAGCGAAAAATAAGTGGCCCTAGAATTCAGCAAATATTTGCAGTCTTTACATTAATCATTGCCGTGAGCTTAATGATCAAGACAATAAATCATTGATGCCATATTTTGGCGGCACTCAAAAGACCTCCAGCCTCGGTGCTTAAAGATTTGAGAGACTATAAAGCGCTTATCAAACTAAATCGGGGTAGCTTACATCCCCAAAAGAAAAAGCCCTTATTGCTAAGGGCTTTTTTATTTTCTTCAACTTCGAAAACTACTTAGTGACCACCAGCACCACCCAAGTAAGCCGCTTTCACAGCAGGATCGTCCTTGAGCTTTGCAGCAGGTCCGTGAGTAGCGATCTTGCCGTTCTCTAGAACATAACCGTAGTCAGCTACATTTAAAGCAGCAGCAGCAAACTGTTCAACTAGCAACATGGTGACGCCTTGTGACTTGAGGTTAGAAATAATTCTAAATACTTCCTCAACTAAGATTGGGGCTAGGCCCATAGATGGCTCATCCAAAAGAATGATCTCTGGGTTCAGCATCACGGCACGAGCCATTGCCAACATTTGCTGCTCACCACCAGACAAAGTACCAGCCAATTGATTGCGACGTTCCTTTAGACGTGGGAACATTTCAAGAGACTTTTCCAAGTCTTGCTTGATGTCACCCTTTGGGCGGCTGCCAGTAAATCGTGGAAACGCGCCAAGCAACAAGTTGTCAGTTACGGACATCGTTGTAAACACGCGGCGACCCTCAGGGCTGTGAGCCAAACCTAGGCGGGCGATTTTATGAGAGTCGTAGCCGTCAATTTTTTCGCCGCCTAATGTGACTTCGCCAGCTGTTGGCTTAATCATGCCGGTAATAGCGCGCATGGTGGTAGTTTTGCCAGCACCGTTGGAGCCAATCAAAGTAATCACCTGGCCTTTGGGAACATCAATATTGATGCCATGGAGGACTTTAACTTTGCCGTAGCCTGCTTCAAGATTCTTAATAGATAACATGGTATTTACCGATTCAATATGTTCTAGTGATTAAGTACCCAAGTAGGCATGAATCACCTTCTCGTCTGCCTGAAC
>CANCPL010000114.1:0-4258 GCA_947380065.1 Burkholderiaceae bacterium | reverse complement strand
GTGATGAAGCCAGCGATTTAGGCCCAGTATGGTGCCTACTAACAAAGCCAAACCTAGTCTTAGGGCAATGGCCCCATATATTTCCCATTGAGTCATATGACTTCCCTTAAAAATCAGACTGCTTATAAGTTCAGTGTATATCAGATGCTTTGGTTGGTCACAAATAAGCCATCTCCTTGACATGTTTCATAGTCACAATTGCTATGAAGGTATTTTGGAATCTATTTGTAAATAAAAGGATGGCGCGATGAAGCAATTTCTAATGATGGTTTGGCAAGCATGGTACGAAGCAAGGCGGGCTTATGCAAAGCGCTACGTCTCGCATAGGCTGGGTAGTTAATTTGAGGCTTAGATTTGCTGAACCCCATGCATTGCATGGTAATAAAACTGCCATAAATTACGCCTAATATTGATCTTAACTTTATACATAAGAATGCATTCCAAATGACTGAGAATCTTGTTAGGTATCTTCCTTTGGCGTTAAGAATAGGCGTCGATGAAAAATCCATAATTAAGAATATTGAGAAAGAAATCATTTCTCAAAATCAGCAATTAGATTCTCATCAGAATCACTTTTTAATGGATCAGAGATTCTCTCTACGTCTTGACGAAATCATTTAATAAAAATTTCAGCGCATAAAAATAATGAGCGATAAGTGCAATGTTTTATTTTTTCGCACAAGTAAGCCTTCTAGATCCATCCTTGGCGAAGTGGTGCCAAGCAATTAGATTACCCGCTAGAGCGGCTGGGCAGTAAAAAACTAGGATGAGTTTGGGGTAGATGGGGCTTGTGCATATGGACTTCATCATTACCATCTGCGACTCTACTGCTGGTGAGGGGGGCCTTACTGGCTCAGGCATCCGACTGCTGCTCATTGGGATTTGCTGATCCTGCTGCTATGGATGCTGGAGACGCAGCCATGCTAGATGCATTCAGACAGGTTGAAATGGGGCTGCGAAATCGTATTGAGCCATTGATGGATTTACCAATCTCCAAATAAGACCGCCTGTAAATTAAGGGCGGGCTGCAGTTTATTTATCATCTCCTAAAGTTCAGATAGACAGGATTCTGAAATAAAGGGTTAAGATTGCATTTAACCCCTTGAGGAAGTTGATGTCTACAGAAAAAAAGTCCAAATTTGCTGTTCTTAGGTCGGTAGAGTCTTTTAGTAATCCTAGGCCCAGCATTAAAAAACGTATGGCAGATGGTAAAGCCTTGCGAAAAGTGGTGAGCATTGCGCAGCAGGGTGTCTATACCCCACCAAAATATCGAATTGATCCTATTACCATTCTGGAGAATCAAGCTAAGACTCGAATTGAGTCGCTGATCCCAATTCGATATGAGCGCATGCTGCAATCACCCTTTGCATTTTATCGAGGGGGAGTCGCCATCATGGCTCAAGATCTGGCTAACCAACCGTCTACTAATATCACGGTCCAGTTATGCGGAGACATGCATGTATCTAATTTTGGTTTGTTTGGAACTGCTGAGCATCGGCTGGTATTTGGCATTAATGACTTTGATGAAACTTTGCCCGGCAGCTGGGAGTGGGATCTTAAGCGTCTTGTTGCCAGCGCAGTGGTAGCCTGTGAAAGCAACGGTGGCGATAAAGCGCTAAGTAAGAAAATAGTATTGCGTATTTGCGCTGAATATCAAAAGCGATTGGCTCAATACGCGCATATGCCTTATTTGGATTTAGCCCAAGAATTCATTAGCGACGCAGATATTCGTAAGCATTTTAGTAAAGATCATCAACAGCAAGTTGATGCCTACTTAAAGCAGACAAAAGGGCAGGGCAATGTACAGGTATTACAAAAACTGACTACCCTTGTGGGCAAAGATAGGAAGATTATCAATAAGCCTCCATTAATCGAGCACTTTAAAAAGAATGCTTTTGGTCATCCCTTGAGTACGCTAATTGACAAGGCTTTAATGAATTATTCAAGTACCTTGCTAGCTGATCGTAAGATTCTGTTTGAGCGCTATGTTTTGAAGGACTTTGCACGCAAGATAGTTGGCGTTGGAAGCGTAGGCACTAATTGTATGGTTCTTTATTTTGAGGGTGATAGTGAAAATGACCCCTTATTTTTGCAATACAAAGAAGCGCAAAAATCTGTCTTGAGCCCTTATTTGGGGGAATCTATCTATCGAGATATGGGCCAGCGCGTGGTGGCTGGTCAGAGATTGCTCCAAGGTGCCCCAGATATCTTTTTGAATTACGGCTCTATGCAATTTGATATCGATAAAAGCCAGGGGTTCTATCTCCGCCAATTACGTGATATGAAAGGCGGGATACCAATTGGTCCAGGCGGAGTTTCTTTAAAGAATTTTGTAGACTATTCTAAATTGTTTGGTTGGGCACTCGCGCTTGGCCATGCTCGTTCGGGTGATGCGGCTGAGCTTAGCGGGTATTGTGGCGAATCAAAGCAGTTTGGTGAGGCAATGTATTCATTTGCAAGATCCTATGCAAAGCAGAATCAGCAGGACTTCGGATTATTTTGTAAAGCGGTTAAATCTGGTAGATTGAAGGCGGCTAAGAAAAAAACAGCACTTTAAGAGTCGCAGGATGGCAGTCATCAGAGTGTCACGTTATAGGTGGATATTGTAGGGTCCCTAAGCTTATGCACTGTTTCGATTCTATGAAAACTTCTCGCCTTATCGGAATCACCTTCTTCATTGTCATTGGATCCATTACGGGGTTCGTTCAGGCTACGGCCATCTATCCAATCGATCAGGCCGCCATCTTGGCTGGATCTAAGTTTGATATTAAGATTGAATTTAACTCAGTCATTAATTCTGGGGATGCTGTAATCGAGCTTAATGGTGCGCCAATTAATAAAATCATTGGCGCCAAACCAGAGTTCATTTCTAATGAAAATGGTAAAGGTAGCTCCATTCTATTTAGAGATGTTCAGTTATCTAAAGCTGGAAAATATCAAATTGTGGCTTTGGCGCCCCAAGAGAAATTGCAGGTAAGTTGGGATGTTTATGCAACGGGTCCTCGCCGAGTAAAAAATGTGATCCTATTTATTGGCGATGGTATGACGATTGCTAACCGCACAACCGCTAGAGTTCTATCCAAGGGAATTCAAGAGGGCAAATATCAAGGCAGACTGGCATTTGACGATATGCCCAGCACTGCAATGATTGGTACTTCAGGGTCTGATTCTCTGATTACAGACTCTGCCAATTCGATGAGCGCATACACAACGGGACATAAGACGGCGGTCAATGCGATGGGCGTTTATGTATCTCGTGCCAATGACAATCTTTCGCATCCGAAGGTAGAAACGATTGCGGAGCTCATCAAGCGTAATACTAAAATGGCAGTGGGTATCGTATCTGATGCTGAGCTGGAGGATGCAACGCCAGGCGCCATGGTTTCTCATACAAGACGCAGAGCCGATAAACAATATATCGCCGATCAACTACTATCTAGTGGTGCCGAAGTCATTCTCGGTGGAGGGTCGGCCTATTTTTATCCGCAATCCACCAAGGGTTCAAAGCGTAAAGATGAAAAGAATTTGGTAGATAGTTTTAAGTCTGGTGGTTATCAATTGGCATTTACAAAGCAGGAACTGATTTCTGCATCTGAAAATAAGACGACTAAAAAATTATTTGGCGTCTTTCATCCAGACAATATGGATGGATCATTGGATCGCCTGTATTTGAAAAAGAATACGGTTGGGCAATATCCCAATCAGCCAGATCTTACAGAGATGACCCAATCGGCTATTGATGTATTGTCCAGAAATCCCAATGGATTTTTCTTGATGGTTGAGGCGGCTTTGATTGACAAGTTCAATCATCCTCTAGATTGGGAGCGGGCGGCATTTGACACCATCATGCTAAGTAATGCCGTGCAAATCGCTAAAGACTTTGCTAAAACGCATCCAGATACTTTGATCATCGTGACGCCTGATCATACCCATAGCGGATCCATTAGCGGGGTAGTGCACGATGAGAGGCCGGGACCACTGCGAGAAAAGGTGGGCATTTATGCTGAGGCTGGTTATCCCAATTATCCAAAAGCAGATATTCAAGGTTATCCAAATAAGATCGATGTCTCTAAGCGTATTGCCTTCTTTTATGGCAACTATCCGGATCATTATGAAACCCTGCATCCAAAGCTGGATGGCACTTTTGTTCCCGCTGTTAAAGATGATTCCGGTAAATATGTAGCCAATCCAAAATACATCCAATTACAAGAGGATGCTATTCATGTGGGGGGAAACCTGCCAATGCACCAAGAGTCTG
>CANCPL010000113.1:0-4276 GCA_947380065.1 Burkholderiaceae bacterium | reverse complement strand
CAGCGTTAACTACTTAATTAATCGCCTGCAACCATTACCAGACCAACTTAAAGATACGCAAATTATTGTGAGCTTAAATCCCTCGAAAGAGCCGGATCCAAAACTTGTACATCAAGAGATTCACTACTCACACCCTGTCTTTGATATGAGTGCGATTCAAGCCCAGAAGGAACTTCCATTAATCCAAGGCACATCCTCCATTTGGTATTGCGGTGCCTGGACAGGATTTGGGTTTCATGAGGATGGCTTGCGTTCCGGCGAATTAGTTGCAGAAGCTTTAATTGAAAGCATTCATCAACCAGTCAAAACCAAACAAGATGTGTAGTTGATGTCAAATGCCAAAATTAACTTTGGGGTAGTAAAACACCAGCGCTTGCGGCCGGCTAAGAATGCTTTTGGTTATGGAGTATTTACCGTCTCCATCCCTATGCGTGCTCGTAGCACTAATCCAAATTTACTGAGTCAAAACGGCTTAAGTGACAACCGTTGGGGTCTTTGTGCATTTTTTGATAAAGACCATGGCCAAGGAGAATCGAATAGCCTTGCTTGGATTGAAAAGATTCTGACTGACAATCATGTACAAGATGTCGATGGAGAAATTTGGCTTCAGACTTTTCCAAGGGTATTGGGCTATGTCTTTAATCCCGTGAGCTTTTGGATCTGCACACGCGCTGATGGCAAAGTACAGGCGGTACTGGCTGAGGTTAACAATACCTTTGGTGAGCGTCATTGCTATTTACTACACAAAGATTCGGGTGAAGTGTTGCGCTCGGGCGAAACACTCAGTAGTAAAAAGGTATTTCACGTTTCACCATTTTGTGCAGTACGTGGTGATTACCATTTCCGCTTCTTATTTCCGCAAGATAGTAATAGCGGCAAGAATAATGTCTGTCGCATTGAGCTTCATGAGGATGGCCAACCCCTCATTAACACCAGCATTAGCGGCACCAGCCGCCCACTCAGTCGCACCAATATCATGTTGGCGCTACTACGCTACCCATTAATGAGCTTGGGTGTCGTTTTCCGAATACATTGGCAAGCATTGAAATTGTGGGTAAAAGGTGTACCCTTTCACTCAAAGCCTAAACCACCAGAACTTGAAGTTAGCAGATGAATCGCCCAGGACAATCCCTTCTCTCCAGACTCAATTTTTCTCGTCCGCAAGGGCTGGATAGCGCTTCGCCACAACACCAAATTAAGGCTAAGGCACTCCTAACTCTTCTGACGAAGCTAAGCAGTGGCCATTTAAAACTTACCCTTCCCAATGGCGAGAAGCGCGAGTTTGGTATTCAAAGTGATCAATTACACGCTGAAATTCATATCTTGGAATGGTCTGTATTTAAAGAGATCATGTCCCATGGTGATATTGGTTTTGCCGAGAGCTATATTCAAGGCAAATGGAATACTCCCGACCTCAAAGCACTGCTTGAGTTAGCAATACGCAACCGAACTATTTTAGAAAAAGCCATTTACGGCAATTGGTATGGATCAATTTTTTACCGTCTAAAACACTGGTTGCGAGATAACAGTAAAGCGGGAAGCCGCAAGAATATTCATGCGCACTATGACCTAGGTAATGCTTTTTATACTCTATGGCTTGATCCCACGATGAGCTACTCTAGCGCCTGGTTTTCTGAAGGTAATCAGCAAGTCTTAGCTGATGCACAGCGCGCAAAAATTGGGCGCATTCTGGACTCCTTAAAAACCGTGCCAGGGGATCATATACTTGAAATTGGTTGTGGCTGGGGTGGCGTTATGGAGGAGTCTCTTCGTAACAAGAGAACCATTACTGGCCTAACTCTCTCTACAGAGCAAAAAGCATTTGCAGAGAAACGCTTACTAGCAGTGCAAGGTCAAATTGCTAATCCTCCTGGATTTGAAGTGCGCCTTCAAGACTATCGCGATTGCCAAGAAAAATTTGATGGCATTGCTTCCGTCGAAATGTTTGAGGCAGTTGGTGAAAAACATTGGCCGGAGTATTTTGAAACGATTGCCCACTGTCTAAAAGCGGGCGGCAAAGCTTGCATTCAGACGATTGTAATTGCCGAAGATCTTTTTGATCGTTACAGACGCAACACTGACTTTATTCAACAGTATGTATTTCCTGGAGGCATGCTGCCATCTAGAGCAAGCTTTAAAGCAAGCGCTGCTAAAGCTGGATTACGAATTGATGATGAATTCGCCTTTGGCGGAGATTACGCAAGAACTCTTTGTTTGTGGCGCGATAGCTTTAATCAAAAACTACAAGAAGTACGTCAACTTGGCTTTGATGAAGCATTTATACGCCTTTGGAACTTCTACCTCATGTATTGTGCCGCTGGCTTTACTGAGCGTAATATCGATGTAGTGCAATTCACCTTGAGTCATCAACCATCACCAGCATCTTCTGATGCGCTAGGCGTATGAAACAAAGCGGAATAGATCACTTCTCAGGCAAAAGAGTCTGGGTCATTGGCGCATCTAGCGGCATTGGTGAAGCTTGTGCGAAAACCCTTCTTCTCAAAGGCGCTAAAGTAGCGCTTTCCAGCCGAAGAGCCGAACGATTAAATGAAATTGCCCTCACTGGAACGATTGATCAAAGCCTGGTCATTCCTATCGACGTTACCGATGATGCGCAACTCCAGGATGGCTATAAAACGATTTTGAACGCCTGGGGCGGAATTGATCTCCTGCTCTTTGTATCTGGCGTATACACCCCATTACGAGCAGCTTATTTTGATTTCAAGATTGCTGAAAAAACAATCGATGCAAATCTTCTGGGGCCTATGAGAGCAGTTGCATTAGTGATGCCAGAGATGCTAAAGGCACATTCGGGACATATTGCTATCGTTGGTAGCGTTGCAGGGTATAGCGGCCTGCCAAAAGCTTTGGCATATGGTCCAAGTAAAGCTGCCATCATTAATTTTTGCGAGAATTTATATTACGACTTGCTGCCGACAGGAGTCAGTGTGCACATGATCTCGCCAGGATTTGTGGCTACTGAGGCTACTGCAAAAAATGACTTTGAAATGCCAGCCTTAATTAGTGCCGAGGAAGCAGCCAGCGAGATATTGAGCGGTATTCAGAAGGGGGAATTCGATATTCACTTCCCTAAGCGATTCACAAGATTCTTAAAATTTCTGAGAATCTTGCCTTACCCAATCTACTTTTGGATTGTGCGCCGCTTCGTCAAAATTTAAGCGGCGCTAAAGCATTACGCAGCAACCTATTTCGAAGTTACTGTTTGTACTTGTCTTTACGAATTTTCTCTTCTAGATAATCCATTACTGTAATTGCTTTAGCTTTCGATCCAGCAATGGATGGTGATGTCACATACTTACCCTGCATCACAATCGTCGGTACGCCATCAATACGATAGGCTTCGGTTAATTGCTTAGCAGCACGCGCTTTAGAAACTACTGCAAAAGAGCGATAGGTTGCCAAGAAGGTATTGCGATCAACGCCTTGAGACGCAACCCAATCTGCAATCTCCGTCTCAGTTAAGAGCCGCTTATTTTCCTTATGCATTGCATACATTACTTTCTCATTTAAGGCATCAGCTTTGCCCATCGATTCAAGCGCGTAATACATTTGGCTATGGGGCAAGAAGTCGTCACGGAAAGCTACGGGAACTCTTTTGAAGACAACATCCTTAGGCTGGCGCTTTACCCAGCTACTGAGCTCTGGCTCAAAGTCATAGCAATGTGGGCAACCATACCAAAAGAATTCAATAACCTCTACTTTTCCCTTGGTTTCGACCGGTTGTGCAACAGGCAATATGCGGTAATCAAAACCCTCTTCGATTTTTTGAGCTTGCGCACTAGCAAAGCCACTTAAAGAAAGCAGTGCTAATAAAGTAATGAATCTTTTGCTGAATGAAATCATGATTTACTGGATTTGATTAAGGTTGGTTTAATGCCCATGCTACTCAATTTGTCTCGCACTGAGTTGCTCTCTTCAACGCTGTTATATGGACCTACCCGCACGCGCCAAAGAGTATTGCCGTCACTCGTGACTTCACTTAACTGGGCTTGAATTCCCTGGATTGCTAAATTCGCTTTTTGCGCATCTGCATCAGCACGCTTCGTAAACGCACCTACTTGTAAGAAATAAATGGCGTCTGTTTTGCTTGCAGGGGATACGTCCGCTGGCTTATCAGGAGTTTTCTTGCCATTTACCAAATCTCCAATCGGATCGGGTGATGCAGGAGCGGGTGATTTACCCTGGAGCGGCTTATTTAAATCAACTGGTTCAGCAGGAGCGCCTGATTCACCTTCAGCAGGTGCTGCAGAAGGTT
>CANCPL010000112.1:0-4344 GCA_947380065.1 Burkholderiaceae bacterium | reverse complement strand
ATGCCCACACTATTACGTACGCCAGATGCTACTGTTTCTAAAATATTGGTTTTTAGGTTCAGTCTTACGATCGTGGCATGAGTCACTGGTTGCACAACAATATTCGCAGGCGTACCAATTTGGAAATACAAATATTGGCCATCAGGACTCAGCTTCATGAACTTCCAGCCATGTGGCTCGTCTTTAGGAAGCGCATCGAACACCACCACTGGTGCTGGTGGGTTATCTAAATTCTGCTCAATATTGTCATAACGAATAATGCGTGAGAGTTCGGCCACATAAAGCGAGCCATTCACAAAGGCAACGCCATTGGGACGATGCAAGCCTTTGGCAATAGTCTTCACTTCGCGCTTGCCGTCTTTAGTCACCACCGCATAAACATTGCCAGTAAAGCGAGTACCTACATAAACAGTGCCACTTGGAGACTCTGTCATTGAGCGGCCATTAGGCATACCGGATGCCCACAGCTCTACCTTAAATCCAGCCGGCACTTTTAACTTGCTTACTGGAATCTCATCCGCAGGCATAGCAGAGATGCCAGGAGGATTGGGAGCCAATGAAGGATTCATGCCATCCGCAGTTCTGCCTTGTGCCCAGGTTGGTGGAATACCGCTAGCTGGTGCAGCAGCAGGAGCTTGTGCGCCGGCAATACTAACGACTGCCATGCCGGCAGCAAACATTAGTGCTTGAAGTGTGTTGTGCTTCATGTTCTGCTTCATTCTGAATCTCCCATAATCTTGTTTATTTTTATTAATAAGACAATGCTATAGCATTTTTGTACATCTAATTTAACCTATTCAATCTATTGCAGCGCAACAAATCGCTTACTTAAAACTGAAGGCGCGCCCCCACGGTAATTGCTTGCGGCATGCCTGCTTGATAAGCTGACGCTTGAGAGGCAATATTGAAGGTAACGTACTGACGATTAAATAAGTTCACCACCGATGCAAAAACAGAGGCCTGCTGTGTCAACTGGTAATTAGCTCTAAGACCAACAATCGCATAAGCAGGCACAGGCAATGAGCCAGTCGACATCCAGGAATTGCCTACATAGCGAACCGATGTACTTATGCTTGCCTGCGGAACTGGGTAATAAGTTATTCCAGCATTGGCCATATGTTTAGGAACACCGCCCACCTGCGCATTAATTGGATCAGTTGTTGCGGTCCAAGTCAGGATGGTATTTGTATAGCTATAACCGCTATCAAGAGCCCATTGCGCATTTACATCTTGGTGATACTGCAGCTCAATACCTCTACTTAAGAGATTCTGCTGGTTAGTGTAGTAGCTAACATTTGTGTAGCCACCCGTACTTGCGCTACAACCCGAAATACCCGCAGTAGCACAAAGGCTAGTAGCGGAAGCGGCATTCGCATTGGTGATTCTGTAGCTCGCAATAGCGTTCTGAATGTAATTATTGAAAGCCGTTAGTTGCGCAAAACCACTCTTCCATCGATAGTCTGTTCCAACTTCATACCCCGTCATCGTCTCAGGCGTTAAGTTAGGATTAGCCAAAGAATAGCCACTCACTGAATTTCCATAACTACGTAGTGTGTTATTCATACTGGGTGCATGAAAGGCTTGATAGGCTGCACTACGTAAATCCCAATTTTGCGTTGCCTTATAAAGCAACCCCAAGGATGGGCTCAACTGTGTCTTACTTTGATTGGGGACGGCTTGATACAGAGGATTTACGCCATTCGTGCCCGCGTTATAGGATGTTGGCGTTTGGCTATTCCATGAATCAACTCGCGCGCCCAATGTTGCTTCCAGAGGTATAGCGCTGGCACTAGATTTGATTTGGCCAAGAAGGCCATAAAAATTTTGCTGACCTTGTGCATAACTCACAGAGTTCACGGCACCAGTAGTAGCAAGATTATTGGTTTGGTTTGATGCTGAAATATTTCTGGCATCCACCCCAACGATGTACTGATCAATCCCTGCCACTTTTAGGTCATGGGTGTATTGCGCTGAGGCGCCTACAGTTGAATAAGGATCGGTGTAGTTCGCATTGATATAAGGGTTATTGGGCGCCTTACTTAAATTGTTTGCAGTTTGCTTGTAGAAATTAGTGTTCTGATAGTACACATTAACCTGTACTTTTTTATTTACATCCAAATTAGTAGTAGATCCACCCGCAACGTCTGCCATCTGAATTAAGTTAGGCGCAATGGCATAGTTATTGCTTAAATCCGCCATTGTGCTGTAGCCCAATCTCAAGAAAGCATTCGTGTCTTGCGTGGGCTTAAAGTAATTTTGGAGGCGGATATTAGTATTCTTAACCGTATCGGTACCCATGCCATTTTTAATATTGCTGGGAGATCCTGGAGATATCGTGGCGTAGTTCTGAAAGCCTTCACTAGAAAAGTAGTCTGCTGAGAAACGCATCTGCAGCGAATCTGAAACAATTAAGTCTTTTGAAGCCGCGACATTACCTGTAGAAAATGATCCATAACTAGCCGAGACATCTTGACCGCTATTTTTAGGGGTCTTGGTGTTGATATTAATCACACCGCCCATCCCATAGTTTCCCCATAAGCTAGAAACCCCACCACGTACAAATTCCACTGACTCAATCGATGACATGGGAACCAAATTCCACTGCACCGTTCCATAGAAGGCATCATTCGCTGGTAAGCCATCAATTAACACCAAGGTGCGGCCATAGCCCAAGCCACGCACGTTAATACTCTGACCTGTTGGGTCTTTTTGGTAATACGGTACGTCGTTTAAGAAAACCCCGGGCACATTCTTCAGGACTTGATCAATGGTTTGATCGGGCGAAGACTCTAGAACCTCTTTTGTCAGAATCGTTGTATTCAAAGACATCTGATCAAGAGGTGTGCCAGAGCGGGTTGCGCTTACTACGACATCGCTGAGTTTTTGATCGTAATCTGGTGGAGGTTGAATTTGTGCAACTACTGCGCTGGATACAGCAAGCAAAATCAGTGTCGACACGCAAGATTTGAGGGGCGCCCTCTGACGTATGTCCAATGTCTCTCTACACATAAGCAAACAACTACTTAGATTTAGCCTTACCCATCAAAGAAACCAGCAAGGGATTAGCACTTACTAATTCTTTTTTGGATTTAGCCTTATCAGCTGCGCCTAGCTTAGGAGTCTTGGCGGCGTTCTTCATCTGCTGCGCAGTTGCCAAAGCTAGGTTTTTATACAGGTCTGTTTTTTTCATGGTCATAATTAGGACTCTCTACTCTAGCGCACTAATTAAGCTTAGCGCATTACTTAATTAATGAGCGAGCTGCTAAGCCCATAAACAACAATGACCAACCTTGCAGCAAAAGCTCAATGGCGATCAACATGCCAGGAAGCCAAAGGCTAGACTCTGGATAGCCATTCATAATCAGCACGCCCATCAAGATAGAGATTGCTGAAGACAGCACTAACCAGAACCATTCACGGAAATGACGATGCTGAAATGCTGAGATTAAGCGTAAAGCGCCCGTTACAAAAAAGATGGCAGCAAGCCATAAGGTAATTGCTTCAAGCGCCGGAATTGGAAAGGCCCAGGTAAATATTGCAGCTGCGATGTAAAGGGCAGCCAAAACAAGTTGCACTCCGACACTTTTCCAGCCATGTGATTTTAAAGCATGGGCGCCTTGCAATAAACCTCCAGCAAACAAGAAGATGCCCAGAATATTGACTGAGATAAAAGAAAACAGTGTTTGACCTGCGATACCAATCATGCCAAGCACGATGAATAAAATTCCAAGCCCAATTAAAGCGCCAGGAACCTTAGCAGCTGCACCCAATACTTTTGCACGGAGCTCTTGAATCTGAGCGTTAGATAATTCGGTCATAAAGGTTCTTTCTTTTCTTAATCTATGCTTTTAATACATCCAAATAATACAAACGAATTACAAAGTGTCAGCAACGGAATCGATGAATTGTCGTACCGTCTTATTAAAGGCTTCCGGCTGCTCAATATTCGATAAGTGAGCCGCTTCCTCCAGTATCACCATTTTGGAGTTATCTATTAAACGATTTAAAACAATGCCTTGCTCAACAGTACAGGCTGGATCAGAGCGCCCGGATAACACTAGGGTGGGAGTCTTAATCTTTAGCAACATTGTACTTTGTGTCATATCACGTACTGCACTGCCGCAAGCCATATAGCCGTCAACGCTGGTACCCAAAATCATTTGGCGTACCTTTTCGATTTCTTGAGGAGCGCGTTCAATAAATGGCGCAGTAAACCAGCGCTTAATCGTGCCATCAACCAATCCGGCGATACCTTGTGAGCGGGCAATTTCAAAACGCTCCTCCCATAAGCTGCGTGGTGGCATTTCTGAAGCGGTATTGCAAAGTGACAATGAGAGAATTCGA
>CANCPL010000111.1:0-4549 GCA_947380065.1 Burkholderiaceae bacterium | reverse complement strand
GGTTTAATCTTTTTCTCGAGCATGTCGGCCAGCTCTACAACTGCCTCTTCCTGGATCTGGGGGCGACACATTACCCACTCAGTCAAGCGCGAGTATTTAGAAAGCCCAATCAAAGCAGAGTCTTTACTAGGTAATACTCCAATCCAAATGCGACCCATGATGGGGCATAAGTGGTGCGAACAGGCGCTCCGGACCGTAATAGGCCCAATAATCATGAGCTCATTTAAACGGCTCACATTAGGGAATTTTGTTAAGGTTGGCTGATCTACATAGCGGCCACTAAAGACCTCTTGGACATACATCTTTGCTACACGACGACTAGTATTTTGAGTGTTGTGATCATTTTCAGTATCGATCACGAGACTTTCTAGAACAGCCTGCATCTTCTCAGCAACTTCATCCACCAAACCCTCCAACTCACCTGGCTTAATAAATGCAGAGATATTGTCATTCGCATGAAAGCGCGCTTTTTGAGCCTCAATACGACGACGAATCACCACTGATAGTGGAGTGCCCACATCCTCTTTGCTGCTTACTTTTTTCGTCACAGCTTTACTAGCCACTTTTTTGGCTGGTGTTTTTTTAATGGGCATATAAATTTTTGTCTCGAATATTTTCAGAATCAGTTCTGTATTTTTTGTAATTAAATCTGGAAGAACAAGGCTACTACGCAAATCATGCCAAATAGCCAAACTGTGGAGCGGGTAGTAGGCCAATCAGCGATATAGCAAGCTAGGTAAGCAATACGCGCAATCACAAAGCCGATTGCCAGGAGATCAATTCTGTCTTGTGGGGCATGAGCTACGGATGCAATGATGACAGCGGCAAAGAAAAAAGGGAGCGACTCAAATATATTGGCTTGCGCTGCATTAGCACGCGCCCTAAAGCCCGTTTGCTTGGCTAGCCATTGTCTTGGCATACCGTTGTCATAGCCTTCAAAGCCTTTTTTGGCGATACCGGCAGCAACATAGGGAAGTAGTCCCATAAAGAGAATGCACGCATAAGCAATAGTCATGATGGCCTTATTAAAGTGAAGTTATTTGCGAGAAGTAGGAGTGCTTATTTTGGACTTTTCTTACTACCAATGCGGCTCTCAGTGCCATTGAGCAAATTTTGTATATTGCTACGATGACGCCAAATAAGCAGCAAGCAAACGATCAGCAATGCAATGCCCATCGGCTGAAAGCCAAATAAGAAAACGAAATAGATTGGACCAAATATCGCAGCAGCTAATGCAGCCAGTGATGAGTAACGCATAAACGTGGCCACAATAATCCAAGTACTCAGTGTGGCTAATCCCAAAATCCAATTAATACCAAACAAAATACCGCAGGCAGTTGCTACACCTTTGCCACCCTTAAAGCCGTGGAATATCGGGAAGAGATGGCCCAAGAACACTGCAATGACTACGCCACACAAGAACCAGGAGTTCATGGTGGAGGTGAGTGAATCATCGCCGAGCAAAACTCGTGCCAGCATGACGGCAAAGTAACCCTTTAATGCATCGCCGATCAGAGTTAGCACTGCGGCTAATTTATTGCCGGTGCGCAGCACATTGGTTGCCCCAGGATTGCCCGAACCATAAGAGTGAGGATCCGGCAAGCGCATGCTTTTGCTAACCACTACTGCAAAAGAAATGGAGCCTATTAAATAGGCAATCGGGATAAGCAAGAGATCTAAGGTGAGGTCCATGCCACTATCTTAAACACTTATTAAAAGGTTCAGTAAACACCTTTTGTAGAGCGCTTCTAAGCGCATTGAGTGCAAATAGCCTTTAATGCAGTTACTCACAATTAAGGGTAATGCAGTTCATAGCTGGTGCTACGTCCTCCAGCATCCGATTTCACTAGAGCGCCGCGCTCTAGTAAATCAGTGATGTCTCGTAATGCAGTATCTGGGGAGCATTTGGCAATAATTGCCCATTTGCTAGTAGTCAGCTTCCCATCAAAACCATCGAGTAATTTATTGAGCAACTTGATTTGCCTCTCATTCATCGGCGTTCCAGACCAATGTTGCCAGAAATTGGTTTTGAACAGAGTTGTAGATAACGCAGCTTCAGCGACTTGAATTGCTGATAGCAAACTGCTCAAAAACCAACTAAGCCATTGCGTTACATCCAGCGTTCCCTTTTGGGTTTTCTCAAGGAGCTCATAGTAATTTTTACGGTCACGTCCAATTTGAGCCGATAAGCTATAAAACCGCTGAGCCGAGCCGTCAGCTCGGGCCAAAGCCATATCGCCAATTGCCCTTGCAATTCGACCATTACCATCATCAAACGGGTGTAGGGTCACAAACCAGAGGTGCGCTAGCCCCGCCTTAATGATTGGATCATCTTGCTGATCCACATTGAACCATAGCAAAAACTCTGCCATTTCTGGCATCAATAGTCTGGCTGGCGGCGCTTCGAAGTGAACCTTTTGGCGACTGATAGGACCAGAGATAACCTGCATAGGGCCGAGAGCATCGTCACGCCAAGCGCCAACCAGTATTTCAGATAACCCACTATGCCCCGTTGGAAAGAGGGCGGTATGCCAAGCAAAAAGACGTTCCTGCGTTAAATTTTTTTGATGTTGGTGCGTAGCATCGAGCACCATATCTACCACGCCATCGACATAACGATCTGCTGGCGCTAAGGCCCCAATATCGATACCGAGTCTTCTCGCAATGGATGAGCGAACCGAGTTTGGATCGAGCTTTTCACCCTCGATCTCACTTGTTTTTACGACATCCTCAGTAAGCACGCGCAAGGACTCTTGATCTAGCAAGTCAATACCGATGTCGTGTAGTCGGCCCAGCAGACGTCCCTGAGCTTGGTACACCTGAGTCAACAAACCAGTGAGTTGTCTGAGGTCATATTTCCAATGGGGCCATTGGGGATCTTGCCAAATGTAGTTATTAACTCCGCTATTCATGCGGTGATTATAGGCTGCAATCGCCGCAATGTCCATTATTCCCCGCAATTTTTGCGGATTAAATGAAGCTAATCACCGCATTACTCAGATTATTAAGCGCCCCGAGGATGATGCTGTTGATGGATAGATTTAAGCCTCTCCCTTGCCACATGGGTATAGATTTGGGTGGTAGATATGTCCGCATGACCCAAAAGGAGCTGAACCACCCTTAAATCAGCTCCGTGATTGAGTAAATGGGTAGCAAAGGCATGGCGCAAGGTGTGGGGTGACAGCGCCACTGGAATATTAGCCACAGTTGCGTAGCGCTTAATCAAAGCCCAGAATGCCTGACGGGTTAAGCCTGTACCAGTATGGCGACCCACAAAAACCGCATCAGTCGTTTTACCTTCCAACAAAGGAGTGCGGGCTTCTGATAAATAGCGTCGTAACCACTGCCCTGCTTCACCGCCAAAGGGCACTAAGCGCTCTTTGCCGCCCTTGCCATTGACTACGCGCACTACGCCCTCGTTCAAACCAAGGGCAACAGTCTTTAAAGAAACGATTTCTGAAACACGCAAGCCACTGGCATACATCAACTCCAGCATGGTGCGATCACGCAGACCTAATGGCGTTTCAATATCGGGAGCATTAAGTAAAGCAGTGACTTGATCTTCGCTTAACGTCTTCGGAAAACGGAGCGCTTGTTTAGCAGCACGTAATCCAATACAAGGATCGCTCTTGACCAAATTAATGCGGAGTGCATGACGATAGAAGCGCTTGAAAACCGTTAAGCGCCGATTAGCAGTAGTAGCTTTATCAGCACGTCGATGCGCAATATAGGCTGTGAGATCTTTTTCTGTCACTCCGTACAGATCAGCTCCAGAGTCTTTATAGAGCCACTGAGCCAATAACAACAAGTCTCTGCGGTATGCGGACAGACTATTTTGAGCTAGACCGTCTTCTAGCCAGCAAGCATCGCAGAAGCGCTCAATGGCTTCTTGGCTCGTAGAGGAGATTTGGGCTGGACTATTTTTCATAAAACTTTAGATTTAACTAAGCTATTAATCGCTCAACCATAGTTAAATCAAAGCTCTACATTAAATTTTTAATTGCCCCATCTGGAGACTTCATAGTCGCCGAATGGGGTCTTAAATTTGGCATTGATGCAGTAGCTGCCTTATTTAAATCAAAATAGTCAGAAGCATCATTAATTTCCCAAAACCTTCTTTCATCAAGCTCCGATTGAAATATAGGAATTGGCTTGAGTATCTTCATTGCGCTCAAAGCCCTTTATTAATCGCGGAAATTATTAAAGCCTAATGGCGCTTCGGTAACTTCTTTTTTGAGCAGAGCCATAGTTTCTTGCAGGTCATCACGCTTAGCACCAGTGACACGTACCGCATCACCCTGAATACTGGCTTGTACTTTGAGCTTGCTGTCTTTGATGATGCGGACTACCTTTTTAGCCAGGTCTGAAGTAATACCCTTTTGGATCTTCATAGTCTGCTTGCGCTTATCGCTGCCAATAGTTTCTGTTTTGTCATCTTTGAGATAACGCACGTCCACATTGCGCTTAGCCATTTTGCTAATCAACACATCACGCACTTGGCCTAATTTAAAGTCGTCATCGCCAAACAAGATTAAAGTTTCATCCTTTT
>CANCPL010000110.1:0-4574 GCA_947380065.1 Burkholderiaceae bacterium | reverse complement strand
GTATTTAATGGGGTCTTCTGTTTTGCCCCGATAATATTGGGGATATGAACAATGGTCAGCCAAACTCCTTGGATGTAAGCAAGCCAGCTGCTGGTGAAGTTGTCGTCTCTATTAAAGACGTCAACTTTTCCTATGCTGTAGGTGAGCGGCAGATTTTGTCGGGACTGAATATGGAGTTCCGACGCGGTCAGGTAGTTGCTGTGATGGGTGGTTCAGGCTGTGGCAAGACTACTATCCTTCGCCTCATCGGCGGCCAATTTACTGCGCAGTCAGGCCAGGTTATTTTTGAAGGTCAAGACATCGGCCAGATGAGTGGCGCAGAGTTGATGGCGGCCCGTCGTCGCATGGGCATGCTTTTTCAGTTCGGCGCTTTATTTACTGACCTTAGTGTTTTTGAAAACGTTGCCTTTCCATTGCGTGAGCATACCGATCTCAGTGAGGAGTTATTGCGTTCGTTGGTGCTCATGAAACTGAATGCAGTTGGTTTGCGTGGCGCGCGTGATTTAATGCCTTCGCAAATTTCAGGCGGTATGGCAAGACGTGTTGCGCTTGCTAGAGCGATTGCGCTAGATCCACCACTCATCATGTATGACGAACCATTTGCTGGTCTTGACCCTATTTCACTTGGTATTACAGCGCGCTTAATTCGTGACCTCAATAATGCACTGGGAGCCACGAGCTTATTAGTGACCCATGATGTCGAAGAAACTTTTGCAATTGCAGATTACGTCTATTTCATTGCGAATGGCCGCATTGGTGCAGAGGGAACTCCTGAAGAATTAAGTCGCTCGACAGATCCTTTTGTCAGACAATTTTTAGATGCAGCACCAGATGGTCCTGTGCCTTTCCACTATCCAGGAGTAAGTTTGGAAGAAGATTTTGGGGTGAGTAAAGCATGACTACACTTCTGAATCTTTTTGGCGATCTTGGATTTTTCGTACGCCGCAACTTAAGTAGTCTTGGCTTAGCGGCTCGCATGTTTGCGGCTGTGATCGTACGCTCAGGATTTTTGCTTAAAAGACCTCGTTTGGTGGTCGATCAAATTCTGTTTGTTGGAAACCACTCTTTTGTGATCATTGCAGTCTCTGGATTATTTGTTGGATTCGTCTTAGGTTTACAGGGTTACTACACCTTAAATCGTTACGGCTCAGAGCAAGCACTTGGCCTATTGGTTGCCCTCTCTTTAACCCGTGAGCTTGGTCCGGTGATCACCGCATTATTGTTTGCTGGAAGGGCGGGTACCTCATTGACTGCAGAGATCGGCTTGATGAAGGCTGGTGAACAATTGACCGCCATGGAAATGATGGCAGTTGACCCATTGGGCCGTGTAATTGCACCGCGTCTTTGGGCGGGCATTATTTCTATGCCAATTCTTGCAACTATCTTTACGGCAGTGGGTGTTTTGGGGGGTTATTTGGTTGGCGTTCCATTAATTGGGGTGGATTCAGGTGCCTTTTGGTCTCAGATGCAGGGTGGAGTCGACTTGTTCACCGATATTGGCAATGGCCTTATTAAAAGTATGGTGTTTGGTGTGGCGGTTACTTTTATTGCTCTTTATCAGGGTTATGAATCTAAGCCTACACCCGAAGGCGTTTCGCAAGCCACTACCCGTACGGTGGTGATTTCTTCTTTATCGGTCTTAGCGTTGGATTTCTTGCTAACCGCGATGATGTTTTCAAATTAGAAAGAATAAACTGGGGCTCTTATGAGAAAAAGCGCAATTGATGTTTGGGTAGGAGTCTTTGTTGCCATTGGTTTATTGGCAGCACTATTTCTTGCGCTGAAGGTCGGCAATATGAATGCGGTCTCATTTGCCCCTACATACAAAATTTCTGCACGCTTTGATAATATCGGCGGCTTAAAGCCGCGTGCACCCGTTAAAAGCGCTGGTGTAGTCGTGGGCAGAATTGCCAATATTTCTTTTGACGATAAGACTTATCAAGCGACAGTAGTAATGACCATTGAAGATTCCTATAAGTTCCCAAAGGATTCTTCCGCCAAGATTTTGACATCGGGTTTATTAGGTGAGCAGTACATCGGTCTTGAGGCTGGTGGCTCTGATGATATGTTGACTAATGGTGAAAAGATTTCACAAACTCAGTCGGCTATTGTTTTAGAGAACTTGATAAGTCAGTTTCTTTACAACAAAGCAGCTGATAGCGGCCAAGAAAAGGGCGCAGCAAAATGATGTTGTGCTTTATGCGCAAAGCCAAGATGGCAATCCTGCTTGGTTTAATTGCCATGTCGGTTGGCTGCGCATCCATTCCTGCTGGTGTCGAGCGCTCCCCCCAGGATCCATGGGAGCCATTTAACCGCTCGGTCTTTGAATTTAATGAAGGCTTGGATGCCTACGTTCTAAAGCCAGTAGTTGCTGGTTATCGTTTTGTATTGCCTGAGTTTGTGCGTGAAGGCGTTTATAACTTTTTTAGTAACTATAACGACATCTACACTGCGCTCTTTAACTTACTTCAAGGTAAGCCAGACTATGCCTTTAATGACTTCATGCGCGTGGTAGTCAATACCACTATGGGATTAGGCGGGCTCATCGATCTGGCAACACCAGGTGGGCTTGAGAAGCACAAAGAGGATTGGGGACAAACTTTAGGCGTTTGGGGCGTGCCCTCAGGCCCTTATGTGGTTCTCCCATTCTTTGGTCCAAGTAACGTTCGTGACACTTTTGGTACCGTAGCTGACTTAGAGTCAGACTATCTATTTAGCTTTGTGAAAAACATTGGCCTACGAAACAGTATTACTGGTTTGCGAGTAGTTAATGCTCGAAATACTTACTATGAAGCTGGTGATTTACTGGATGGCGCTGCAATTGATAAATATAGCTTTATGAGGGATGCATACATTCAGAGACGGGCATATCAAATTAATGAGGGTCGTGATGATGAAGAACCTCTCATGCCGGTTTATGAGAATCCATACCAATAAGTAACGTAGCTTGAGATGACTAAAATGAGTTCCAACATAGATAAAGACAGTGGGCGCGAATATGAAAAGCTTTAAAAAAATCTACAGCTTTCTTTTGACGGGCCTGCTCCTTGTAGCTAGCACTGTTTTTGCACAAACCCCCGATCAATCAACGCCACCAGATGCCTTAATCAAGATGGTGGTTACGGATGTGATGGTAACGGTGAAGTCTGATCCCGAGATTCAAAAGGGCAATATTCCCAAGGTTGTGGATTTGGTAGAAAAGAAAATTGTTCCATATACCGACATGCGTCGCACTACGGAAATGGCGATGGGGCCTAATTGGAAAAAGGCAACTCCGGAGCAGCAGGCACAACTCACGATGGAATTTAAGAATTTATTGATTCGTACTTATTCTGGCGCTTTGAGCCAATTGCGTGATCAGACTGTGCAATTTAAGGCTTTGCGCGCAGCGCCAGACGATAAAGAAGTTGTGGTCAAGACGGTGGTTCTGGGCCGTGGTGATCCTGTGCCCCTGGATTACCGCCTAGAGAAAACAGCCAGCGGTTGGAAGGTCTATGACATGAACATCATGGGTGTTTGGTTAGTCGAGGCATACCGCAACCAATTCGCTAACCAAATTAGTCAAAATGGCATTGAGGGTTTAGTGAAGTTCTTGCAAGACCGTAACAAGCAATTGGCCACTGCTAAGCCAGCCAATTAATTCTTAGATATAGACATCATGCCCTTTCTTTTGCCAAAAATAGTAAAGCAAGATAATGCCTTGCAGTTGCAAAAAGAGGGTTTATTAAATAGTCCAAGCTTACAGTCGATTGATTGCTCTGCATTAAAGGATTTTGACTCCACGATATTAACGGTGTTGTTGGCTTGGCAGAAAAAACTGATGGCTGAAGGCCAGTCTATTTCGCTCGAGCATGCGCCAGAAAAACTAAAAGTCCTTGCTGGTGTGTATGGCGTTACTGCATTGCTGGGTTTGTAATGACGATGCATTCTGCAATATCTATTCAAAATATATCTAAGCAGTACGGAGTACTTCAAGCCTTAGATGATGTTTCACTCACCATCGAGCCTGGAGAATTTTTCGGTTTGCTGGGACCTAATGGCGCAGGTAAAACGACATTGATTTCCATTTTGGCTGGTTTAGTAAACCCTAGCCATGGTCATGCAGCCATTATGGGGGCCGATGTACAGAAAGGCTTTCGTGAGGCACGCCGCATGCTTGGCGTCGTTCCTCAAGAGCTAGTCTTTGATCCCTTTTTTACTGTGCGTGAAACATTACGCTTTCAGTCCGGTTACTTTGGCATACGCAATAACGATGCATGGATAGACGAGATCATGGCTAATCTCGATCTCACTTCCAAAGCCGATAGCAATATGCGCTCTTTATCTGGCGGCATGAAGCGTCGGGTGCTGGTTGCCCAGGCTTTAGTCCATAGACCCCCAGTCATTATTTTGGATGAGCCCACTGCTGGCGTAGATGTTGAGTTACGTCAGTCTTTGTGGCAATTTATTAGCCGCTTAAATCAAGATGGGCATACGATTGTTTTGACTACCCATTATTTGGAAGAGGCTGAGGCCCTATGCCAGCGTATTGCGATGCTCAAGCATGGCAAGATTGTGGCTCTAGACACTACAGC
>CANCPL010000109.1:0-4575 GCA_947380065.1 Burkholderiaceae bacterium | reverse complement strand
TAACAATAATTCGGACTCGAGACATGTCTAATACGATCAATCGGCAAAAGCCGATTTTTTTGTCATCCCTTATCTTTGCTTTTTTGGGATTGGCATTCCATTTCAATGCGCAGGCACAAAGTGCAGCAACCTATCCAACCAAACCTATCAAACTGATTGCGCCAGTAGCTGCTGGTGGCGGATTAGATAATATTGCACGAGCTGTTGCGGAAAAACTTTCTCGATCTATTGGTCAAACAGTGGTTGTAGAAAACATGGGTGGCGGTGGCGGATCAATTGCTTCACAAGCAACTGCTAAAGCCCCGGCCGATGGCTACACACTCATGATTGCTTATGTAGGAACCCATGGCACCAACCCTGCTGTCCGTAAATTACCTTACGACGCCATTAAAGATTTCACTCCGATTGGCATGATTGGCGCAACACCAAACGTACTCATCATTAATCCCGATCTGCCCATCAAGAGCTTCAAAGAGTTTGTGGATTACGCCAAAAAGAATCCTGCCAAGTTAAGCTACGGATCCGCTGGTCCTGGCACTCTGACACATCTCGGCATGGAGCAACTGAAGCTAGCTGCCGGAATCTTTATGGTGCATGTGCCTTATCGTGGCGTAGGTCCTGCTTACACGGATCTACTTGCCGGACAGACCCAGGCAATGTTCCCAACCTTATTTGCCGCCCTCCCTTATATCAACACCAATCGTGTTCGTGGTCTTGCTGTGACTGGTGCTAAACGCAGTACTGCAGCCCCCAATATCCCAACCTTTAAAGAATTGGGATTTAACGGCTTTGATGGTCAACAGTGGTACGGACTGGTGGGCCCAGCTAATCTGCCACCGGCCATTGTTGCCAAGCTCAATACCGAACTCAATAAAGTATTGGCGCTACCAGACTTCTCAGAAAAAATGACGAGTGAGGCGATGACTTTAATGCCCATGACGCCCCCTCAATTTACCAATTACATCAAAGAAGATATTGCACGCTGGGCTAAGGTTGCCAAAGACCGCAATATTGAAATCGATTGATTTTTCAACCTTCCCTTCTTTAAAAAATATTCATACTTATTCATAGGAAATTTATATGTCTCACGCTATTGCTGCAGCAGCCGATCTCAATGCACCACCAGTCACCAAAATTTTGGCGGAGTTTGTTAATACTCACCCAAGCCAAGGATGGACTCCAGAGGTTGAGCACGAAGCGCATCGTACATTCTTAAACTGGCTTGGTTGTGCGATTGGCGCAGCCAATCATGAGAGCGTTGAATCGTCTTTAGCCGCTATTCGTGAATTTCAGCCAGCCCCACAAGCCAGCATTCTCGGTCGCAAAGATAAAGTAGATATGGGTGGAGCGGCTTTGATTAATGGTATTAGCTCACATACTTTTGACTTTGACGATACCCACCTCAAAACCGTGATTCATCCAGCTGGCCCAGTGGCTTCTGCAATCCTAGCCTTAGGCGAACACATTGGTGCCAATGGTCGCCAAATGATTGACTCTCTTGTTTTAGGCATTGATGTTGCCTGTCGAGTCGGTAATGCAATGTATCCAGATCACTACCATCGTGGCTGGCATATCACCGGCTCCACAGGGATGTTGGGTTCTGCTGCTGCATGTTCACGCTTAATGGGTCTTGATCTGCAAAAAACAATTATGGCTCTGGGTATTGCTGCCTCACAACCGGTTGGTATGCGCGAGCAATTTGGCACGATGACCAAACCCTTTCATCCGGGTGGCGCTGCACGTGCAGGTCAACTTTCTGCGTTGTTGGCAAAACATGGTTTTACTGCAAGCTCTAAAGCGCTTGAAGCGGGTCGTGGCTATATGCAAACCGTTTCTACTAAGTGTGACTGGTCAGAAATTGATCGTGCCCTTGGAAAATCTTTTGAGATTTCCCTAAATACCTATAAACCTTTTGCTTGCGGAATTGTGATTCACCCAGCCATTGATGCTTGCGCCCAATTACGCGCCCAAGGTGTCAAGGCAGAAGAGGTTGAACGCATTGAGTTGCGTGTTCACCCACTGGTACTCGAATTAACTGGCAAGAAAACGCCTAAAGATGGTCTAGAAGGCAAGTTCAGCGTGTATCACGGCTGTGCTGTAGGCTTGATGTTTGGTCAAGCAGGTGAAGGGGAATATGCGGATGAGATTGTCAACCGTCCTGACGTTGTAGCCTTACGCGCTAAGGTGAATGCAACTACCGATACTTCTATTAGCGAAGCATCTGTGGACGTTAAAGCCTTCCTTAAGGATGGCAAAGAAGTGCATATTTTCGTAAAGAATGCGATTGGCTCAGTAGAAAACCCAATGAGCGATGCAAACTTGGAGCAAAAATTTACAAGCTTGGCCGAGCCAGTAATTGGAAAAGAGAAAACCCGTCAACTGATTTCTGCACTCTGGAAGTTAGGGCAAGCGCCAGACCTCAAGCAAATCTTAAGCCTTTGTACTCCAGACTAATTCCACCTGAAAGTTTTTTCATTTATGGCTTCATTACCGAACATCGTTATTCTTGGGGATTATGAGCGCGCTCTACGTCGCTTCTCTCACTGGGATAAGTTAGACCAACAAGCTAAGCTCACCATCCACCATGAGCCTTTACGCGATGAAGCCTTATATGAAGCAGTAAAAGATGCCGACGCAATTGCTATCGTAAGAGATCGCTCGCCCTTCAATGAGGCGATGATCGCGCGCCTACCAAAGCTCAAGTTTTTAATGTTTACTGGTGAACGCAATGGCACCCTCGAAGCCTCCGCTCTAGTTTCCAGAAATATCCCCATGGGCTGCACGCCAGGTGGACCCTCAAAAGAAACTACCGCTGAGCTTACTTGGGCTTTGATTCTGGGGGCTTCTAAGCGTCTGATAGAAGAAAATAAACTGATTGCCTCTGGGGGATGGCGCGATGCATTTTCTCTCCTACCAATGCTCTCTGGCGAACGCTTGGGCATTATGGGCTTAGGTGCTATTGGAAGTCGGGTGGCACGTGTTGGCGCTGCTTTTGGTATGGAGGTTGTAGCGTGGAGTCCGCGCATGACCCCAGAACGTGCGGCAGCTGAAAATGCAAAAGCCGTTAGCTTAGATGAGCTACTCAAAACCTCTAAGGTCGTATCAATGCATTTAGTGGCAGGCCCTGGCACTAAAGGATTGATAAGTGCCGATCAATTGTCACTCATGCGCCCAGATTCGATTCTGATCAACACTTCACGTGCTGCACTCATTAATATGCCCGACCTCCAAAAGGCACTTGCCGCAGGTAGACCAGGACAAGCAGCGGTGGATGTGTTTGATGTTGAGCCCCTTCCTGAAAAAGATGCACTACGCAACACTCCCAATCTTTTAGTGACGCCTCATTTAGGCTTTATTGCTGAACCAATTTTTGAGACCTTCTCAAAAGGCATTACAGAAACTCTCGAAGCATGGTTAGAAAACAAGCCTGTACCGCACCCCTTTAAGCCTCAATAATTTATTTACAAAAAGCGACCTCGATGAGTAGCCTAACGCCGTCACAGCTATTTATTAGTTTTAGTAAAATTGGTATGTCAGGCTTTGGTGGTGTGCTCCCTTGGGCTAGACGAACCCTAGTGGAGCGGGACAAAATTCTGACTTCCGAGGAATTTAGTGCCATCCTTGGTATTTGCCAGATCGTTCCAGGCCCCAATATTGTTAACCTCGCTGTTTGCGTTGGCTCTCGATTTGCGGGAGCAAGAGGGGCGGCAGCTGCAGTTCTTGGTCTGACCCTCGGACCAATTGCCATTGTGCTGTTACTCGCCATACTCTATCAACACTACAGCTATTTGGATACAGTAAAAGGACTATTGCGGGGCATCTCTGCAGTAGGCGTAGGTCTCATCGCCTCAACTGGTTTCAAGATGCTACGCGATGAGTTTCGCTTTCCTCTGATGCTGCTAGTAGTGGTCATCACCATCTGTGCAGTTACCTACTTTCATCTCGGTCTGGGCTGGGTTGTGCTTACTGTTTTACCGCTGGCACTGTTCTTGGCACGTAAAAAAGCGCTTAGTTCATGAGTATGCTTTTTAGTGTCTTTCTGAAACTATCCGCCTTCTCGCTTGTTGCGTTTGGCGGCGTGAATGCATTGCTACCAGAGTTGTTGAACTTAGCCGTCTATCAAGAGCATTGGATTGATCTGCAAACTTTTTCAGATTACTTTGCCATAGCGCAAGCAGCACCCGGCCCTAACTTTATGACTGTCACGCTATTAGGCTGGCATATTTATGGTGTACTAGGTGCGCTTATTGCCACACTGGCAATTGCATGGCCCTCATCCATCCTGATTTATTTTTTGCAGCGCTTTATTATGGGTATTCAAGATCCCATCAAGAAGAAATCTATTCAATACGCAGCGGCAGCACTAGCTATTGGGCTGGTTCTTTCTTCTGCATGGCAAATTGCTATTCAAATTAACCATAGCGCGGCAGCCTACGCCTTGACCCTTGCGACTATCGGCTTTACATTATTCACACGCTGGCACCCACTCTATCTCATTGTTATTGGTGGAGCATTGGGTGTTTTAGGATTTATTTAGACCGCTTAAGAGAAAAATATGCGACTTTTACAAAAATT
>CANCPL010000108.1:0-4803 GCA_947380065.1 Burkholderiaceae bacterium | reverse complement strand
TTGCCCATACTATCTTCGTGCGCCAACTCTCCAGATAGTACGTAACTAATAATTTCCATATTGCGATGGCTGTGCTTGCCAAAACCCATTCCTGCAGCCACGCGATCCTCATTAATGACGCGCAGATTTCCCCAGCCCATAAAACGGGGGTCGTGGTAGCCAGCAAATGAGAAAGAGTGAAAGCTCTTCAGCCAGCCATGGTCAGCATAGCCGCGATCTTGGGATTTTCTAAGATTTATCATGTTTTTGGGGTGTTAAAAGTCTAATTGAAAGAATCAGAATAAGCCTATTATCATTAGCTTTAATGATATTTGCCGATCGGTAGCACATGGGAAGCTTTAAACAAGACATAACAGAAACGTATTTAGGGCTTTCTGAGAGCGCTCGGGAGAAGTGGGATGACTTTACCCAGTTCCTGCAAGAGGCTTGGCCACTCCTCATTCTCTTGCTAGCAATATTGATGGGGATCTGGTGGTATGCAGATCCGCCCCCTCCCAGACACGTCCTCATGGCTACCGGTTCATCGGGCAGCTCATACGAAGCCCTAGGGAAAAAGTATGTAGAGTTTTTCAAGGCAAAGGGAATTACTCTCGAGCTCGTAGCTACTACGGGGGCGCAAGAAAACATTGATCGCTTATCGGATCGTAACGACCCTGTACAAGTAGCCTTTGTTCAAGCTGGGGTTGATCATGCCAAAGAGGTGACTGGTATTCAGTCCTTGGGTGCTATTGCCTATGATCCTGTTTGGTTTTTTTATCGAGGTTCGGAGCTAAAGTCTACCGAGTCCGATTCGGTTGGTGTCGTACTTCAACATTTTGCTAATAAAAAGATTTCTGTGGGAATTGAGGGCAGCGGCACCTATGCTCAGTCAACCAAAATACTGAAGGCCGCCGGCTATGAAAAAGGGGTGCAAGTTTTCAATCTTGCTGGGCATGATGCGGTGAAAGCGCTGCAGGCGGGCGAGATAGATGGCACCTTTATTGTGGATTCCTATGATGCTCCCAATGTACAGGCCTTATTGAACGATAAGTCCTTGCATTTAGTCACTTTTAAACGTGCAGCAGCCTATGTCAAATTAATGCCTTATCTCAATATTTTGGATGTCCCCCAAGGATCCTTGAATTTGCCGCGTAACTTTCCACCATCTGATATTAAGCTTTTGGCTACTACAACAAATCTTCTCATCGATGATCGCATGCATCCAGCTATTCAATTTTTATTTTTGGAGGCCGCTAGAGAGATTAACGGCAAAGAATCTTTCTTTTCTGAGCGCGGAGAGTTTCCATCATTTAAAGATTCCATGCTGCCTGAAAGTCCTGTCGCAATTCATTACGAGAAAAATAATTACCCCTTATTGGTAACCTATTTTCCGTTCTGGGTGGCTGAGCTCATTAATCGCCTCATTTTTGTATTGCTACCTTTCTGTGTATTGGGTTATCCGCTTTTGCAGGCACTGCCAGGATATCGCGCTAAGCGCATGCAAAATAAGATCAATCGCTTATATGGCTCTTTAAAATCTTTGGAGCAAGAATTGCTCAATGGTTTTGATGATCAACAGCGGGATGATTATCTAAAGAGGCTTAATTTACTTGAGTATCAAGCTTTAAATATTAAAGTTTCTAAGCGCCTGTCTGGTGACTACTATGCCTTGCGCGCCAGCATTGATTACGTGCGTAATTGCTTGAATAGGGGCGTACACCCCTATCAATTTGATGAAGGCATTGATCCTGACTTATAGAGCTTTATTCGCTATCACCACTTCTGCTGGGGAATTTAAATGAAGCGTAACGAACGACTGCGTTAGCCAGAGCCAAAATGAGAATGGTAAGCCCCATAAAGAGGATCGCCATATCAGCCTCGTGCTTGGTATTAACCAAGTCAATGATGAGGCGAGTAACGGCAGTGATCGCTACATAGATCAAAAAGCGAACCGGCATATGATTGGTCTTGAAATAAATGCCGACCATGGCGCCAATTTCGAGATAGATAAATAGCAAGAGCAGATCTTCGATTGAAGCCGATCCTTTATTGACCATACCCAGGAACGCAACAGCTGCTGACCAAACAGTTGCAGCACCGATTCCGAATAGTGCAATTCGATGAAATAAAGAGACAAACAAATTGCCGATGGGGACAGTCCATCTTTCAATAGCATCCTCTAATTTGGATGCATCTTTTGGCGAGGTTGGGGTCATGTTCATTAAGCCTCCGAGTTTTTAATATGTTTTGTTTAGTATAGGTATCTATGAGGCCATGTAAACAAAAAAAGAGGCGCTAAGGCCCCTTTTTTTAGAAGTATTGACTTGGATCAACCCAAGCTATCTGCCCAAATGTTGTGAGCCCAGCCCCAGGCATAAACCCCTTCAAGAGTGGATGGCGCTGGAGAGAGGCCGCCTGATCCCGGAACCGGCTTGAAAGTTTTTTCTGCGGCAATGTACTGGTGGACGCTGGCGACGTGAACCACTTCTCGGTCATTTACAAAGCTATAGCAGGTATTGGTGAGAACTGGTGCGGGGTTTACTTCCCAATTACTGAGTTCCGCCACAATGGCAGCGGCAGCTACCTTGGCGTGTTGGTTAGCCATATGACCTGATTTGGGCATTGCATAGGCGACCTGAATCGAATCCCCTAAAACATGAATATCTTTTTGCGCGGTGGATTCAAAGTTTAGGAAATTTACATTGACCCAGCGACCATTAGAGTTGGCTAAGCCCGTTTTAACAGCAATCTCACCTGCGCTCATTGCAGGCAATAGATTTAAAACATCCGCCTTAATATCATCTTGAACTTCAAGCTTAACTGTTTTGGTTTTTGCATCTACTGCCACCACATTATGTTTTGGTAAGTACTCAATCAATCCTGGATATTGCTCAGCCCACACCTTTTTGAATAGAGCGCCCTTTGAGGTGACATCTTGATTAGCATCCAGAATCAGCACCTTAGACTTTGGCTTATTGTGTTTGAGATAGTTTGCGACTTGGCAAGCGCGCTCATAAGGACCGGGAGGGCAGCGATACGGTGCTTCCGGAATACTGATGGCAAAAGTGCCACCATCACGCATAGAGGCGAGTTGTTTATGTAAAGCGGTAGTTTCAGGACCCGCTTTCCAGGCCTGGAGTGTGACGCCAGCTTTATTGGCTTGTGCAAGTCCCTCAATGCTATTCATCATCAAGGTAACGCCAGGTGAAACTACAGCCTTATCGTAGCGCAAGGTTTTTCCAGAGGCGAGCTTGACGGTTTTCTTATCAGGATCCATGCTGGTAACACTATCTTGAATGATCTTGATCCCATGACGTTTGCTGAGGTTGTCATAAGAGCTTGTGATATCAGAGAGGGTACGTGAACCACCAACAACCAAGTTTGAGAGCGGACAGGAAATGAACGTAGGGTTTGGTTCAATCAATGTCACCTTAGCAGTATTGTTAGAGAACAAGCGTAAATATTTAGCAGCGGTAGCACCGCCATAACCCCCGCCAATCACAAGGATTTCTGCTTTTTGTAAATTGGCCTTCGCTTGGCCAGTGAAGCCTGCAAGTAAACCGATGGCAGCTGCGCTATTCCCAATAAAGTGTCGACGATCCATGATGTGCTTCCTTATTATTTTTTGCCAAGTTGATTGGCAATGGTTTCGAGTTGCTCGTCTGAGTAGCCTTTAGCTAGTTGAGGCATGATGGTGCCTTCACGTGCACCAGATTTAAACGCTTTCAGTTGAGTCAATATTTGTTCGCTAGTAAGGTTGTTGATCAACGGCATCCCACCATCAACCACACCCTTGCCATCCGTTCCATGACAGTTTGCACAAGTGGCGGCTAGCCCACTTTTGTATAAATTACTGGCATCAGTGTTTTGGGCAAGAGCAGAGCCACTCCAATGACTAATGGCAATATAAATGGATAAAAGGATTGCGGGTTTTAAATGCTTTGCTCGCATAAAGACTATCTCCGTTCGGAATATTTCTGGGTAATAAGTTGTACATTGCTTTTTTAGCATCTTAATCAAGAAGGCGTTGCAATGGGTTATTCATTTCAGATCCATTTTTCATAAGCTCATTCGAAAATATGGCCAACTTTGGTTTTAATTGAGTTTCCCATAAGCCCTATAAACTATAGCTATGCGAGCTTCATTCTCTTACCGTTCCGCCTTATTGATACTCCTTTTAGGTGTATTTACCTACCTTTATGGTTTGGATAGCCGATTTGCGCCAAAAAACGGTGATGAGTACCCCTATATGCATATTGTGCGCATGACGGCGGAGTCGAGCCAATGGCTGCCTCTGCAGTCTGAAATGGATGGCATTAAAAACACTAAGCCGCCATTGATTTTTTGGCAGGGTATCGCTAGTACGCATTGGGCAAGCGAATGGAGTTTGGCAAATTTGCGTTGGCCTAGTATTTTATATACCGCACTAACGGCATTTTTCTTATTTTTAGCAGTCCGACGTTTCAGTGGCAAAACGCAAACTGGAATATTGGCAGCATTAGTTTGGCTCTCCTTTTTTGCAACCTATCGCTATGGTCGACCATTCTTAGCGGATCCTCCAGAAGTATTTTGGGTATCGCTACCATTTATGGCGATTTTGTATTGGGGTAAGAGTGCGTTTGAATCTAAATTCTTTTTCCCATTGATGGCGGGGGTTTGTTTTGGTCTTGCACTATTTGCAAAATCTTTTGCCTATATCGCTCCGGCTACTTTTGCTTTGGGACTGTATTACTGGCGCTGGCGGCAGTGGAGTATTCCTCAGGTACTTATCCGCGACCTATATAAATTAATCCTGATTGCCGTACTTGCCCTGGGCGTATTTGC
>CANCPL010000107.1:0-4826 GCA_947380065.1 Burkholderiaceae bacterium | reverse complement strand
GCATTTAGCAAATCAGCCTCGCTCACACCCATTGCCTCGGCAATCCATGAGCGCGAAGACATAAAACCGGAAACTACTGGCATTGAGTGTCCATCTGGGCCCGGGAAAAAGACGCTACTTTTTCCATCTAGCTTTTTAGCAATGGCTGCTAACTCATGCTTTAGCAAGACATTTTTCTTTGTGGCAACCAAGCGATTGGTGTGGGCAAGATGTGCTAGCCAAGGCCTAAGTTGGGTAAATTTATTCATGAATGCTACCTATAGAGTATGCAGAATAGATGTCATTCTGCCGTAACACCTGCATTTGAAACTACTTTTTTCCAAATATCCATTTGCTTGGCAATGAAGGCTTCAAATTGAGCTGGAGTACCTCCATCTGGAACTACTCCCTGCTCGTTGAATGTTTTTCTAATATCTTCTTGCTTCAGAATTAGATTAATTTGCTTATTTAGCTTATCGACTATAGGGCGCGGCGTTCCAGAAGGCACTACAAAGCCATGCCATGAAGAAGCTTCGTAACCCTTGACACCAGACTCAATAACGGTTGGAACTTCCGGCATTAATGGAGACCTTACCTCAGTTGCTATCGCTACTGGTCGAATTTTTCCAGACTGTAGAAACGGACGGACATGCGGGTAAGCATCAAATGCCACTTCAACTTGACCTCCCGCTAAATCAGTTAAAAGTGGCGTACTGCCTTTATATGGAACCTGATTTAAGCTCACACCAGCCATCATTTCAAACAAAACCATTGCCAAATGATTTGAGGAGCCAGGTCCTGATGAACCATAATTTACAGAGCCGGGCTTGGCTTTAGCAAGAGCCAAAAACTCACCCACAGTCTTTATCGGTGAGTTTGAATTTGCAACCAATACCATCGGGGATCTGCCAGCCAAAACTACCGGACTAAATGCTTTTAAAGTGTCGTAAGGTAATGACTTATAAAGATAAGGATTGGCTGCGAATGGAAACTGGGCAACTAAGATTGTGTAACCATCAGGTGAAGAGCGCGCAACAAAGTTAGTTCCGATGGTAGTACCGGCGCCTGGCTTATTTTCAATCACTACATTTACACCCCAAGCATCACTTAGCTTTTTACCAACGATTCTGCCAAGCGTATCGTTAAACCCACCGGGTGGATAAGGAACGATAATAGTGATTGATTTTTCTGGATAAGCGGCAGAACCCTGAGCAAATAATTGGCTAGAGGTAAGCCCAAGCGTGCCAACTACGAATGCAAGACAATAAGCTACTATTTTTAATCTCATAAGTATCTCCAATATTGTTTTAAACACTAACGCGCCTAATTAATTCTTTACGCTGATCCAAATCTTGGGAGTTACCCTCAAGCACAACTTGTCCTCGCTCAACTACATAATGTCTATCGCACAAATGAATAGCCTTATGAATATTCTGCTCAATTAATAGAATTGATATCCCCTGTGCTTTAAGCTCTTCCATCAAGCGAAAGATGTCAGCCACCACCATTGGTGCAAGACCTTCTGTAGGCTCATCAATTAATAGTAACTTTGGATTACCCACCAATACTCGAGCCATTGCTAACATTTGCTGCTCGCCACCAGATAAGGTGATACCCGATTGATTTCGTCTTTCCCGTAATCGTGGAAACCTTTCAAAGACCATCTGTATTCTTTGTTCAGCTTCCTTACGCTCGGTTGCTTGGACTTGCATCAATCCAAGCTTCAGATTTCCTTCAACGCTTAAACCGGGAAATATTCTGCGATCTTCAGGAACTAAGCCCACGCCCAAGCGGGTAATTTCATTTGGAGGTAAAGCTCCAATGGATTGATCTCGGAATAGTATTTCTCCCCGAGAAGGTCTATGCCAGCCGGCAATAGTTTTGACAATGGTCGTCTTCCCAACGCCGTTTCTACCAAACAAGCCCACAGTCTCACCAGGGTGAATGGATAAATTCACACCCTGTAAAACATGAGACAAGCCAAGATTGACATGTACATCATGCATCTCCAAAATCATGCCAACTCCTCACCAAAGTATGCCGTTTGAACAAGTGGATTAGCGCGAACCTCGCTCGGAATACCTTCCGCTAATTTTTTACCCTGCGCCATGACAATGACTATTTTGGATAAATCCATTACAAGGTCTACATCATGCTCAATCAGTAGCACTGTTATTTTTGATCCAAGGCGCTTAATGAGCTCAGCGGTATCCTGAGTATCGCCCTGAGACATCCCTTGGGTTGGCTCATCTAATAACAAAAGTTTTGGCCGAGTTGCCAATGTCACCGCAATCTCTAGGCGTCTTTGCTGACCATGAGATAGGGCTCCCGCAAGCTGATCGCGACTCTCAAACAAACCAAATTCCACCAATAATTCGTTGGCCCTATCAGTTGCGATAGTACTTTTGCTCAAAGGAAAAAATAAATTGGAATGTGGCTCTAATGCCTGGCTTGCAATTCTTAAGTTATCAATTACTGTTAGATCGAAAAATAAATTAGTAATTTGAAATGATCTAGCCATTCCAGATGACAGACGGCCCTCGGGACTCATGCGCGTAACATTTTGACCGTCAAGTTCAACCAAACCGGAATCAGCCATAAAAGTTCCACTGAGCAAGTTAAATAGTGTGCTCTTACCCGCTCCGTTGGGGCCAATAATCGAAGTAACGCCTAAACGAGTTACTTCAAAACTAACGTCATCTACCGCTTTGAGGCCACCAAATCGCTTGCTGAGGCTCCTTGCCTTCAGAATGATCTCGCCATTACTCATCATTCCCCTCCTTTACGAGAGTGAGCTTTTCCGAAATATTTAGCCAGTAGTCCCGCTATACCCTTGGGAGCAGAAACAACTACAACTACAAAGATAAGTCCAATAACAATATGGTGATGAACCGTCCAAGTTCCAATAATGGATTTAAAGGAAGTTAAAAGAACGCTGCCTAGTATGGGTCCAATCAAAGTGCCGACACCACCCAAGACAACTGTTACAACAGCATTCCCTGAAACGCTAAAAAACATCAGCTCTGGAGATACAAAACCCCTTAGCATCGGATAGAGAGCGCCAGACACAGCCGCCACTACTGCAGCCAAAATAAATGCCACTTGTTTTGGGCCTTTAGACTTATACCCAACATAAGCTAGACGATCCTCATTGGATCGAATTGCATGCCAAATAGAACCCATAGGGGTCGTCAAAAAATATTTTAAGGCTGCATATAGTGCGCCGATAGTTAGCATGGTGATAACAAAAAATGTGCCGGGTTGGCCAGCATCTATAACACCAAATGGGGTCCAAATTTGCAAAATAGGCACGCCCATCATGCCGTCAGACGCCCCGAGACTTCTCGTGTTGTAAACAATCTTAGCTGCTACTTGTGCAAGTCCAAAGGTGATTAATGCAAAGTAGACGCCCTTTGATCTAAGCGCCACAAAACTTGCTACCCACCCTAGCGCGATGGACGACAAAGTTACAACGCCTATTGCCAAGAAAAATGATGGGGAAATTTCTTTTAAAACTAAGGCGGATAAATAAGCACCAAAACCAAAATACAGAGCCTGCCCCAGAGAGAGTAGCCCGACTATTCCAAGCAATAAATCAACGGACATCGCCAATCCGCCAAAGATTAATGATTCGGTGGCTAACCTCAGAAAGAAGGTATCACCCAAAATACTACCAATGACAAATAAGGCTACCGCAGAGACTAATAACAGGATCTCAATTAGTCGGATAGCCTTGGACTGTGGATTATGCATTTTTCATGCCCCCATACAAACCCGTTGGCTTAAACATCAACACCAAAACCATTACCGTAAATACCAGAGGATCTGACCAAACCGGTGAAATGAATAAAGAAGATATCGACTGCAATTGCGTCAATAAAATTCCAGCAATGACTGCGCCTTTAATACTTCCAAGACCACCAACAATAACGACACTAAAAGCCATTAAAATAAAATCTCGGCCCATAGCGGGGAAAACCGAATAGATTGGAGCAAGTAAGACTCCTGCTATGCCAGCCAAAGCAACACCGAATGCAAAAGTTAGTGCATAAACTCGCTTCACCGGTATTCCCAGTGAAGAGCTCATATCTTTGTCATATGCTGAAGCCCTCACAATTGCTCCCAGCTGAGTTTTATAAATCAACGCCCATACAGAGAAAATAATTAAGGCACCAAACCCCATCAGAAATAGTCGGTAATTTGGGAACATCACTCCTAATAACTCGCTGGCGCCCGAGATTGGAGCGCTAGGCTTAATTGGATTTGCACCCCAAATAATCTTGTAACCATCTTCCAAAACCATCGCCACACCAAAAGTCAGCAGCAGAGTCAAAATATGTCGGTCTTTATAGTGAAATACTTTTTGAATCAAAAGTCTTTCCATTGCAAAACCAATTGGAACCAATATCAAGGGAACTAACAATAGACATAACCAGAATGAAACGCCCATTGCCATCAGACTCACACTAATGAACGCGCCAGCTGCGTAGAATTCGCCATGCGACATATTAATCACATCTAGCAAACCAAAAATAATAGTCAACCCCAAAGCCATGAGGACCACAGCAACGCCAATTGAAAGCCCATTGACTATCTGTGGTGCATAAATATATTGCAAGCTCTCTAGCATTGAAAACCCAATCCCTTAGTGAAATTCACAAGCCAAAAACTCCACACCCGCATAGGGTGGATGTGGAGTAATTTACTAATTAATTAAAAACGAGTACATGTATCAGGGCCAATTGCCTGATCAGAAGGCACTCTTCCAACAATATTGAACTCGCCGTTCTCTACTCGAACTGCAAACATATCTTGCATAGCCTGGTGATCGCCAGCACGCATCTTCT
>CANCPL010000106.1:0-4891 GCA_947380065.1 Burkholderiaceae bacterium | reverse complement strand
TCAGTATCTATGCCACCATTGCTCTCTTACCGCTGACTATTTTTGCAGGCTGGCTCTCCGATAGATTGGGCAGAAAACCGGTTGTACTGACCGGCTTGATATTAGGTGCACTATTCATTCTTCCGGCCTTTCATTTATTGGAAGCCCTCGGCGTAGGGGTAAATGAAGGTAGCTTAGCTTCAGCAACAGCCATCGCATTTACGCTAATTGGTCTATCAGGAATACTCGCCCTAGTAGTAGGCCCACAAACGGCACTACTAGCAGAGCTATTCCCCGCTAAATCCAGAAATAGCGCAGCCACTCTTCCGCATAACTTAGCGGCAGGATGGATTGGTGGTCTTTTACCTTTTATTGTTACTTGGTTAAACCAGCAATGGGGAAATAGTATTGCTGGACTTTGGTATCCAACTATATTTTTGGCAATTAGCGCTGTAATAGCAGTAAGGTATTTGCCAGAAACTAGATCTAAAGTCTTAAGCGACTAACAATACAAGTTAGTAGTAGCCTTTATTTTTTAATGGCCCGAATAACATATTGAAGTGGGATTGCGTCTGAAATCGCAACTTCCGGATCCGCCCCCGCTGCTTTCGCCATCTCACCTATCATAGGCAAAAAACGCTCTCGCCCTGGCTCATCAAATATGCGAGGAACTCCCTCTTGAATCTCAAAGCCTGCCTGATGAAACATCTCGATAATAGTTTGCCTAGTGAACCATCTTAAATGGGTTCGATCAAGAATTCCATCATCCTCATAACGAAAATCGCCAATACTCAATCTAGCCTGAACAGACCAATGTTGTGCATTAGGAATGCAGGCCACCACTACACCGCCTTCGGGAAGACATTGAGAGATATGCTTGAGTACTTTCCAAGGGTTAACCAAATGCTCAAGGGTATCCCCAAAAACCCAGCAATCCTTATCCCCTTGAGAATTCCAAAACACATCATCGGCTTGCTCAATATTTAAAACTAAGGCCTCATCGCAATATCGCTTAGCCAACTCAGCATAAGAAGGTTCAATTTCAACCCCTAAATAAAATGCAGATGGAGCAATTTTCTTAAATTCTCTTGCTAATGCCCCAGAACTACAACCAATCTCAATTACTCTTTTTGAGGTTATCGGAATTAATCTCAGTAAGTCGGGATTATGGGCGTCATGAATAGGTGTTTGTGACATTAAGAACCCCACTTTTCAATATACTTTTGATATAACTCGTTCCACCCTTGAGAGCCAAAGCCACCCCCACTTTCATGCACCAACGATAAAGGGATTGTCCCCATACTCACTCCAAGCAACTCTGCCTGACGACAAAAATCCATATCGTAGAAGTGAAAGTTAAATCGCTCATCAAATCGAAGATTAGATTTTTTTAGAGTATCACTAAAGGCTGCCAAAAAGAGTCCATCCAACAACTTGGCTTGCTGAAATGGGGGGCCAAATACTGCTAAATCCTCTGGGGGGAATTGCTTACCGTGGCCAACGATACCACTCAAATTTTGCGGGGCATCCCATTCAAAATCTAGATTCTTAAAAGCCCAGGATGGCTGAAAAGGTATCCTACTAATATTCCCCGCACAACCCACGATGCCAAAGTGTTGTAGCCCATTGAAGACAGAATGCATCCAATAAAAATCCGTTATGTGTAGGTCATCATGAGCAAAAACGAGAATGCACTGTTCATTAGCAAAACGCTCAATTGCCGAGTTATAAATTGCAGATAAGCTCGCTTTATTTTCTGGGAACACATGCACTACCAACTCAGCAGATTGATATAGCGCTAAAGATTTCCCCGTGGCCGTCTTTAAATAAAAATCTTCTAGGCTAACTCTAGTAGCTACAATAAATTGAACTTTTATAGCATCACCTATCTTGTTATGGATTAACGAATATATGATCTGGGGCTGTGTCACATAAAAGTCTTTCGTGCGCCTGACTTAATCCCAGCTCTAAACTTGCAGCAAATCCTCTGATATCAAATAGAGGTGTATTCAATCGATTGGCGGCTAATTTCTCTTTGATGTCAGTACATCTCGATGGATTTAGTCCAAGTGCAATTGCTAAGTCCTCATACGCTTTCTGCGAATCACAAATCAGCTCAGGCAAGCCAATGGCCCTTAATAGACTTCCACCCATTCTTGCTGAAAATGTTCTTCCGAGGAAGGTAAGTACAGGCAGACCAGCCCAAAGGGCATCACTTGCAGTAGTCCCAGCATTGTAGGGGGATGTATCCAAAAATAAGTTTGCTATGCGATAGCGAGATAGATACTCTGCTCGAGGTAGGCGCTCAGCAAAAAAGATTCGAGAGGAATCGATTCCGCGAGCTTTAAATTCAGACAATAGATTCTTTTTAACTGTATCGCTTTCTGCATGAAGGAGCATGATACCTTTACCTACCTGCAGTAGGATCTTTGACCAACTATCCAAAATAGATGGGGTAAATTTGTAATTATTGTTAAAACAACAATAAACGAATGACTCTTTTGGAATTCCAAACTCTTCTCTAGTAAATATCCGATCTGAAATCTCGCGCTTAGGATCGTTCGCTTGATAGCTTGGAAGATAGATGATTTTTTCTGAATATGCATCTCTGTATTCCGCGGGAATAATGACCTCATCAGCAATGATGTAGTCATAATATGGAGCGCCCATAGTACCCAAATAACCAAGATAGCCAATCTGAATTGGGGCTGCGCGATAAGCAAAAATACTCGGGCGCGAGTTCTGCGTAATCCCACCAAGATCAATTCCAATGTCTACTTTCATCTCTCTTACCAGCTTAGCAGCCTGAAGATCGCTTTTTGAAGATATGTCTATAAATTGATTGAAACTGCCTTTTAGGCGTTCGCGCATTTCATCAGACTCATCTGCACCCATAGAAAAGGCAATTAACTCAAATCTATCCTTATCATGCGCCTCAATTAATCCAGCGATCAAAAATGAGACGGCATGATTTCTAAAATCTGGCGAAAAGTATCCAATACGAATTTTTTCATTTTTTATGGCTTTATCAAACTCACGCAGTTCTCTTTTGTCTGGATATTGAGACCTCATATAGCACTCGGTAACATCTTTGAGCACATCAGGGGAATTGCAGATGGACAAGGCATGAAATGGGTAAAATAAATCTTTACGCGCAATATCGCCATTCTCTATTTTTTGAAGTTGCTCCTGAATTCCACCCCAATCGCATAGTTGCATCTTGCAGCTTATATAGGCAGCTACATTATCTCCACCTAAATGCATTGCTTTTTCATGCGCATTTAAAGATAAATCAAGTAAATTTAATTTATTAAGGACGTTACCTGCATTGCTATATGCCTCAGCATAATTTGGCTGCAAAGCAATTGCCTGATCATAGCTTCTGATCGCCTCTTCATATCGTTTCAGATCTTGGTAAAGATTGCCTTTATTGTTGTAAGCCTCGGCATAGCTTGGCTGCAAAGCAATAGTCCTGTCATAGCTTTTTAATGCCGCATCAAATTGATTAAGATCCTTTAGAACATTACCGCGATTGCTATGGGCTAGCCAATTGTTAGGATCGATCTTGATTGCCTTATCTAGCGCTTTTAATGCCTCCTGCAAATCCTTTTTGAAGGCATACGTCACTCCCAACAAGCGCAATGCCTCTGAATTTCTGGGGGCTACAGTCAGAGACTGTTTTAATAATTTTTCCGCACCAACTAAATCCCCATTTTGGAGATAGCCAACAGCCAGGGTCATCAAATTATTAATCAGTGCATGCATATGAAAATTCTAATTGATTAACCAAAAGAGCCAATGCAAATGAAAAAAGCTTCTAAGTGTTTGCCTAGAAGCTTTTAGAATTTGGTGCCCCTTGTCCGACTCGAACAGACCACCTACTGATTACAAATCAGTTGCTCTACCAGATGAGCTAAAGGGGCAACGGTTAATATTTTATCCTATTTCACAATCTTTAAGGATGGTCTTGTGGTTTTGGGCTTTTCAGGGGCGCCATCGGTCGAGTCAGCAATATGTAGATCTCGGGCCTGGGCAGGATCAAACGGGAAAGACATCCCTTGACCATTTTCCCTGGCGTAGATTGCTAGAACATGGGTGACTGGGACCATGATCTTCCTTGGAATGCCGCCAAATCGCGCTTGGAAGCTTATCCAATCGTTTTCTATCGCAAGCTGATGGCATGCCTCCAGCGAAAGATTCAGAACAATCTCATCGTTCTTCACAAATTCCATGGGCACTTCTACCCTAGCATCCACAAAAACCGCTATGAAAGGCGTAAAACCAAAATCCGTGCACCACTGATGTAGGGCACGGATTAGATACGGTTTATTACTTGGAATGTCAGACATGCCGACGAGTCATGTACCGCTAAAAATGCTTAGCGGCGCATTACCTTCTCAGAAGGAGTCAAAGCCTCGATGTACGCAGGTCTGCTAAAAATGCGCTCAACATATTTCAGCAAAGCCGCTGCATTGCGAGACAGATCAATGCCGTAATGCTCAAGACGCCACAACAATGGCGCAATCGCTACGTCCAGCATAGAGAACTCATCGCCCAACATGTATTTGTTTTTAACAAAAATCGGTGCCAACTGAGTCAAACGATCACGAATCGCTAAACGCGCTTTTTCATGAGTCTTTTCAGCAGCTTTACCTTTTTCATTTTCCAAAGCGGCTACGTGCACAAACAATTCTTTCTCAAAATTGAAGAGGAAGAGGCGTGCGCGTGCGCGTGCTACTGGATCAGGTGGCATTAATTGTGGATGAGGAAAACGCTCATCAATATATTCATTGATGATATTTGACTCGTACAAAATTAAATCACGCTCAACCAAGATAGGTACTTGGCCGTAAGGATTCATTACTGAAATGTCTTCAGGCTTGTTGAACAAGTCGACATCGCGGATTTCAAA
>CANCPL010000105.1:0-4907 GCA_947380065.1 Burkholderiaceae bacterium | reverse complement strand
CCGAGCATGGCGTAATAGATACCCTCACCTGAAGCTGGAGCAACAACACCTGCAGCATCGCCAGCCAATACCACTTGCTGCCCATCATCCCATTTCTTTAAGGGCTTCATCGGCAATGGCGCTCCTTCATGGCGAATGAGTTCTGCCCCATCTAAGCCGATATCTGCGCGCAGCTTTGCCACTGCATTTCTCAGGGAGAAGCCTTTATCCGCACTTCCCGTACCAATACTAATAGTGTCACCGTGAGGAAAAACCCAGCCATAAAAATCTGGAGATACTGGCTTTTGATACAGGACATCACATCGACTGCTATCAAATGAAAGGGGTTTATCAGATGGGGTTTTAATAATTTCGTGATAAGCAAAAACATAATTTGCTTCAGCACACCCTTTTACGCCTGCGCTTCTACCAACCTGTGATTTAGCACCATCAGCACCAACAACTGCTTTTGCTAATACGCTCTTCAGCGCCCCCTGGTCACCATCCAGCGCTCCTCGTGTGCGATAGTAAATGCGAACATTGGCGCCCTCGCGTTGCAGGGTTTCAAATAATCCATCCTCACGCACCGCCCCTGCTGCAACCGCACGTTTCCTGAGCCATTCATCAAACTGGGCACGATCGACCATGCCCACAAATCCGTTTTCAATGGGGATATCTACCGCTTTTCCAAGAGGCGAAACCATCCGAGCGGATTTTGCTTTAGCAACCAACAACTCATCTGGAATCTGAAAATCTTTGATTAAACGTGGTGGTATTGCTCCACCACAGGGTTTAATGCGTCCACGCTTATCTAATAACAAGACATGCTTACCCTTTTGAGCAAGCGTTTGAGCTGCAGTAGCACCCGCAGGTCCACCGCCAACGACTACCGCATCATAAATAAATTCTGTTGTCATGTTTTACCTCGCTCCACTAGCGCTACTGTGTTTACCTTCAACCAAAGATGCCATATAAGCAGAAGCAATAAATAGAATTGCTTCAATAAAAAAGACTGAGGAATATGCCAATGCTGGATTAGTAAAAATAGAGCGTGCAAGATCACTTGCTCCAGCCCCCAGAAGACCACCCAGGCCAAATGCAATTGCTTGCGCTCCTCCCCATAAACCTATTCGGACGCCCTCTTTGCCTCCTCCACCAACAACCGCTAAGCGCATCATGGATGCAATTGCTGCAATAGAGAATGCGCCGTTGGCAAGGCCCAAAATAAATACATTCTGTTTCAGTGGCCAGTCTCCTTCTAAGATTCCAGCAATAACTAAACCAAACATCGCCAACGCAGAAGCCAGGCAGCCATAAATCATCCAAGATCTGAGCGAACCAAAATAACGCCTTAGTCTGCTAGAACCGCAAACTGCCACTAACAGCATGCCAGTGAGCACTCCTGAGTGTTGAATCCCAGATAGGCTAGTTGTCTCGCCTAGGGAATATTTAAAAATCATTCCGGCAAAAGGCTCCAAAATTAAATCCTGTGCGCTAAATGCAAACATCGACAGAAAAATAAAGATGGAAAATTTTCTCGTGTCTGGATCAGACAAAATGTCAGTTAATGCTGCTCTAAAAGGAATTTTTTGAGCTGCACTAGTACGTTTATTTTCTAGCTCATGGCCCTCAAGTCTATATAAAGCCAACACAGCAATCACGCAGGCAAGGAATGAAATAATTCCTGAAATCAAAATGACCTTCTCTGGCGAGTATGGGTCCAAAAATTTTCCTGCAATACCACTAGTCAGCGCGAATCCAAAAATCATCATGAGCCAGACTGTTGTAGCTGCAGCCGCCCTTCTCTCATCACTTACACCCTTTGCTAGTAAAGCTAGTAAAGAAGTGCCGCTCATACTGACACCAACACCAATCAAGAAGAAAGCGATGATTGCTGCTGCAATACCAATCATTAAATAAGAGCCCATGAGTGTTGTAGCGATTGCAGCACCAAAGCCACCTACGGCCAATAAACCGATACCGCCGATAATCCATGGTGTTCTCTTGCCGCCAATATCAGACTCAAACCCCATACGCGGTCTGATGACCTGAACAAAATAATGAATTGCTACTAATAAGCCAGGAAGGCTTGCTGGCAAAGCCAACTCAACCACCATAATGCGATTTAAAGTAGAGGTTGTCATGACAACAATAGCGCCGATTGCTGCCTGTACTAAGCCCAGACGCACAATGCTGATCCATCCAAACGTGGATGATTGAAAAAGGGGTTGGGTCAGTGTGATACTCATAACCCCATACCCATGCTATTGACTGCAAACGCAGCCACCATCATTCCGGAAACTAATAGAGGTACTCCAAAGCCACTGTAAAAGAGCGCTTTCTCAATGGGTCTTTTTAAAAAATCACGCAATAAAAAAATTTGCCCAATCATCAATGCACCAATCGCTGCTGCATAAGTAGGCTTATCCCATAGGAGCAGTAAAGCCAATACGATTGCTTGTGGCACCAACATCAATATTGCAGATACTTGCGCTGCTTTCTTTGCGCCAAGCTGAACAGGAAGTGATCGAACCCCCATTTGTCGATCACCCTCTATTGCCTTGAAATCATTTAAGGTCATGATGCCGTGAGCGCTGGCACTATATAAGCCCGCTAACAGAAGTGATGGTTTACTTGGCAATGCTCCAGCAGATAACAAAGTAGCGCCGGTGACCCAAGCTAAGCCTTCGTAACTCACACCACAAGCAAGATTGCCAAGCCAACCATTATTTTTAAAGCGGATGGGTGGCATGCTATAGAACCATGCCAGCACTAAAGCTAGTCCGGTTGCTAGAAATCCAATAGGACCTAAGAAGCTTCCCACCCATAAAGAAATCAATGACCAAATCACTGCGATGTAAAGACCCCATCTCCCAGGAATACGACCGGAAGGAATGGGTCGATTTGGCTCGTTAATTGCGTCTACATGTCTGTCATACCAATCATTGACTGCTTGGCTTGAAGCACATACAAGAGGACCAGTAAGCAATAGACCAAGAAAAAATATTGGTAGATTCTCAACAATTTTTTCGCTGCCAGTAATCGATCCACAAGCAAATGCCCACATGGGCGGAAACCATGTAATAGGCTTTAAAAGCGTCAAAATTGCTCTTGGTTCTGGCAGATTCATGTAAATGATTTTGTCATTGACATATTAAAGTGTCAATTAAATTTGACACTTTTTTAGCCCGTTTTTACCAGTGAAAACCCTTATATATCAAGGGAAAGGCAAGGATTTAGACCTAGGCTGCCTGCAATAAGCCTTTAGGAAGAGAAAAGCTGATGGTTTCTTCAATTCCTGGCATAGGGACAACTGAACCCCTGTAACGATAATTGATCGCATCAATGATTTTGCTGGTTAAAGACTCTGGAGCTGAGGCACCAGCTGTAACCCCAATATTCTTCACCGACTTAAACCACTCGGCTTGGATCTGGCTGGGATCATCCACTAAGAATGCTGGGACCTGCAAGCTACTTGCCAACTCTTGCAGTCGTTTGGAATTAGAACTATTTTGACTACCAACCACAATGACGATATCAACGTGAGGAATCATTGCTTTGACTGCATCTTGTCGATTTTGAGTGGCATAACAAATATCCTGTCTCTTGGGAGCATGAATCTGAGGATATTTTTTTATTAATGCAGCGGTAATTTCTTGCGTCTCGTCAACCGACAAAGTTGTTTGAGTAACATAAGCAAGTAATTCATCTTTATAAAACGTAAGTTGATCAACATCTGATACATGCTCAATTAAATGAATCGATGAATCTACTTGCCCCATCGTGCCTTCTACCTCGGGGTGCCCACGATGCCCAATCATAATAATTTGATAGCCACGCTCTTTTAAGCCGACGACTTCTGCATGCACTTTCGCAACCAAGGGACAGGTTGCATCAAATACTTGGAATTGACGTTCATCCGCTTCATAACGAACCGCCTTAGATACTCCATGCGCACTAAAAATCAGAATAGCGCCCTTGGGAACCTTATCTAAATGATTAATAAATACCACTCCGCGCGATTCAAAATCTTTCACTACATAAGCATTGTGAATAATTTCATGTCGAACATAAATTGGCGCACCATATTTCTTGAGCGCTTCTTCCACTATAAGAATAGCCCTCTCCACTCCGGCACAAAAGCCTCGCGGTTGAGCTAGGTAGATAGTTTTTTTTGAAAGCATATGTACCGTCGCTTAACGATGATTTTTATAGCCCCACTTCCATAACAACTCACTAGGAAATGGCATAACAAGAAATAAATGCTCCAATAATCCAAGCGCAAGTAGCGTACCCAATAATGCTGATGAGGTGATTTCATAAGCAGAGGAATCAGAAGCTGCATGCGACCAAATAGGCACTAAAAAGAGCACAGAAGCTAGAATCGAGAAAGGCATTAAAAGATTCATTGCCTTACGTCTAAAGTAAGTAATGAGATATTTCAAATGCTGGGGCAAGAAAGCTTCATTAAAATTTAGCACTCCCAAGAAAATATTAATCTTGGTGCTTTGTCGCATTCCCCAGAGGATGATATAGGTCCAAAAGCCGGTCTGATTCACAGCTTCCAGATTCATCAGACATAAAACAACACCCAGACCCAGCAACGTCATCTCATGATAGTTAATGGTTTGGAATGCATACCAAGCACGCCGAATACCACTGAGTCCTTGAGGACAATCCGAGCGTCGCGATCCGGTGATGTAACCCAGCAAAAAAGCAAGCTCTTGCCATCCCCAAATAATGATTGCACAGGTGAAAGAACAATAAGCTCCAGCCACTGTGGCCTGTTTACTAGAGATCTCTAGTCCCCAAAAGGCCGTCAACAAAACGATGAGGGAAAAAGCAAAGATGGCCTTAAAGTACTTTTTAGGCAAGCCATTAATCTTCAGAATAAGGCCTGTACTAAACCACCATACAAAGATGGTAAA
>CANCPL010000104.1:0-4920 GCA_947380065.1 Burkholderiaceae bacterium | reverse complement strand
CAATGTATCGGTCCAGTGGTGGACATTCAGTTCCCACGCGACAAAATGCCAAACATTTATGATGCGTTGACATTAGTTGATAGCGGTGAAAAATCATTTGCTGAAAAAGGTTTGACCTTTGAAGTTCAGCAACAAATTGGTGACGGCGTAGTTCGCGCTATTGCCATGGGTGCAAGCGATGGTTTGCGTCGCGGCATGGAAGTGAAATCTACTGGCGGCCCAATTTCTGTGCCTGTTGGCCCAGCAACTTTAGGTCGCATCATGGACGTTCTAGGACGCCCAATCGATGACGCAGGTCCGATTGCCACCGAAGAGCGTCGCGCTATTCACCAGCCAGCACCAAAGTTTGATGAGCTCTCTCCTTCTGTTGACTTGCTCGAAACAGGCATTAAGGTTATTGACTTAGTCTGCCCGTTTGCTAAAGGCGGTAAGGTTGGCTTGTTCGGTGGTGCGGGTGTTGGTAAGACCGTGAACATGATGGAATTGATTAACAACATCGCTAAGCAACACTCAGGTTTATCTGTGTTTGCTGGTGTTGGTGAGCGTACTCGTGAAGGTAATGACTTCTACCACGAGATGAAAGAATCTAACGTTATCGACAAAGTGGCGATGGTGTTTGGTCAGATGAATGAGCCTCCTGGCAACCGTTTGCGCGTTGCGTTGACTGGTTTGACAATGGCTGAAGCATTCCGTGACGAAGGCCGTGATATTTTGTTCTTCGTTGACAATATCTACCGTTACACATTGGCCGGTACTGAAGTTTCTGCGTTGCTCGGCCGTATGCCTTCTGCTGTGGGTTACCAACCTACATTGGCTGAAGAGATGGGTAAATTGCAAGAGCGTATTACTTCTACCAAGACTGGTTCTGTAACATCTATTCAGGCCGTTTACGTTCCTGCGGATGACTTGACCGATCCGTCACCAGCAACAACCTTCTTACACTTAGACTCCACAGTTGTGTTGTCACGTGATATTGCTGCTTTGGGTATTTACCCAGCTGTTGATCCATTGGATTCAACCAGCCGTCAGCTCGACCCACAAGTGGTTGGTCAAGAGCACTATGAAGTTGCTCGTGAAGTTCAGATGACATTGCAACGCTACAAAGAGTTGCGCGACATTATCGCAATTTTGGGTATGGACGAGTTGTCACCAGAAGACAAGTTGTCTGTATCACGTGCTCGTAAGATTCAGCGTTTCTTGTCACAGCCTTTCCACGTTGCTGAAGTGTTTACTGGTTCACCAGGCAAATACGTTCCATTGAAAGAAACTATCCGTGGTTTCAAAATGATCTGCAGCGGCGAATTGGATCACTTGCCTGAGCAAGCGTTCTACATGGTGGGTTCAATTGATGAAGCCATCGAGAAAGCCAAGAAGCTTTAATCTAGGGAAATTATGTCAACCATACGCGTCGATGTAGTAAGTGCTGAGCAGTCTATTTTCAGCGGGGAAGCCAAGTTTGTTGCGCTTCCTGGCGAAAGTGGTGAGCTTGGCATATTGCACGGCCACACTCCTTTGATTACACGCATTCGTCCAGGCTCAGTTCGCATTGAGAAAGCCAATGGTGATGAAGAGTTTGTTTTCGTGGCGGGCGGCTATTTAGAGGTTCAACCTGATCGCGTTACCGTATTGGCAGACACTGCTATTCGTGGCCATGATCTTGATGAAGCTAAAGCAACTGAAGCTAAGAAGCGCGCTGAAGAAGCAATGCAAAATCGTGGCACAGACTTTGATTTGGCCATGGCCCAATCTGAGTTTGCAATGGCGGCTGCGCAGTTGGCTGCAATTGCTCGTTTCCGTCGTAAAAAGTAATAGCCGGTTATTTCCTTGCTGTTAAATGATCGGTTTTTAAAGGCCTGCCTGGGCGAAGCGGTTGATCAAACACCGCTTTGGCTCATGCGTCAAGCTGGCCGATATCTCCCCGAATACAACGCCACCCGCTCAAGAGCTGGGAGTTTTTTAGGGCTTGCAAAAAATCCTGCATATGCCACTGAAGTAACTCTTCAACCTTTGGATCGATATCCATTGGATGCAGCCATTTTATTTTCCGATATTTTGACCATCCCAGATGCTATGGGTTTGGGTTTGAAATTTACTGCGGGTGAGGGACCAAGCTTTGACCACCCACTTCGCACTGAAGAGGCAGTTAGAAAATTGCGAGTTGCTGATATGGATCAGCTCCGATATGTGTTTGATGCCGTATCAGAAATTCGTAAAGCACTGATTCAAGACGGTAAGCAGCGAGTCCCACTCATCGGTTTCTCGGGAAGCCCATGGACATTGGCTTGCTACATGATTGACGGCTCGAGTTCGGATGATTTCCGTCATGCTAAAACAATGATGTTTAGCCGACCAGATTTGCTGCAACATATTTTGGATATTAACGTTCAATCTGTTGCTGCTTATTTAATTGAACAGGTAAAAGCCGGCGCACAAGCGCTGATGATTTTTGACACCTGGGGTGGCATGCTTCCAGATGGCTGGTATCAAACAATGTCATTGGCAGCGATGCAGAAAGTGATTGCTCTATTGCCTCGTGAATATGAAGGCAGAAAAATTCCAGTGATCATGTTTACTAAAGGCGGCGCTATTTGGTTAAATGATATGGCACAAGCTGGAGCCGATGTGATTGCTATTGATTGGACTATATCTCTTAGTCGTGCCCGTAAGCAATTGCTTGCTTTGAATAAGCCTTTGGCATTGCAAGGTAACTTAGATCCTCTTATTTTGTTCTCAGAGCCAAAACAAATTGCTGAGCAAGCAAACCTTCTTCTGGAGGATTTGGCGAGCGCTCCTGCCCTTAAATCCGGCCTGCACCCTCTAGACGGACATGTCTTTAATTTAGGTCACGGAATTTCACAATTCACCCCCACTGAAAACGTTACTGCTCTCGCGGAAGCGGTCATTAAAAGCTCAAGGTCTCTTAGGGCAAAGTCATAATCCTAAGTGATTGCTAACTTGCCATTAAAATTTTTAATGAAAGTTATGCACAGATAGCGACAAAATTCGAAATTCAGTAAGATTGCGCTTAAAGATGAAATTTCACTTTCGCTTACCTGTGTAACTCATTGATTTATAAGTAAAATAACTAAAAAGCTTTAAAAGGGTGCAGAAACCAAAAGCTGATAAATTAGCTTATAAATCAAAATCCTCGGATGATATCCACAGACTTATCCACAAGTAAAAATAGAGATTTGAAGTAAATCATGCCCCCTCCAATCGTTGTTCAAGTCGTCGTCGATAAGCCTCTTGCCCAGGGCTTTGATTACTTGTGGGACGAAAAGGGCTTAGGGGGCGTTCCGGATATCGGGACAATAGTCGAGGTTCCATTTGGTCGTGCCTTGCTTGTGGGCTTGGTTATAAAAGTAAGTACTCACTCTGAATATGAGTTTCAAAAATTAAAAGGGGTAACTAGGGTCGCACCCCTTCCACCTCTAGACCCAGCAGTTTTGAGGCTAATGAACTTTGCTAGTCACTATTACATTCATGCGCTTGGTGAAACCATTATTCCCACCATTCCTCAGATGTGGAGGAAGCCAGAGGATTGGGAAAAGATCCCCAAAAAATTAGCAGTAGCTGAAGAAAAGAAAAAGAAAAAAATTCAACCGGACTTGAGTGAGGGATTTATTGATGAAAAATTTTTGAACAAGGGCCAAAAGCTCGCGCTCGATAAATTACGAATATGCCCAGCGAATGAGTTCAAAGCCATTCTCTTGCAAGGACAAACTGGTAGCGGCAAAACCGCTGTATTTCTCAATTGGTTGTGCGGGATTTTAGAAAATACAAGCGCACAAGTTTTACTTTTAGTTCCTGAAATAAACTTAACGCCACAGTTAGAGCGCAGAGTTCGTGCGTATTTTCCTGATAAAAAAATGGTTGTACTTCACAGTGGCGTGAGTGAAAAAGTCAGAGGCATTGCTTGGTATGAAGCAATGACGGGCAAAGCCCAGATTATTTTAGGGACACGTTTAGCTGCATTAACTCCGATGCCAAATCTACGCGCCATAGTTGTCGATGAAGAGCATGACCCATCGTATAAGCAGCAAGACGGCATTCGATACTCAGCGCGCAATCTTGCAATTTGGCGTGCTCATGATCTCAAGATTCCGATCTTGCTAGCATCTGCTACCCCTTCGCTCGAAACATGGATGGCAGCCAAGGCGGGCCGTTATGAATATATTCGTTTAGATCAACGTGCTCAGGGCGCAAGCTTGCCAAGAGTACATTTAATCAATACTCGCGATCCACAAACGCAATTTAGTCCTGGCGACATTGAGAAGCCAAAGTCAAAAAGTCTGATTACTAAAACGCTTGCTAATGCAGTCAGCAAAAATTTAGAAAATCAAAGGCAAAGCCTAATACTCATTAATCGACGCGGTTACGCGCCAGTACTCAGTTGCGGAGCTTGCTCATGGCTTTCAAGATGTGAGCAATGTAGCTCCTATATGGTGCTGCATAAAGCAGGCGCCCTTGGCAGGAAATCGGTCTTAAGTTGCCATCATTGCGGCTTAGTAAGGGCAATTCCAAGTCATTGTCCCGACTGTGGAAATGCTGACTTGAACACCTTGGGGCAAGGTACCCAAAAGATAGAAGATTCTATTGAGGAGATGTGGCCGGATGCGAGAGTGCTGCGGATCGATACAGACTCAAGTAGAAAAAGTAAGGGCGCCGAAGAGCTCTTTCAGGAAATACACGAAGGCAATGTCGATATTGTTGTTGGGACGCAGATGATTGCGAAGGGGCACGATTATCAAAATATTGGCTTAGTTGCAGTCTTGGATGCTGACAGTAGATTATTCTCACAAGATTTTAGAGCTGCAGAAAGATTATTTGCGCAGCTCGTTCAGGTTGCAGGACGGGCTGGACGCTCAAATAAGGATGGCGAAGCAGGCGGCGCTATTTATATTGAAACCCAATTTCCTG
>CANCPL010000103.1:0-5149 GCA_947380065.1 Burkholderiaceae bacterium | reverse complement strand
CCAAGAATTTGATACGCAATACCTGGACGATCAGGAACTCCAAGAACGGTAATCTTCGCTTCATCACGCGCAAAGGCGATGCCGGAAATAACTGCGGCTTCCATAGTGCTGTCCTCTTCAAATGTAATCAAGGTGCCCGACTTCATCTCTTGGTCTAAGGGCATCAATGGGTCTGTCAAAGAAGACAGAACCCGGGTTTTAACTTTGTACTTTCCTGCAAACTCCACTGATCGAATCTGCAATACCTTTGAACCTAAGCTTGCCATTTCTAACATCTCTTCAAAGGTTATCTTATCGAGACGTCGAGCATCTTCACAAACACGTGGATCGGTTGTGTAAACGCCATCAACGTCTGTGTAGATCAAGCATTCATCGGCTTTTAAGGCTGCTGCCATCGCTACCGCTGATGTATCAGAACCGCCACGACCTAATGTAGTGATGTTGCCGTTCGGATCAACGCCCTGGAAACCAGTAACCACAACAGCGCGGCCCGCATTGAGGTCTTTAAGAATCTTGTCACTCTCAATACTCTTAATGCGCGCTTTGGTAAACGAAGAATCGGTATGAACCGTCACTTGCCAACCTGCGTAACTGATCGCATCAACACCTTCACGCATTAATGCCAGCGCTAATAAGCCAGAGCTGACCTGCTCACCAGTGGATGCAATTTGATCTAACTCGCGAGGATTTGCATCGGGATTAATGTCTTTTGCAAGGCCTAGCAAGCGATTAGTTTCACCAGACATAGCTGAAGGCACAACCACTACTTGGTGGCCAGCACGCATCCATTTGGCAACGCGTTTAGCAACATTGGCAATGCGCTCAGTTGAGCCCATTGAGGTGCCACCATATTTATGAACGATAAGAGCCATAAAAACCGTCTATTTAACTGTCTGTAACAAGGAAAAGAATCCTTGAGGGTCTAAAAAGGGCTTATTTTACAGGGTTTTGTAGGCTTAAAGACCAAGTCATTGACTTTGCCCCATTGGGCAGTTTAGGATGGTGTTACTTAAGTGTTACCTCGAGACATTCTATGAACCCTATCAGCACAACCTCCCTCAAACTACCTGCAGAAATTAAGCTTCAGGCTGCTAACGCTGCAAAAGATTTGGGTATTACCCCGCATGCATTTATGGTGGAGGCAATTAAACAAGCAAGCATGAATGCTGAATTACGCAGATCATTTATTGAGGATGCTAATAATGCTCGCAATAGGGTTTTAGAAGAAGGTAAAGTACATGACTCTGACAAAGTCTTTAAGCATTTAAATGCGCGAATATCGAGTTCGACTGGCAAGAAGTCAACCCTGAAAGCAAGCAATTGGTAAGAATTGTTTTCTCCCCAGAAGCTTTACATGATCTTGAACGACTTACTGACTGTTTAATTGAAATCGATAAAAATGCCGCTCTTGCAACACTGGAGTTAATTGAGAGCGCTATTCAGATTCTGTCAAACCACCCGCTGATCGGTCGAAGCTGTGATGTTCACATCAGAGAGCTTGTCATCTCTCGCGGTAAGTCTGGTTACGTTGCGCTCTATAGTTTTGCTGAAGCTAAAAATACAGTACTTATCTGCACCATACGCCATCAAAAAGAATCTGGCGTTACACCTTAGTCCAAATAGGTAGTACGCGTGCCCCAGCAGAAGTGAGATGTGGGTAGCTCAGCCCAATACCGGCTACAGCAATCAATTCATCATGGATATAGAGCAAAGGTGCCTGACGCTCCCATGGCGGGATATCGGCCTCTTGATACAGGTTTTTAAGGCTTTTCCGGGGGGTCTTGGGTTTAATCTGAATCTTCTCTGAGCCAAGGCGCTCTCTCAGGCTAATCTGATTACTCTCTTGGGCTGCTTTTACCCAATCTGCAGGTAGGCCCATTTTCTTGGAACTGGCTGGCAATGTTTTAAGAACCCAGCGCCCTTCATCCGTTTTGGCTACCTGTAACACTCCGCGCCACAAGTAAATTTTTCGAGCGTCATGCAACCACTCAAGCCTTGCATTTGCTTTCACATTAGCAAGATCACGCCACCAAGCCTGTAAACGTTCTTGAGATGGCATGGCTAAATATTGTGTTTGCAACCAATATCTCAGTACATTATTTGCGGTTGGTAAATCTTTGTTAGCTAAAGCTAGCAGTGGCGCCACTTTCAATTGGTCTTTACTGAGGATGTTTTTGCCATCTTGCGTTGCCAGTCGGTTGAGCAGAACTTGCGCCTCTCCAAGTAGCTCTGCACTACGTGCCATATTTGCTAATGCTTCCGGCTGAATGCTTACTAAAGCAGGAATGACTTTTTTACGCACCGCATTGCGCCGGTATTGAAGATCTTGATTACTAGGATCTTCAATCCATTTGAGCTTATGTTCTTTGGCATAAGCCTCGAGCTCTTGTCTTCTTTGGTTCAATAGTGGTCGCCAAAGAGTAAGGTGTTGATTACAAGAAGCTCCTCGGCCGAATTCTCTATTTAGCGGCATCCCAGACAAACCAGCAACACCAGAACCTCTCAGGAGCTGCAGAAGAACGGTTTCAGCTTGGTCGTTTTGATGATGCGCTAAGAGCAAGTCTTCAATGCCATACTCTTGGCAAAGATCGCTAAGCGCTTCGTAACGCCCCGCTCTTGCTCTAGCCTCAATATTGCCTTGCTCGTTAGAATTGTCTAGATGTAGGAGTCGAAAATCAAAATGAATTTGATATTTTTTGGCTAACTTCTCACAAAAAACAAGCCAATCATCAGCAGGTTTTTGTAAACCATGATGAATGTGAAATGCGAAGATCTGGTTTTTGGCTTGGTTTTTGTTTTGTGTTGCTGCTTTAGTTTGCGCTTTGCAAACCGTATCAAGCAATACAACCGAATCGAGGCCGCCGCTTAAGGCAACCGCAATTCGTTTTCCTGGTTTAGGACTTTGCTGTAATTTCCTTGAACTTGCCATAGCTCATCAAACGATCATGACGACGCTCAAGCAATGCATCTACTTTCATGCCGTCAAAAGTCTTTAAAGATTCAGCAAGTGCCTTACGCATATTGCCCATCATATTGTCGTAATCACGATGCGCACCACCAATTGGCTCAGCCACAATCTTGTCAATCAGACCTAAAGTCTTTAGGCGTTGCGCCGTTAAGCCTAGCTGCTCAGCAGCCTCCGGAGCCTTATCTGCCGTCTTCCACAGAATAGAAGCACAACCCTCAGGAGAGATTACCGAGTAAGTAGAGTTTTGCAACATCAAGACTACGTCACCCATGGCAATTGCTAAAGCACCACCAGAGCCGCCTTCACCAATAATGGTGGCAATGATAGGCACTTCAAGTTCTGCCTGTACATATAGGTTGCGGCCAATCGCTTCGGATTGATTGCGCTCTTCCGCATCAATGCCGGGGAATGCGCCCGGTGTATCAACGAAGGTGAAAACCGGAATACCAAACTTTTCGGCAAGGCGCATCAGGCGCATTGCTTTGCGATAACCTTCAGGACGACTCATGCCAAAGTTTCTGAGGGCACGCTCTTTGGTATCGCGCCCCTTCTGATGGCCGATCACCATACAAGGCTGGTTTTCAAAACGGGCTAAGCCACCGATGATCGATTGATCATCTGCAAAAGTACGATCGCCATGTAACTCATGAAAATCCGTAAATAAGGCACCGACGTAATCTAGGGTGTAGGGACGCTGCGGATGACGCGCTACTTGAGATACCTGCCAAGGGGTGAGATTGGCATAAACGTCCTTAGTCAGCTGCTGACTTTTTTCAGAAAGCGTTTTAATCTCATCGGAGATGTCTACCGATGACTCATCTTGCACAAAACGCAGCTCTTCAATCTTTGACTCTAATTCGGCGATTTGCTGCTCAAAATCCAGGAAAGTCGTTTTCATAGTCTGATTTTAATATTCAACTGGTATTGGGTCGATACTTCTCCACATATACCAGGTGGCAACCGTACGCCAAGGAGCCCAATTAGCCGCCACCTCACGGGCCTCATGACGGCTGACAGGCTCTCCACTGAAGTAATTGAGGGATATGGCCTTAATCAGGCCAACATCGTCTAAGGGCAGGATATTGGGCCGAATCATATTGAAAATGAGGAACATTTCGGCAGTCCAGCGACCAATCCCCCGAATTGAGCTCAATTCCTTAATAACGCTCTCATCATCCATGTCTTTCCACTGGTTAGCGTGCAGCCGACCAGAATCAAAGTGATCCGCTAAATCTCGGATGTACTCAACCTTACGCCCAGATAAACCAGCGGCGCGCAATTCCTCTACTGTGAGTGCCAGGATATTTTTAGGGGTCACTTTCTTTTTGCTAGCAGCAACCACTCTATTCCAAACCGATTGCGCCGCCGCAACTGAAATCTGCTGCCCAACAATTGATCTTGCCAGAGTATTAAATGAATCGCCACGGGTAACTAAAAATCTAGATCCATGCTTGGGGATAATTTTTTTGAGAATACGGTCTTGCTTCATCAATTCTTTACAAGCCTGCTCCCAATAATCTGGGGCAACTTCTTGCAAGATGGATTCTGTTGCTGTTTTTTCTTTCGCTGCTGTCATTAAGCCCTACGCCATTCTGTTAAGCCGCCGGGTTTATCTTCTAGAACAATCCCTTGGTCTAATAATGCTTTACGAATCATGTCCGCTTTCGCAAAGTCTTTTCCCTGCTTAGCAGCCACACGCTCTGCAATCTGTTCTTCAATTTGTGCTGGACTTAAGCCATCTTGATCTTTAGAACCCGCCTGTAAAAATGCTGTAGGATCACGTTGCAAGAAATTCAATGAAGCGCCGAGTGCCTTCAATATATTGGCAAGCGCTTGTTTTTCATTGCCTTGCGCGCGGTTGACTTCACTGGCCAAATCAAACAAGACAGCAATCGCTTCTGGCGTATTGAAATCGTCATTCATTGCATCAGCAAAGCGCTTTGCCCACGGATTATTAAGGTCCAGCGCCACTACCTGCGCCTTAGGCCCTTGAGCCAAGGCAGTGTATAGACGGCCCAAGCCAGAACGGGCTTCTTCTAATTGCGCATCGCTGTAATTAATTGGACTACGGTAATGCGCCTTTAACATGAAGAAACGCAGTACCTCCGGATCAAAACTTTTTAAGACATCCCGGATTAAAAAGAAGTTGCCTAAAGACTTAGACATCTTCTCCTCATTCAC
>CANCPL010000102.1:0-5244 GCA_947380065.1 Burkholderiaceae bacterium | reverse complement strand
CAACTTAGATCTTGCCTACGAGATCCAAAGATGGAGTCAATGTTGCTGCGCCTTCTTTCCACTTAGCTGGGCATACTTCGCCTGGGTGTGCTGCTGTGTACTGAGCGGCCTTCAACTTACGCAATGTTTCAGAAACATCACGAGCGATTTCATTTGAATGAATCTCTGCTGTCTTAATGATGCCTTCTGGGTTGATGATGAATGTGCCACGCAATGCCAAACCAGCTTCAGGAATATGAACACCGAAAGCGTTTGTCAGTGTGTGTGTTGGATCGCCAACGAGCGGGAACTTTGCTTTACCAACAGCAGGAGAAGTCTCATGCCACACTTTGTGTGAGAAATGAGTATCGGTTGTCACGATATACACTTCAGCGCCTAACTTTTGGAATTCAGCATAGTTCTCAGCTGCATCTTCAATTTCTGTTGGGCAGTTAAAAGTAAAAGCTGCTGGCATGAAAATCAGAACTGACCAGTGACCCTTGAGGGATTCGTCAGTAACGGTTACAAACTTACCATTGTGGAAAGCTTCTGTTTTAAATGGTTGAACTGCGGTATTAATAATGGACATAATGTGCTCCTAGAGTTGGTTAATCAATTTCTTTAGTAACTACTGCAACTGTGTGAATTTTGAACCTCACTTGATTATTTGTCTAATGAATAAATTTGATATTTATGATCGAATTTATAGATAATCGATTTCAAGGCCCGGAGCGCGCTTAAAACGGGTTATTTATAGATTTTTCATAAAAATTACGATTTTTTATGGCTATTTGAAGGGCGTGAACTAGCCTTTGGGCTATAGTGGTCTCAATGCCTGCAGGGCTAATTTTTTACAGAATCTGGAGAAATGACATGAGTTTCATGAAACAAGGATTAATGGCCTTATCTATTGCAGCACTTGCGCTCTTGAGTGCCTGTGTCACCGAAGGTAAATACAACCAATTGGACCAGGCATACAGCCAGCTTCAACAGGCCTACCAGGGTGATGAAGTAGAAATTCGCCAATTACAGGGCGAGCTGCGAATCACGATCCGCGACAAAATTTTATTCCCAGAAGGTGGCTATCGTTTGAATGCCAAAGCTGAGCAGGTATTGGCAAAAATGGCGCCAACATTATCTGGCTTCAAAAATACCAAGGTAGTGGTTCGTGGCTATACAGATAATGTTGCAATTGGCGCTGATCTTCGTAAGCAAGGAATTACAACCAATCTCGATCTGTCATCTAAGAGAGCGGATAACGTAGTTGACTACCTCATTCGCAAGGGCGTAAGTCAGAGTCTTATTTCTGCGCAAGGCATGGGTGAATCCAATCCAATTGCTTCTAATGCAACTCCAGAAGGCCGTGCACAGAATCGTCGCATTGAAGTTACTTTGGTCGGCCCAGGTAATTAATCTGTAGCTTATATAAAAGGATCCACAATGAAATATTTATTAAGACTTTGCGCGGTATTAGCAGTTGCATTGGGATTGGCTGCTTGCTCAGGTACGCCCGATGTCAAAACATCTTCAGCAGATTTTATTAAAGTAACAAACGGTATTTTGACCAGTAGTTATGGCAAGACTATTTATACCTTTGATAAAGATCAGGCTGGCTCAGGTAAGTCGGAGTGTGTGGCAACTTGTGCAACCAACTGGCCACCAGTCTACGTAGAGCCTGGCATTAAGCTCCCTGGTGACTTTTCTTACATCAGCCGTAATGATGGTCAGAAACAGTTGACCTATAAAGGTAAGCCGCTGTACTTCTTTGTTAAGGACAAAAATCCTGGCGATAAGACAGGTGATAACGTTAATAATGTTTGGCACGTTGTAACGCCTTAATCTGCAAAAGCATTACAGAAACAAAAGTCATTAATGCCACCTTAGGGTGGCATTCTCTTTTTAGGAAAGTGCTACTACCCCTGAAATCAAGTTGATAGCTAATGCAAGTAAGGATGTATTAAAGGCAAAGGCAGTCATTCCTTGAAGCATGACCAAGAACCGAACTCTAGAATTGGCAATATTGACGTCAGCGGTTTGACAAGTCATGCCAATCACCATGGAGAAGTAAAGAAAGTCTACATAGGTAGGTCTTAACTTGGATGCAAATAGTAAAGGCGCCTCTTTGGTTTTTTCAAGCTCTTGGTAATAGACATGTGCATAGTGCAAAGCAAACGCGGTGTGTACATATAACCAAGAAATAATATAAGTCGCTAGAACCAGGCCAACATGGCGAATGGCAATATTGGTCGGTAGTGCTCTAATGCCGGAAAGAATGATGACGATCGTTACTAAGCTCGCTGCTGCTGCAAGAACGATGATTAAGAGGATCCTCGCTGCGCCATCATCCTCTTTCTTTGAGAGATTGAGAATATTTTCTTGGGTGGAGAAATACATCATGATGTAGGTCAGCGTCAGATAGAGGCCCCCTGCAAGTATCCAAGAAAGGGCTAAACGTAGGATTGGGCTGAGATCAGCCGAGATTAGAAAGTAGGATCCGAACCCGGTGAGCGAAACAATCAGTAGCCTGTGGGTTGCGCCTATTTGGTGCCAGTATTGTGTCCAACGGGATGCTTTCATAATGACTCTAGTATGCACTTAAAATGAAGCATATTAATGAGGCATATTAATGAGGCAGTAAAAGTCTGCTTGATGCATAGATGCAAAATGAAGAAAAGGATTTGAGATTGAGATCAAATATTAGAAATTGGAGCTTGGTTACCGGTGCGCTCATTATCTTAGCTGCCTGTATTTTTTCTTATCTATTGACGAAACCTGCTGAGGCCGATGTATCAATACAGCAAGATTTATCAAATACATTTGCAATTAGAAGTGCTTAGTTTTTTATTTAAAGATCAATGCTGTAAAGGAAAAATAATGAGTAAAAAAATGATTCAAAGAATAGTAGCTGTTTCAGTAGCAGCCTCTTTAACGTTTGCCCCATTAGTCAGCAATGCCTGCACTAGCTTTTTACTAAAAGGTAGTGATGGTGGTTTTGTTTATGGGCGCACCATGGAATTTGGTTTGCCGCTGAAATCCCAGCTAACAGTCATTCCGAGAAATTTACCTATGCCTGGTGTTGGTGTGGATGGTAAACCTGGCACGGGTTTAAATTGGACCACCAAGTATGCTGCAGCAGGCATGAATGGATTGGGCATGCCAGTACTTTTGGATGGTATGAATGAAAAAGGTCTAGTGGGTGGTTTACTAAACGCGCCAAATACCGCTGTTTATCAGGCGGTTAGCCCAGCCGACTCTTCTAGCAGCATAGCCTCAGTTCAGATGTTGGTGTATGCCTTAACCAACTTCGCCAATGTTGGGGAAGTAAAGGCGGGATTTCAGAAGATTAAAGTGAATCGCTCCACAATCCCCGCATACAACAACCAATCCGCTCCAGTTCGCATGACGCTTCATGATGCCAGTGGAAAAAGTATTGTGATTGAGTACCTTAAGGGCGAATTGGTTATCACTGATAACCCAACGGGCGTGATGACAAATGATCCAGCGTTTAGGGATCAACTCAATAATATTGGTAACTACGCAAACCTTACCAGCGTAGAGAAAAACCCAATTGTGATTAACGGGGCTACTTATGTTCCGCCAAGCTCAGGCAGTGGTCTTCATGGGCTGCCAGGAGATTACTTGAGTCCAAGTCGTTTTATTCGCGCATTATTTCTGACAAAGTCAGTACCCACCACATACCCAACTGCTCAACAAGTTAATACCGCTTGGCATATTTTGGGTAGCTTTGATATTCCTCCTGGTGCCATCAGTTTGCCTGCCACGAATGCTTATGGTGGTGGTGCTGGTGGAATAGAGACAACTGAATGGAGCGCGGTAGCTGACAATAAAAATATGATTTATAACCTCAAAATGTTCGAAACAACGAATATCTATACTTATGATTTAAAGAAAATGGATGTAAGTGCTAAAGAAATTAAATACATCAAGTTGGATAAGCCGCTTGCCACGATATCCGTTAATTGATAGCTATGATGAAATTTTCTAATACACCTAGATTTGCCGCCGTAGCTTTGCTTGCGTTACTTTTCTTGTGCGGCTGCCAATCTACTGGTAAGGATGGAAAGCCGCTCACTGCTGAAGAGATTATTCAAAAGCGTGATGCGACGTTAAAGATGTCGAAGACAGGTCTTGATGCATTAATTAAGCAAAAACCGGATGTTCAAAAGGAAATTAATCAGGCAGCTGGCTATGCAGTCTTTACGACTACCAATGTCAATATCGTTTTGCTGGTAGTTGCCCGCGGTGAGGGTGTCTTGTTTGATAAGCGTCGCAAGGAGCCTATTTTTATGCAAGCACTCAAAACGGGTGAGGGCTTAGGGGCTGGTTATCAAGACCAATACCAAGTGGCGATCTTTAAGACCCCGGGGGCTATCGATCAGTTTTTATTGACCTCGATTGATGGTCGTCGTGGTGGTATTGATGTGGACGCGAATTTTTCTGCTGGTTCCGGTGGCACGATTCGTTCCTTTAACCCTGACATTACCTTCTATACAGTGGGGCTCTCGGGATACGATTTGCAAGCCAACTATGGTGGTACGCTCTATTTAGTAGATCAACAGCTCAATAGTGCTGAGACTCTGAACAGTCTTCCAAAGAAGAAGTCGGATACAAAGTAAGAATCAGAGTCTTCCCTGGCTTATCAGTTATAGAGCCCTAGCTAGCAATGGCTGGGGCTTTTCTTTTGCATGTATCTGACTCATCTACTGGTATTTCTCTATAGAAACCCACCTGAACGAGAGTAGATTGGTAGATGAACCAATCCATCTGAAAGGCTGATATGAGCAAGAAATCACTTGATATGAATTCAATCCCAGGACAACAAAGAGCGATTGATGCAACCAAGGCCGCTGGGCGTGTGGCGATTGAAAGTGCTCAGGCAATCGCACAGATTAATCAGCAGGCGACGCAGGAATTGGCCGCCTTAATTCAGATAAGGGTATCGGAGTTGATGAAAACTCAGGATCCACGATCTGCATTTGAATATGTTCATGCCGAAGTGCTGCAGGATGCGGCCAAAGAGATCTCTCAATATCACAATCAGTTACTTCAGGTGCTTAAAAGTGGCAATCAAGAGCTAGCCGATATTGCTGAAACTATGATTCAAGAATCTAAGGCAGATTTAATTCACTTTGTAAATGATGCAACGGACAATGCGCCTCTTGGTAGCGAGGCTTATGTCTCTGTATTCAAAACCTCATTTAACAACGCATTGCAAAATTTTGAATTGATTCGTGCCGCAATGGC
>CANCPL010000101.1:0-5285 GCA_947380065.1 Burkholderiaceae bacterium | reverse complement strand
GCGGTGAGCTCTTTGCTATTTTTTAATCGTTCGACCGAATATGAGGCGTTTTTTATTTATTTCCTTGGCTCTTATGGATTAGGTGTCTTAGCTTATTTGGCTAGCGGCTTTCAAGATGCCGGTGTGAAGCGCGTGGCGAAGATAGCTCTGATCTTCATTGGCCTGATCATTGCTGCTGCCTCGTTTCAGCAGATTTGGTTAAGAAACTTCCTTGCCTGGTTTGTGGCGTTGGCTTTGTATTTATGGGGTAACACGCATTACCCAAAAAGCCTTAGTGGAAGCATCTTATTAAAAGGTATTTCTTGGGGAAGTAAGCGCTCTTACTGCGCTTTCTTAATTCACTTCGCATTTATCTTGTTAGCGAATACGCTCTATATTGCTCTGGGTTTTCATACACAAGAAAGCGGTGCTCTAGCGCTTGCGTTGATGCTAGGAGTTATTGCTTGTAGCATCTTTGCGGCTAATTATGTTTATCGCTGGATAGAAGTTCCTGCAAACAAACTTAAAGTCTAGTTTATAGACCCATATCTTTGAGTACGCGGAAAATCTCGCGGTAAGCCTTGGGGGGCTTATTTTGTTCTTTCTCACGACGCGCATTCCGTATTAAGGTACGCATATTCTGAATATCCATATCAGGATATTGCTCAATCATTTTGGTGAAGGCTTCATCATTTGCAATCAGCCTATCGCGATAGCTCTCTAAAAAATGCAGCTTAGCTGTTTCTGCTTTGCTAACGCCTTGGATTGCATCTAAACGTTTCTGAATAGTATCTAACTCTTCTTCATCTAAGAAGCGCATGAGTTTGCCAAGATATTGCTTATGACGGCGAATTGCCTCAAAACTCTTAATCTTGTTCGTCTCTGAGATTGCCGTTTTAATCGCCTCATCCATGGGGATGGTTTTTAAGGCATCGCTACTTAAGGCGGCCAAAACTTCCGCCAATTTCTGGCGTTCAGTCATTTGGCGCTTTAGCTCAGACTTACTAGGCCCATCATCAGCCTCAACCAGCTTGGGAGTGCGATTCTTCTCATTAATATGCATACGGGTATTTTAGACGGGTATTGGACTTTTACTATTCTTTGCTGATTTTCTGCTTTAGTAGTTTTAGATCGGTGCTTGAAAATAATTGGCTTCTACCAATGATTGATGTTGGCTTCAATCTACCGGCCTGAACGTATCTACGTAGGGTGGGAAGTGAGACCTCTAAAAATTCCGCAGCCTCTTCCGCTGAAAAGATTGCATTTCTTAGGTGTCCAAATACTTGCGTATGGTTATAGTTTGATTGATTAGAGCGCACTTAGTCTCGCCTAGCTAAAAATGCCTGCTTTTGTAAGCTACTCCGCTTTGCATGGCCAAGATAATTTTAGTAAATAATAGAGACCATTAACTAAATAGGTATTTGTTAAGGCCATGAATCAATCTAATACTTACGACTACATCATCATTGGGGCAGGCAGTGCCGGCTGCATGTTGGCTAAGCGTTTGACAGAGAATCCTAATAAGAGGGTCTTGTTGATTGAGGCGGGTAAGAACGACAACTACATCTGGATACATATTCCAGTGGGGTATTTGTATTGCATCGATAACCCAAGAGCAGATTGGCGTTTCAAAACTGCTGCAGAAAAAGGCTTGAACGGACGCTCATTGTTATATCCCCGTGGCCGTGTTTTGGGTGGATGCTCTTCCATCAACGGCATGATTTATATGCGCGGCCAAGCAGGCGATTATGAGTCTTGGGTGCAGGCAACTGGAGATGATTCATGGTCTTGGGAAAATGCGCTTCAGCGTTACAAGTCATTTGAGGATTACCACAGCGCTGCTAATCAATGGCATGGCAAAGGTGGTGAGTGGACTGTTTCCAAGCAGCGCCTCCGTTGGCCCATCATGGATCGATTTAAGGAAGCTGCGGTTGAAGCTGGTATTCCGGCCTCCGACGACTTTAATCGGGGTGATAACTTTGGCGTAGGTTACTTTGATGTGAGTCAGCGTGCCGGTTGGCGCTTAAATACTTCCAAAGCTTTTTTAAGAGATGCTGCCAAGCGAAGCAATCTTACGGTTCTTACTGAGGCCATAGTCACTAAACTCAAAATTGATCCCATTACAAAAAATTGTTTTGGAGTGGAATACATTAAGAATGGTCAAGCCCGCGAAGCTTTATGTGCAATTGAGCAGGGTGGTGAAGTATTGCTAAGTGCCGGTGCAATTGGTAGCGTACAAATTTTGGAGCGCTCTGGTATTGGTTCTGCTGCACATCTCAATCAATTGGGCATCCCTGTTATCGTCGATCTTCCGGGGGTTGGCGAGAACCTGCAAGACCATTTACAACTGCGCATGGTTTACAAAGTAAATGGTATTAAGACCTTGAATACCAAAGCCAATACGCTCTGGGGCAAGATGATGATCGGCTTAGAGTACATGCTTAAGCGCTCTGGCCCAATGTCGATGGCGCCTTCGCAGTTGGGCGCCTTCGCCTATAGTTCGCCAGAACAAAAGAGTGCAAACGTGGAGTATCACGTGCAACCATTGTCTTTGGAGAAGTTTGGCGAAGACTTGCATTCATTCAATGCCTTCACAGCGAGTGTGTGCAATTTACGCCCCACATCGCGAGGTAGTGTGCATATCAACTCAATAGATCCAGAGGTGCCACCAGTCATTAGCCCAAATTATTTATCGACTGGTGAAGATCGCAAAGTGGCAGCAGAATCTTTGCGTTTGACTCGCAAGATTGTCCAGCAAGCCGCGCTCGGTCATTACGCTCCAGAGGAATATAAGCCTGGCATGCAATATCAAACTGATGATGAGTTGGTAAAAGCTGCTGGTGATATTGGAACAACGATCTTCCATCCAGTGGGCACATGCAAGATGGGGCGTACTGATGATCCAATGGCTGTACTTGATTCGGAGCTGCGCGTGATGGGCATTCATCATCTGCGCGTTGTAGATGCTTCAGCCATGCCTACGATTACCTCTGGTAATACTGCCGCACCTACGATGATGATTGCTGAACGCGTAGCGGAATTGCTGACGCGTGCCTAAGATCCCACAGAAAAGCTATTCATTACCTGCTAGTCATTTATTGCTGGCGTTGGCCATTGTGGCAGTGTGGGGTACGAACTTTGTCGTGATTAAGTTGTCGCTTGCAGCTTTTCCACCATTTTTATTTGCCGCACTGAGATATACCTTCGCATTTTTTCCGCTGGTTTTCTTTGTGCCAAGACCCAAAACATCTTGGGCCAACCTTTGTATTTATGGCTTGGCAGTCGGGGTGGGGCAGTTCGGTATTTTGTACTTTGCGATTGATGGGCGCATTTCCCCAGGCCTAGCTTCTCTAGTCATCCAGACGCAGGTATTTTTCACAATCGGCTTTGCAATGTTTTTTGCGAAAGAGCGTTTACGCACTTATCAGACGCTAGCGGTATTGGTAGCTATGACCGGTTTGGGAATTATTGCGCTGCACACTGATGCGAGTACGACCTTCCTCGGCTTGGCGTTGGTTGTATTTACTGGGTTTTCTTGGGGTGTGGCAAACACCGTCAGTCGTAGGGCGGGTTCGATCAATATGCTGGCATACGTGGTTTGGGCAAGTGTTTTTGCGATTCCACCCTTATTTACTATCTCTTATTTTTATGAGGGTGGCTGGGAAAATATGAATGCATCATTAACCTCGGCCCCAGTAGGGGCATGGGCCGGTGTCTTTTGGCAGTCTTGGGGAAATACCATCTTTGGCTATTCCGCCTGGGCGTGGCTGCTATCGAAGCATCCGGCAGCAGTAGTGGCGCCAGCACCGCTGCTTGTGCCTATCTTTGGCATGGGTACTGCCGCTTACTTCTTGGCTGAGCCATTGCCTTTATGGAAGATCTTGGCGGCAGGCTTGGTGATCGCAGGATTGGTTATCAACCTCTTTTGGCCCAATATTGAGCGAAGCCTTAAAAAGCGCTTAGCCTAAGTGGCTAAGGCTAGTGTAAAACCCTAATACAAAGCTCTTTTTTTGCCTTTGTATTAACAGTAAGATAACTGTTCGTCTGAGTTTTATCTATAAAAAAGTATTTATTTAATAGCAATTTTTAGTCATGGAGACTTTATGAATATTCGTCGTCACATTTTTGCGGTAGCTGCAACTGCAATGCTTGCATCCGGTGCATACGCTGCCGATATCAAACTTGGTGTTTCTGGCCCATTTACCGGCGGTTCATCCTCAATGGGTGTGAGCATGCGTGATGGCGTGCGCCTTGCAACTAAAGAAATTAATGCTGCTGGTGGTGTTAACGGCAACATGCTCGTATTGGTTGAGCGCGACGATGAAGCAAAAAATGAACGTGGCGTGCAAATTGCACAAGAGTTAATTAACAACGAGAAAGTTGTTGCTACTTTAGGCTACATCAACACTGGTGTTGCTTTGGCTTCACAGCGTTTCTATCAAGACGCAAAGATTCCGGTAATGAATAACGTTGCGACTGGGACATTGATTACTAAGCAATTTCCTAACGCGCCAGAGAATTATGTTTTCCGAAATGGCGCTGCTGACAATATTCAAGCACCAATGATTGCTAAAGAAGCGGTTGAGAAGCGTGGCTTAAAGAAGGTCGCTATTCTGGCTGACTCTACAAACTATGGTCAATTGGGCCGTGAAGACTTAGAGAAGGCATTGAAGACCTACGGCGTAACTCCAGTGGCTACTGAGAAATTTAACCTGGGTGACGTGGATATGACATCCCAGTTGCTTAAAGCAAAAAATGCTGGTGCAGATGTGATCTTGACTTACGCAATTGGACCTGAGTTGGCGCAAATTGCAAACGGTATGGCGAAATTGGGCTGGAAAAAACCCTTGATCGGTAGCTGGACATTGTCTATGGCTAGCTTCATTGATACCGCTGGTAAGAATGGTAACGGCGCAACTATGCCAGAGACTTTCATTCAGCAACCTGCTACCACTCCAAAGCGTAAAGCTTTCGTTGAAGCTTATCTTAAGGACTTCAAGCCAAAGAACGGTGTGATCGCTTCACCAGTGTCAGCTGCTCAAGGTTATGACTCTGTTTACTTGTTTGCTGCTGCAGTGAAACAAGCTAACAGCACAGAAGGCCCTAAGCTGTTGGCTGCTTTGCAAGATTTGAAGTCTCCAATTGATGGCGTAGTCATGACTTACAACAAGCCATTCTCTGCGACTGATCATGAAGCAATTAAGTCTAAAGACGTCGTGATGGGCGTAGTTGAGAACGGCCGTGTTGAGTTCTTGAACGCTGAAGATGCTACTGCAAAAAAGAAGTAATTAAGGCCTTGCGAGTGC
>CANCPL010000100.1:0-5316 GCA_947380065.1 Burkholderiaceae bacterium | reverse complement strand
TCATTCATGCATTGGGCTTAAAGATTAGCGTTCACGCGTGACTACTCCTCAGGCGGAACATATGTCTCTATTGATGACAATCAATCAAAAATGAAAATTATTGAACTCATCATGATTTAAGCAACATCAATCACGAAACTCGGATACCCATTTTGAAAAAATCGTTTATTACCGCCATCCTTCTTGCGATAGGGCTTTCAGGATGCGCAAGTACGAATATTTCATCCAAAGACGCAAAACCCGTTCCTAAAGAGCGTCTTTTGGCCTACCAAACCCCTGACGCTAAACGAACCTATCCATTCAGTGTTACGAGAGATATAGGAATAATGGGTAGTGGGTGCTACTTGGAATTTTGGGTAGAGGGGGTTAAGGTTGCTAGATTCGATACTGGCGAAACCGCCACCTTCTATGTGGAGCCCTTCGTTCAAACCGCAGGTGTCGATTTCGATCAGGAGGGGAGTGGGCTCTGTAGCCTAGCCTTCACTCACCCCTTTTATTACGAAATTGTCTCCGAGGGTCGCAAAACGAAACCCGCCTATCACATCGGCATAAACGGCAGATGGCCTCAAATTGGCATGGGGAATTAGTGGCATTACTCGGTTATTAATAGAGATTTTTTGGGAACGGCCGACGTAGGACCCTTGCTTTATAAGGGGTCTAATCCTATAATTAATTCCCAAAACAGCCCGCAGAGCCATATAGAATATGACTTGCATAACCAGATTGTGATTCTGGTTGTCGCGGGTTCGAGCCCCGTCGTTCGCCCCACCAACATAAGGCTCTTAAGGTTTTAGAGTCCTAAAAGGTGCTCTACAAAATAACCATATGGTTATTTTTTTTAATTAAGCCCCGAATAATCTTCATTCAAAACATTGAATAGCATATTTTCTTGCTCGACAACCGGATAGCAGCACGGATGTCTATTGCCTAGTCAGGTTTATGTGCGCTTATCCGCATATCGCCCCATACCGAATTAAAGACGGTAATGTAGAAATGTTGCATGTATTCCACACATCAAGAATTTGGCCAAGAAGACTTTAAATTGTTAAGAGTCAAATGCTTATTAAAGGTGATGAAGATGCGTAAAGAATATGATTTCTCAAAGGCCTGTAAAAACCCATATGCTTGTATGCTCAAGAGGCCTATTGCTATCAGACTAGACACAGATTCTGTTAGCTATTTCTAGTCAGAACCTTAAGAGGCGGGCTTTCCTTTTCAAAGTCTGATTAATCTCTATTTGCGAGATTGCTCTGCTTCTCATAAGAAATTGAATCTTAGTTTGAAGTAGTCTAGAGATAGAGTTGCTTATCCTGCGCCCTGGTTCGATTCAGCCCCGACCACCAAACTCAAATAATGCCCCGCTTTTATGCCGGGCATTTTCTTTTGGTCGGGCAGATGAGATGAGCACTTGACAGGACGTACGCTTTTACGTACTATATTAAAAAGGAGAGAAATCATGACTACATTAACCGCAAGCGAAGCTCGAGCAGGTCTTTACCGTTTGATTGATCAGGCGGCAGAGTCACATAAGCCAATAGTCATCTCTGGTAAGCGGGCAAATGCTGTTTTAGTTTCTGAAGAAGATTGGAGCGCCATTCAGGAGACGCTTTATCTTTTGGCAACTCCAGGGATGCGTGAGTCGATTAAAGAGGCTATGGCTGAGCCCATTGCTAAAAGTAAAAGGGTATTGAAGTGGTGATTTGGAATTTAGCTTATTCCAAATATGCTATTAAGGACGCTAAAAAACTGTCTGCCGCAGGCCTTAAAGACAAAGCACAGGCTTTATTGGATATTTTAGAAGCAGACCCCCTCCAAAATCCGCCGGCTTATGAGAAGTTGGTTGGTGACCTAAAGGGGGCTTACTCACGCAGAATTAATATTCAACATCGCTTGGTTTATGAAGTCGTTCGCAAAGAAAAGACAGTTCGGGTTTTGAGAATGTGGACTCATTACGAATAAAGTCGATCACAAAGGACTAATTACTTTAGGTTGGTAAGGCATGTTTTACGGTTGCCCAGGCTTGTAAGCTCATGATTCTAAAGGGCTGGAAAGTCTAAAAAGTAGCCATGAATCACCTTTTAAGCCATATATCGATTGATATGAGCCCTCAGATTGTGATTCTGGTTGTCGCGGGCTCTAGCCCCGTCGTTCGTCACAAAGATTTGTATTATTTCAAGACTCCTCAATCTTTCTGATTGCCGCTCTTAATTAAGCCAAGTCAAGCATCAATATATTACTTAAGTTATAGAGCTCATTAATTGATTGAGGCTATATTTAATAACTTACTGCTTGTGTATTTAGCTTGTACACTGCAAATTACTACTAATACTTGATATTTTGATATGAAAACCATCCCATCCCCATTTATGTCGCGCAAATCGGATAGAGTGAAATCCGAATTGCCCATAGTGATTGAGGGTGTTCGGGGTGTCACACGCGATATTAGTGCTACTGGTGTTTTCCTTGAGGTGGATAGCCCGCTGGAGCCTGGCTCTACAGTTGAGTTCCTTGTAACTCTTGATGATCCAAAAAAACAATTGGTTTTTTCTTGTCAGGGCGAGATTGTTCGTGCTGAAGAGTTGGAGGGCAAATATGGAGTGGCTACCAAGATTTTGTCTATGCATTTAATGCCTTTGTTGGATGAAAAAAAGTAATTTGAAGTTTCGGACTCTTGTTTTCCTAGCGTTAGCTACCTCCTTGTTGTGGGTGACAGGCCCAGCTTTTGCAGATGTCTATCGTTGTGATAGTGCGCCTGGTGTCATTACTCTTTCCAATATCCAAAAAGGAAAGAATTGCAAAAAAATGAATTTGCCTCCCTTGGAGCCCCGCGCTAGCAAGCCTTCAGCGGATGTTGGTATGCCAATACCGGGTAGCGGTGGTGATGCTGCCAAAGCAAAACCGTCTAAATATAAATCAAGTTATGACTCTGCAATTTCCGAGCGTAAAAGAATTATTCAAGAGGAAATGGACTTGGAGCAAGAGCGCTTAGACTCTATTAATTCCAAAATCAGCGCCATTAACTCAGTGCAGAATAAATCTTCAGCGCAATCAAAAGAAATTGCCATTTTGCAAAAAAAGCAGGGTTTACATCAGGGTAACTTAAAACTTTTGCAAAAAGAGTTTAATAAACAGCAATAGCGTTATTGAAATTGTGTATAAAATAAGTTGTGCTGTTGTTCTAATGCCTCATTTTTAGATATGGATCAATTTAGTGCGGTGTTTGTAATGCAAGGTGTATAGAATCAATTTAAAAGATGTAGTAGGAAAGTACTATTTTCTAAATTGGTTCAAAACAGCTAATAGACGTAGATTTAAAAACAATCATTTTTTACTTATCTCCCATGGAGGCTTTACGTGAATACTCAAAATAAACAAAAAGGTTTTACTTTGGTGGAGCTATTGGTGGTTATTGCCATCATTGGCATCTTGACCGCAATTGGCGTACCTATGTATAACGGCTATCAAGCTTCTGCAAAGGTAAGCGCAACTAAGCAAAACTTTGATTCTATGAAGACCTTCATTGCTGGCGAGGTAACAAAATGTTCTGCGGGCCTAGTTCCGTCACTGAATGATCCAAAAGGCGGAACTCAAATTCTTTGCCCAGCAGGTCTCAATGCGGCAGCTACAGCAACTTACTTCACGACTTATGGCTTGGCTACCATGAAAAACCCCTACAACACCTCTTCTACCACCGCAGTTAATAGCACTGTGCCCCCTACGGTTGCTGGTGAGTTGGGTATTAACGGTGCTGGAGCTGGCGGTTGCACAACTGGTGTGGCAATCCAGACAATCGTCATTGATCCTGCTGGCAATGGTACGGCTACCTTGCTCTTCCCAAGTACGCCAGAGTGTATTAGCCTGCAGTAAGGTTTCTCTGGGCTAGTTGTTAGCTAATAAACTAAGTGGCCCGTCTGTACGGGCCATTTTTTTGGGGGTGATGTTGCGTAAGAAAAATCAGCTTGGTATTACCTTAATGGAGTTAATCATTACGGTCGCCATCATCGCTATTTTGGCTGCGATTGGTACGCCTATCTATACCAACAATATTCGTGTCGCTAAAAATGCAGATGCGCAAAATACGCTCAAGACCATCTTTTTGATGGAGAAAAATTACTTTTCAGAAAACTATTGCTATTACGTCACCCCGGGATCAGGTGATCAGACTAGCAACATAAATCAGTACTTGATGGGATCAACAACTCCAGCTTCTGGTCCGATTCCAGTGGGCAGTACGAATGATTTCTTCTTCTACGTTTCTGCGGGCCCTCTAGGGGCTTCTGGCAGTTGCACCGGCTCGAACTCCAATGACTATATTGTGTATGCCCAGTCACGCAGTCAGCCTGCATTGCTGTATTCGATTAACCAACAAAATGTAAAAACTGGCTTTTAGTATTAATCTTAATATGCAAGAGTCAAACCTTCTTCTCGGCGGATTTCATCAGTTTGGTTTCTGGTTTTTATTGGGCATAGGCTTAGCGGTAGGCAGCTTTTTAAATGTTGTTATTCATCGCATGCCTAAAGCATTATTTGCCGATACCACTGAGGATGCTGAGGCAGCATCACTACCTTCCCCTTTTGGATGCTTATTAAGTCCAGGCTCCACTACGCCATGTTGTCAGAGGGCAATACCTTGGCGGGATAACATTCCAGTTTTCTCTTGGCTATGGCTGCGGGCCAAATGCCGTTATTGCGCTCAAGGGATTTCACCACGCTATGTTTTAGTAGAGCTGCTTACTGGTTTGAGCTTTGCGTGGTCTTTCCAGCATTTTGGGCAAAGTGTGACGACGGCTTTCTATTGCTTGCTGTTTGCTTTGTTAATCATTTTGTTTTGCATTGATCTTGAGACCTATTACCTGCCAGATTACTTTACATATAGTGTTTTATGGCTAGGACTCCTTGGTAGTGCACTGGGATATCTACCCCTAAATCCAGTAGATGCCATCTTGGGGGCTGGTGTTGGATATTTCCTACCCTGGGCAGTCAATTTTATTTATCGACTGTGGCGAAAGCGTGATGGATTTGGTGGCGGGGACTTTAAGTTGCTTGCGGCTTTAGGCGCTTGGTTAGGTATTTCGGCAATTATGCCAATTTTGGGGCTGGCCAGTATTTTGGCTTTACTTGGAATTGGTCTAGTCATGCTCTTTAGAAAAGAAAAGCCCTCTCTTGGTCGGATGTTGCCGTTTGGCCCATTTCTCATTTTGGCTGGCGTGCTGATATTAGTATGGGGTAACCCTATGTGGTTTATTCAATAACCTTAATGTAAGGCGGGTACAAAAAGATGGGCATGATCGATAAAGCATTGAAGTACGTAGCCTC
>CANCPL010000099.1:0-5365 GCA_947380065.1 Burkholderiaceae bacterium | reverse complement strand
CTTCTTGGGAATGCCGTTCTGGAGCAAGCTTGGCACATTCAAGCCAGTACCGACGCGCGTTACTTTTAAGGCCCATTAATTCACGCCTGAGAAATTGGCAAAGAGAAATTAGGAACTAGTATGAAACGAATTCTGCAAACTTTGATGGGCATCTGCCAAGTAACGATATTGGTTGTTGCGCTTGGTTTAGTTGGTGGCAATGTAAATGCGAACGAAGGCGGTTATCCATTAGATAAGGCGCCAGATCGCGTTAGCAAAAATGCGTCTTTGCAAAATGGCGCTAAGATCTTTGTTAACTATTGCTTAAATTGTCACGCTGCTGTGAGCATGCGTTATAACCGCTTACGCGATATTGGTTTGACTGACCAACAGATCAAAGATAATTTGATTTTGAATGACGCTAAAGTTGGTGATCTGATGACGATCTCCATGACTCCAAAAGAAGGTAAGGCGTTCTTTGGTAAGAATCCCCCGGACTTATCAGTTGAAGCGCGTGCACGTGGTACGGATTGGCTATACACCTATTTCCGCACCTTCTATAAAGATGACACCACTCAAACTGGCTGGAATAACTTGGTTTATCCAAGCGTAGGTATGCCACACGTTTTATGGCAGTTGCAAGGTGAGCGCGCTGCTAAGTTTGAGGAGCGCAAGGACCCCCATGATGAAGGCCGCATGGAAAAGGTATTTGTTGGCTTTGAACAGTTAACACCAGGAACTATGAAGCCTCAAGAGTACGACGATAATATCGCCGACTTGGTTGCTTTCTTGTCCTGGATGGCTGAGCCAGTTCAATTAGAGCGTAAGCGTCTTGGCGTTATCGCGCTCTTGTTCTTGGCAATCTTTACTTTGTTGGCTTGGCGTTTGAATAAAGCTTACTGGAAAGATATTCACTAAGATTTGAACGGGGTTTAAGTATCTCGTTTGCTGTACGTTTGTTGTTTTGAAGTAGAAATTTAAGGAAATAAACTTATGATGGTGTTGTACTCGGGCACTAACTGCCCATTCTCGCAACGCTGCCGTCTAGTGCTTTTTGAAAAAGGCATGGACTTTGAGATCCGTGATGTGGACTTGTTTAACAAGCCAGAAGATATCTCGGTGATGAACCCTTATGGCCAAGTCCCCATCTTGGTTGAGCGTGACTTAATTTTGTATGAGTCAAACATCATCAATGAATATATTGACGAGCGTTTTCCTCATCCACAGTTAATGCCGCCTGATCCAGTTGCACGCGCACGCGCACGTCTATTTCTCTTCAATTTTGAGAAAGAATTATTTGTGCACGTTGCAGCATTAGAAAATGAAAAAGGCAAAGCTGCCGAAAAGGTTCATGAAAAGGCTCGTTTAGCTATTCGTGATCGTTTAACTCAACTTGCCCCAATTTTTGTGAAGAACAAATATATGTTGGGCGAAGAGTTCTCAATGTTGGACGTAGCCATTGCGCCATTGTTATGGCGCCTTGAGCATTACGGCATTGACCTCTCACGCAATGCAGCAGCCCTCTTGAAGTATGCAGAACGCATTTTCAGCAGGCCAGCCTACATTGAGGCATTAACGCCTTCTGAAAAGGTAATGCGCCGTTAAGTTTCATTGGTGGTTCATGACAACTCAGCATGTCTGATATTCCAAGCAATAAACCCTACCTAATCCGAGCGCTACATCAGTGGTGCTCGGATAATGGTTTCGCACCTTTTATTGCGGTATTTGTCGACTCAACAGTTGAAGTGCCAATGGAGTTTGTGAAGAATGATGAAATTGTTCTGAATTTATCTATAGAAGCATGCCATCAACTGCAAATTGAGAATGACTACATTAGTTTCCAAGCGAGGTTTGGTGGGGTACCAAGAAAAATCTTGGTTCCGATAACCCATGTTTTGGCTATTTACGCTAGAGAAAATGGTCAAGGTATGTCATTCCCATTTGACTCAAGCACAATTCAAGAACAAATTCCTGAAAAGCTTGAGCCCTCAGAAACCAAAAGCGCTAAGCAATCCTTCCTGAAGATTGTGAAATAGGTTAAAATTTCTACGTTGCCCCTTTAGCTCATCTGGTAGAGCAACTGATTTGTAATCAGTAGGTGGTCTGTTCGAGTCGGACAAGGGGCACCAATAAACATAAGGCTCACTGCTTAACTGCTAGCGAGCCTTTTTCATTGGTTGTCAACAAAGTGTCAACGCAAAGAAATGTTGTGGTTAGGGTGGGGCAGTTATTTAATCGAATCACCCATTTCCACCATCAACGATTAAGCATCCATGGGTTGGCGATGGTGGGTTAATATCCCCTCGCAAGTTAACTGAGGCAGATTTAACCGGTCAGCGCAACGCTTGTTTAAATACTTCTGCTGGGGTTTTAAATCCTAGCGTCTGACTTGGTTTTTTTGATGCCTTTTAACTCTTTACGGTAATATTTAGCCATGAATCCTCAAATTAATTTTCTTTTGAATAAGGCATTTGATTCTCTTGGAGGATCCAACTTTGAATCTGCGCATTTATATCTTAAGCAAGCATTGAAGTTACAACCCAATAATCCTCACGTTCTTAGGCTTCTTGGCGTTATAGCCGCCCAAAGAAAACAATACTCAGAGGCGCTTGATTATCTAAACTTATCTCTCAAGGCCCTGCCAAAAAATGCCTTAACTTTGAGCAATTTGGGGAATATATTCTTTGATTTAAGTGATTTTAGTAATGCCATTGATATGTACGATAAATCTATTAAACTAGAGCCAAAGTATGCTGAAGCATATTCCAATAAAGGCAATGTCCTGTACGAACTTAAGCGCTATGAAGAAGCTATCACTTATTATGACAAAGCGCTGAGTTTAAAGTCTGACTATGCTGAAGCATATTCAAACAAAGGCAATACATTAAATGAACTCAAGCGTTATGAAGAGGCAATTGCTCAATGTGACAGAGCAATTTTTCTAAAGCCTGACTATGCTGAAGCATAGTCAAACAAAGGCAATGCATTAAATGAACTCAAGCGTTATGAAGAGGCAATCGCCATTTATGACAAGGCGCTGAGTCTAAAGCCTGACTATGCTGAAGCATACTCAAACAAAGGCAATACATTAAATGAACTCAAGTGTTATGAAGAGGCAATTGCTCATTATGATAAAGCTCTGAGTCTAAAGTCTGCTATAAATTGGATGCATGGACATTTACTTCATACTAAGATGAAAATCTGTAGTTGGTCGGACTTTGAATTGCACTTGGAAAATATCACAAATAAAGTGTCAGCTAATCAAAGGGTTATAACCCCATTCCCGCATCTAGCGCTAACTGACAGCGCAATTCTTCACAAACAATCTTCGGTGATTTTTGCTCAAAATAAATATCCATTTAACTTTGCTTTAGGCCCAATCCCTAAGCGCCCCAAAGGCAATAAAATTCGAATTGGCTACTTTTCAGCAGATTTTCATAATCATGCTACCGGACACTTGATGGCTGAACTTTTTGAGTTGCATGATAAAAGTCGGTTTGAATTAATTGGTTTTTCATTTGGACCAATGGCAAACGATGAGATGCGTCAACGGCTAGAAAAGCCATTTGACCAGTTCATTGAAGTTGGCGGCAAGTCAGATATTGAAATTGCCCAACTAAGTAGAAATTTAAATGTTGACATTGCGGTTGACTTAAAAGGTTTTACCCTGGAATCCAGAACTGAGATATTTTCCTATAAGGCGGCGCCTATCCAGGTAAATTTTTTAGGTTATCCAGGAACTATGGGGTCTGACTATATCGATTACATTATTGCTGACAGTACCTTGATTCCAATTCAGTCACAGCAATTTTATTCAGAAAAAGTCGCATATTTACCAAATTGCTATCAGCCAAATGATAGAAAGCGAACAATCTCAGATAAGAAATATTCAAGACGAGATTTTGGTTTGCCAGATCAAGGTTTTGTATTTTGTAGTTTTAATAACAATTACAAGATACTTCCAGCAACCTTTGACGGTTGGATGCGGATATTAAAAGCAGTAGAGGGTAGTGTTTTATGGCTTCTTGAAGATAGCGCTTGGGTAGTGGCAAACCTAAAAAAACAAGCTATGAAACAAGGTGTGAATGAAGAAAGATTGGTATTTGCAAAACGAATCACTCTTTCAGAACATTTGGCGCGCCATGCTCAAGCAGATTTATTTATCGATACATTCCCTTGTAATGCTCATACTACTGCTAGCGATGCCTTATGGGCTGGGTTACCTGTGCTTACTTTATCGGGGGAGTCGTTTGCGAGCCGAGTAGCTGCGAGTTTGCTGAATGCAATTGATCTGCCAGAGCTCATCACAACAACACAGGCTGAATATGAATCCTTGGCAATTGAGTTGGCATTTAATTCTAAAAAACTAGATTCCTTGAAGCAGAACTTAGCTAACAATCGTTTAAAGAGCCCATTATTTGATACCCCTCTTTTTAGAAAAAATCTTGAGGCTGCATACATCCAAATATATGAACGCTATGAATCAGATTTACAGCCTGAACATATTTATATTTAAACTGACTCCTCCCGTCATCCATTAAATATTCTCTATTTGTATTTCGATTATTGCTTCACTCAAATCCCATCGCCATAAAAATAGCTGCCTTACGTAATGTCAATCCACGATTTATTGCCTATTTAATTTCAAACTTTCTTACGACTGCTATTCAGATAGATTTACTCCATTAGTCTCTAGAAGAAAGAAGAGCCCCGCAAGAGCGGCGCTTGCTAGAAACGCGGTCGGATACCAAAGCCCCGCTTGGCTGTTTCCGTATACTTGGTTTAGCCAAGTAACAATTAAAGGCAACAAACCACCAATCCACCCAGCCGCTAGGTTGTGAGGCAGGGTTGCCGCACTATTTCTATTCTTTGCTGGAAAGAGTTCTGCAAGAAAAGCAGTTTGTGGGCCCACCACCAGCGCCAACGCTAACGATAGCGTTATTAATATGGTAACGATGGCAAGCAAACTGTTTTGGTTACTAGATTGGATGAATTCTGCTCCAATGATTTGTAATGCTCTGTAGGCCGGCTGAATCAATATTGTTCCTAGTAGAAGTCCACTAATGATCACTGGCTTTCTACCAATTCTGTCTGATAACCATCCGGCAAATACCGTCAGCGGAAATAGGGCTAATGTTGCGCAAATGCTAAGTTGATCAACCAATGCTGACGGCAGCCTAACTGTGGTTTTAAGGAAAATCGCTGTATAGACTTGCACGCAAAAGAACAAAATTGCTCCGCTTGAAGATACGCAGAAAAATAGCAAGAACATCTTCTTGCGGATCTCAGGATCTTTAAAGTTATTCGCCAGTTGTGACTCCGCCTTTTGGTTCTTACTCAATTCTGTGAAGACTGGTGTTTCCTCTAATGCTCGGCGCGCCTGAAA
>CANCPL010000098.1:0-5426 GCA_947380065.1 Burkholderiaceae bacterium | reverse complement strand
ATATGCCGAAACCGGCAATTGCAAATTGGACGGCGCAAGCTTCTGCGCGGTAGCCAGATTAGTCATTCTCCCCACCCCCGAAAACGTCAGCCGAAGCTAAGCGGAATAACCAATCCAACCATCGACGGATCGATATTGGAAAGGAAGGGATGGATTATACCCATCCAAGGGGGTTCTCGCTTTAATATGTAGGGCTATCCGTGTCGGAAATATGAAGGAAACTAGCTTATGCCAGCCAAGAAGTCAGAGAGTCAAAAACCCGGTCTTGAGGTCGAAATCGACCCCGATTTGCGCTATGAGCAGGCTGTAAAAGAGCTGGAGAAGCTTATTTCTGATATGGAATCTGGCAAATTTTCCCTGGAGGAAACCTTGCTTGCCTATCAACGTGGCGCGGCATTACTAAAGCACTGCCAAGGAATGTTAGCTCAGGTTGAGCAACAGGTTCGAGTGTTCGAGGCTTAATTGAGTACTAATTTTCAATTTCAGGAGTGGCTAGCTGCTCACTCCGAGCGAGCTGAACAGGCTTTAGATCGCTTGCTTGATTCGGCAAAAACCACTCCTCATCGTTTACACGAGGCAATGCGCTATGCGGCGCAGGGCGGTGGTAAGCGTATCCGTCCTCTATTGGTTTACGCTTCTGGTCAGCTTGGCAGTAATCAGGATGTAGCGCTTATCGAGTCATTGGATACTGCTGCAGTGGCAATTGAATGTATTCATGCTTACTCATTAGTGCACGATGATTTGCCATGTATGGATGATGATGATTTACGGCGTGGTCGTCCTACAGTTCACAAAGCGTTTGATGAAGCAACTGCATTATTAGTTGGCGATGCATTACAAACCCGCGCCTTTGAAATTCTGGCTAATGCAAACTGTGATGCGCAAGTACGCCTCAAAATGATTACTGTTTTAGCTGTCGCTTCTGGCTCGCGCGGTATGGCCGGTGGCCAGGCTATCGATTTAGAAAGTGTGGGTAAAACATTAGATCTGCCAGGCTTAAAGCAAATGCATGCTATGAAGACTGGCGCTCTCTTGTCATGTGCCGTTGAGTTAGGCGGTATTGCTGCCAACCTTAACCCTGCGCAAATGATGAATCTCAATCATTATTCAAAATCTTTGGGGTTAGCGTTTCAGATTGTGGATGACGTACTTGATGCCACTGCCGATAGTCAAACCTTGGGTAAAACGGCTGGTAAAGATGCTGCGGCGAATAAGCCGACCTATGTGACCTTGATGGGTTTAGACTATGCAAAGAAGCAGGCTAAAGAGTTGCAAGAAACAGCAATCGCTAGTTTGGATACTTTTGGTGCGCAAGCACAGGCATTAAAAAATTTGGCTCACTTAGTTGTCAATCGCGGCAAATAAGAGAAATACAAGAGAAATACAAGAGAAATTCATTAGTACAAATGATTTAAGTTCAATGACTTTATATTCCATTAATTCCCCCGACGATCTCAGAAAACTATCACGCGAAGAGCTACCCGCTTTAGCTGATGAGTTGCGTGAGTTTGTTTTGGACTCTGTTTCTAAGACTGGCGGACATCTGTCGTCAAACTTGGGAACAGTCGAGTTGTCAATTGCTTTGCATTATGTATTTGATACGCCGAAAGATCGAATCGTTTGGGATGTGGGTCATCAAAGCTACCCACACAAGATTTTGACTGGTCGTCGTGAACGCATGAATACTTTGCGTCAGCACAAGGGGTTATCAGGCTTTCCACATCGCTCTGAAAGTGAGTTTGATGCTTTTGGTACCGGCCATTCATCAACGAGTATTTCAGCGGCGATGGGAATGGCTCGGGCTTTTCAAACCAAAGGTGAGCGACATGTGGCGGTAGCTGTTATTGGAGATAGCGCCATGACAGGCGGGATGGCTTTTGAAGCCATGAACAATGCTGGTGTGTATGACGACTTGCCGCTGGTAGTGATCTTGAATGACAACGACATGTCGATCTCGCCTGCGGTGGGTGCGCTTAATCGACATTTAGCTCGATTACTCAGCGGTAATATTTACTCTGCGACTAAAAAAGGTATTGATAGTGTTTTATCAATTGCACCGCCCTTACGTGAGTTTGCTAAACGTCTTGAAGATCATGCCAAAGGCATGGTCTCCCCTTCAACCATTTTCCAAGAATTTGGTTTCAATTACTTCGGTCCGATTGATGGGCATGATTTAGATGCCCTGATTCCGATGCTGCAGAACGTCCGTCGCTTAGCTTTAGAGGGGCGCGGACCACAGTTTTTGCATGTGGTAACTAAAAAAGGCCAAGGCTATGAGTTAGCTGAAGCAGATCCCGTGCTTTATCACGGCCCAAGCAAATTTAATCCACAAGAGGGCGTCAAAAAATCGGCTGCTGGCAAGAAAACGTTCACTCAAGTGTTCGGTGAATGGTTATGTGATATGGCGCACGCAGACCCTTTATTGGTTGGCATTACTCCAGCCATGCGAGAAGGTTCCGGCTTAGTTGAGTTTGAGAAGAGTTTCCCTAAGCGTTACTACGATGTTGGTATTGCCGAGCAGCATGCGGTCACTTTTGCAGCTGGTATGGCATGCGAGGGAATGAAACCGGTAGTGGCTATTTACTCTACTTTCTTACAGCGTGCGTATGACCAACTCATTCATGATGTGGCATTGCAAGACTTACCCGTCTTATTTGCACTAGATCGTGCTGGTCTTGTTGGCGCTGATGGCGCTACGCATGCTGGCGCATATGACATTCCATTCTTACGCTGTATTCCGAATATGCTGGTGATGACGCCAGCGGATGAAGCAGAGTGTCGCGACTTATTAACTACTGCTTTCCATCAACCCCATCCAAGTGCAGTGCGTTATCCACGTGGCGCAGGTGTAGGCACAATTGCTTCTAAAGAGTTGCGCACCCTACCAATGGGTAAGGGCGAGCTTCGGCGTAAATCAACAGCGCCCCTTGGTCAACGTGTAGCGATATTGGCATTTGGTACTTTGCTTTATCCTGCGCTCGAAGTAGCGGAAGGTATTGATGCAACGGTGGCTAATATGCGTTTTGTTAAACCACTTGATGTGGATTTAATTCAATCGCTGGCTGTTGATCACGATTATTTTGTGACGATTGAGGACGGCGCGATTGCCGGTGGCGCTGGTAGCGCTTGCTTAGAAGCGCTATCCAATCTCGGCATCAATAAACCCCTCTTGCAATTAGGTCTTCCTGATCAATTCATTGAACATGGCGACTACGGCTTGTTGATGACCAAGTGTGGTTTGGATGCAGAAGGTATTGCCAAGTCCATCAAACAACGTTTTCCTGCAATATTGACCGTAAATTCAGCGCTTGTAGGCAAATAAGCCAGTTTTGCCTGAAAATAGAGCCATGAATGACATGAACCCCGCTTTTTTAAAGCCAAGCGCAATGCCTGATGTGCAATCAACTCGGGATGAGCGCGCTTTGCCAATTGAGCAGGTAGGTATTCGTGGCGTACGTCATCCACTCACTATTCGTAGCAAAACGGGTAATTTTCCATCGGTAGGTTTATTTGAGATGGACGTCGCTTTGCCTGCGCATGTGAAGGGCACTCATATGTCGCGTTTCATGGCTTTGCTACAAAAACAAGATATTGCTGTCGATAGCACTTCAGTAGTGGCAATGGTGCGCGAGATGTTGCCATTGCTCGATGCTAAAGAAGGGCATGTGCAATTTACTTATACACACTTTGTTAAAAAAGCGGCCCCAGTATCTGGTGTTGAAAGCTTAATGGACTATGAAGTGACTTGGATGGCTGCTGCCAAACAAAATGCCAATGGCGGTACAGAGATTGAATTGGGTTTGCGTGCACAAGTTCCAGTCATGAGCTTGTGCCCTTGCTCAAAAGAGATTTCTGATTTTGGTGCGCACAATCAGCGCTCACATGTAACGATGTCAGTAGTTTTGGATGCTGAAACTAAAATGACGGTAGAAGATTTGGTATCTGCTGCAGAGAGTGAAGCATCCAGTGAGTTATGGGGCTTACTAAAACGTCCTGATGAAAAATGGGTAACTGAGCATTCTTATAGCAACCCCAAATTTGTAGAAGACTTGGTTCGTGATGTGGCTGGCAATCTCAAGGCAGATCAGCGCATTCACTCTTTTGTAGTTGAGGCTGAGAACTTTGAGTCCATTCATAACCACAGTGCATTCGCCCGAATCAGTCACCAGAAATAAGCAGCAACTAATTAGTCACAATAAATCTATTTCAGATTATTGCTTTGCAAATCCCAACGGGGTTTGATATCAAAGGCTCCAGAAGTTGTGGAGCCATTATTTTTTTCAATCAAGCGTAGTGCTCCAGCAAAAGCAATCATGACTCCGTTATCAGTACAGAGTTCAAGTGGTGGGTAATGTACTTCAAAGCTATTGTGCTTTGCTTTGTCATTGAGTGCAGCACGTAGTTGTAAGTTAGCGCCAACACCACCTGCAAGCACTAAATGCTTGCAACCAGTTTGCTTGAGGGCTTTCTCTGACTTGCTTACCAGTACCGCAACGATCGAGTCGACAAAACTTCTAGCAAGATCTGCATGGAATTGTGCAATCGCATTTGCATCATCAATCTTTTTCTCGGCAAACTTTTTAGTTTGATTGAGAACGGCAGTTTTTAGTCCAGAGAAAGAAAAATCTAAATCACCAGAATGCAGCATTGGTTTTGGTAAATCAAAAATCCCCGGGCGACCCTGCTCTGCCAATTTGGAGATTGCTGCGCCACCAGGGTAGTCCAATCCAAGTAATTTGGCTGTCTTATCAAAAGCCTCTCCCGCCGCGTCATCCAAAGTTTCGCCCAGTAGTGCGTATTGACCAATTCCAGAGACTTTCATGAGCTGGGTATGGCCGCCAGACACCAGAAGGGCGATAAATGGAAATTGGGGGGCTGTTTGTCCCAAAAGCGGCGAAAGTAGGTGTCCTTCGAGGTGGTGTACCCCAATAGAGGGCAAATCAAGGCCTTGGGCTAGGGATTTAGCAAAAGCACTTCCCACTAGCAGGGCGCCAGCTAGACCAGGGCCTTGAGTGAATGCCACGGCATCAATATCGGTTAATTTGAGGCCAGATTGGGCTAAAGATTGATCTAAAAGGGGTAAAACACGGCGAATATGATCTCGGGAGGCTAATTCGGGGACAACACCCCCATAGTCCCGGTGCATGGCGATCTGGGAGTGCAGGCCCTGGCCCAGTATGCCTTGGCAGGCTGGTTTGCCCTCTTCCCAAGGAGTGGTGTTGTATAAAGCCACCCCGGTCTCGTCACAAGAAGTTTCTATTCCTAAAACAATCATTTTTTCGTTTGGTCGTGCTAGAATCGCAATTCAGTTAATTTTTCGATATCTATCGAGCATATACGAGTTAAATAAGTATGACTACAGTCCGCCTCCGCGAAAACGAACCATTTGAAGTGGCATTGCGCCGTTTCAAGCGCACCATTGAAAA
>CANCPL010000097.1:0-5481 GCA_947380065.1 Burkholderiaceae bacterium | reverse complement strand
ATCTTGAAGGCATATGCTCAGTACGTTTCACGTAAAGCAACTTCAACAATCAGCTCAAACTACTACGTTAAGCGTTCTGCTGAGCAGATCGGTGTTCGTAGCTACATCACTCCAGCAGTTGAAGCTTGGGCTTCTATCGGTACTGGTCGTTACACAGCATACGGTTCAGGTCAGCCAACAGCTAACTTCAACGGTTGGCAGTTAGGTTCTAACTACTACCTCAGCAAGCGTACTAACTTGTATGCAATCTACGGTCAGCAGTTATTTAGCAATGCTAATGCTGGTGCTAGTGGCGCTACTGTTAGTGCAAGTGCTAACAACTACGCAGTTGGCGTACGTCACACTTTCTAATTGCTTGCTAGCGTAAGCTAGTGAAAAATTAGTTTGGCTTTAAATGAACCCACTGTGGAAACACGGTGGGTTTTTTCTTTTGGGGCTTAATTAATCGTAGAATGTATTTAGAGCCCTCAGTTTGAGTGGCATATACTGCATTTTTAATGGAGGTCATTTTGATGAATTTCAAGAGCTTTATTGGGCTTGTTGCTTTATGCCTCTCACACCTAGTCTTTGCAGGTTCGCCTACATTGGATAAGATCAAATCCTCGTCTACAGTAACTATGGGTGTGCGTGAGTCCTCAATCCCGATGTCGTACACGATTGGCGATAGTCGTTTTGATGGCTACCATGTAGAAATTTGCCGCATGATTTTGGGGGACATAAAGGATCGTTTGAAGCTGGGCACCTTGCGTATTAATTACCAACCAGTTACTTCTCAAAATCGTGTTCCTTTAGTACAGAACGGCACTGTAGATATCGAGTGTGGAACCACCACTAATAATCTTGCTCGAGCAAAAGATGTTGGTTTTGCGAATACCCTCTATGTTGAAGAAGTGCGAATTGCTGTAAAGGCGAACTCCGGAATTAATTCCATTTCTCAATTAGCTGGGAAAAAAGTGGCAACTACTACGGGCACCACTTCAGTTCAGTTGTTACGTAAACATGAAAAAGCCAATGGCGTGAATTTTGATGAAGTATTTGGTAAGGACCATGCAGATAGTTTCTTATTGCTTGAGTCTGGACGTGCTGATGCTTTTGTAATGGACGGCTCTATTTTGGCCGGCAATATTGCCAACTCTAAGAATCCAAAGGACTACAAGATTGTTGGGGAGATTTTGAGCACAGAACCCATTGCGATTATGGTTCGTAAGGACGATCCAGAATTTAAAGCCGCAGTCAATGAAGCGATTGCCAAGATTGTGAAGAATGGCAATATGCCAAAGTTATGGAATAAATGGTTCTTATCGCCGATTCCACCAAAAAATATTGTGGTTGGTCTCGAGTTATCACCAGCGACTAAAAATGCCTGGGCCAACTTAAACGATAAGCCTGCAGAAGACTACCAAAAGAAATAATGGCGCTTGATCTAGGGGTTTTTTGTAAGAGCACCTTAGATGGCGAGGTAGTTGATCATTGCTTTTCTGCAGTATTTGGCTTGGGTCAAAACGCTGACCCAAGTTACCTAGATTGGTTGATGAAGGCTTGGGGTTGGACTTTGGCGGTTGCTGGTCTGGGCCTAACAATTGCCTTGATTCTGGGAGTGCTAATGGGAACCCTGCGCACCCTTCCCAATAATGGCGGCTTAAGTAGGTGGCTTGTGCGTCTCTCAACTGCTTGGGTTGAGTTATTTAGAAATATTCCGATCCTTGTTCAGGTATTTCTTTGGTATCACGTGATTCCCTCCTTTGTGTTGCCCCTAAAAGCACTGCCTTCTTATTGGCTGGTCAGTATTGCATTGGGATTCTTTACCTCTGCACGTATTGCCGAACAGGTGAGGGCAGGCATTCAGGCCCTGCCTACTGGGCAGAGAATGGCAGCAACTGCTTTGGGTCTGACAACGGCTCAAAGTTATCGCTATGTCATTTTGCCAATGGCTTTGCGCATCGTGATTCCACCGTTAACTTCTGAGAGTATGAATCTCATTAAAAACTCTTCTGTTGCTTTTGCAGTTTCAGTACCCGAGCTCACATTATTTGCAATGCAAGCCCAAGAGGAAACTTCGCATGGTGTAGAGATTTATTTGGCAGTGACATTGTTATATGCATTGTCTGCATTTGCGGTGAATCGAGCAATGACAGTGATCGAGAAAAGAATCCGTATTCCGGGATTCAGCGCTGCTTCTAATAATGTGGCGGTGCACTAATGTTAAGTCTAGACCTCAGTTTCTATAATTGGGAACTCTTTACGAATTACATTCTGAAGGGGCTGCTCTTTAGTGTGCAGTTAACGGTATTAGCAACTATCGGCGGAATTGTTTTCGGAACATTTTTAGCTCTGATGCGTCTTTCCGGCCGGCCTTATCTAGCGTATCCAGCAACTTTTTATGTCAATACTATGCGCTCGATACCCCTAGTGATGGTGATTTTGTGGTTCTTCTTGCTAATTCCGATGTTGATTGGGCGGCCCATAGGTGCCGATCTTTCAGCAACCATCACTTTTATTGCCTTTGAAGCAGCTTTCTTTGCGGAGATTGTGCGTGCGGGCATTCAGTCAGTGCCAAAGGGTCAGGCTTATGCAGCCGAAGCATTGGGAATGACCTATGGCCAGAATATGCGCTTCATTGTTTTGCCACAGGCCTTCAGAAACATGATCCCAGTTTTTATGACGCAAACAATTGTTTTGTTTCAGGACACCTCATTGGTATATGCAATTGGCGCATATGATTTACTGAAGGGCTTTGAGATTGCTGGGAAAAATTTTGGCCGTCCGATTGAGACATACATCTTAGCGGCATTCACGTATTTCATTATTTGCTTTTCTCTTTCTAAAGTGGTTCGCAAGATTCATGAAAAAGTCGCCATTATTCGTTAACTATTGATTGTGAATTTATAAAATGAAGATGATTGAACTTCGCAATGTCTCTAAATGGTATGGGTCCTTTCAGGTATTGACTGACTGTAGTACTTCGATTCAGAAGGGTGAGGTTGTAGTGATTTGTGGGCCGTCGGGGTCTGGTAAATCCACTTTAATAAAAACCATGAATGCTTTAGAGTCATTTCAGCAGGGTGAAATTACTGTGGATGGCGTGCGGTTACATGATCCAAAAACTAACCTATCTAAGTTGCGCGCTAGGGTAGGCATGGTGTTCCAGCACTTTGAGCTTTTCCCCCATTTGAGTGTTACGGAGAACCTCACGCTTGCTCAAATGAAGGTCTTGGGGCGCAGTATGGATGAGGCAAAAGTGCATGGCCTTCAATATTTGGAACGCGTTGGACTACTTGCTCAAAAGGATAAATTTCCAGGGCAGTTATCGGGCGGTCAGCAACAACGTGTTGCTATTGCAAGAGCCTTAAGTATGGATCCAGTGGTGATGTTATTTGATGAGCCTACATCCGCCTTAGACCCAGAGATGGTCGGGGAAGTTTTGGACGTGATGATCAAGCTTGCTAATGAAGGTATGACAATGTGTTGCGTTACCCACGAGATGGGCTTTGCAAGAAAAGTAAGTCATCGTGTGATCTTCATGGATCAAGGGCGTATCGTAGAAGACTGCAGTAAGGCTGAATTCTTTGATAGACCCGAAGCTCGCTCACCAAGGGCGAAAGAGTTCTTATCGAAAATTCTGGCTAACTAAGCTTAAGATACTGTGGCTTAGTTGGCTTGTTGCTTAGGCTTTGGACGCTTGCCGGTTTCAACGGCTAACTCCATTTCCTTGCCTTTTCGTAAGACGGTAAGTTTGGCCTGGTTGCCGGGGCTGATCTGAGCGATTTGATTTAGCAGGCCGCGCACATCTTTAATGGGCTTTTCATTTACGGCGATTAAAACATCTCCCGGCTTGATACCACCCTTTGCTGCAGGGCCACCCTCAAGCACGCCAGATATGAGAACACCTTCTGTATTGGCAGGCAGTCCCAGGGACTCAGAGAGCTCCTTGGAGAGGTTCTGAGGCTCAACTCCTATCCACCCTCTGGTAACGCTGCCATTGGCTAAGATAGATTCCATGACTTGCTTAGCAAGATTGACGGGTATCGCAAATCCAATGCCCATCGAGCCGCCGTTATTTGAGTAGATCGCAGTGTTTATTCCGATGAGATTTCCGCGAGTGTCAATGAGCGCACCCCCAGAGTTGCCAGGATTAATTGCCGCATCTGTTTGAATGAAGTTTTCAAAGGTATTGATGCCTACGTGATCGCGGCCTAAAGCGGAAACAATGCCGGAGGTTACTGTTTGTCCGACGCCAAATGGATTGCCAATAGCTAGAACCACATCACCTACATGCACAGACTCAACTTTGCCCAGAGTGATTGGGGTAGGTAGTTTTTTGGCTTCAATTTTTAATACAGCAATGTCAGTTTCTGGATCGCTACCGATCACTTGCGCTTTTACTTTTCGACCATCTGATAAAGCCACATCAATATCATCCGCATCGCTAATGACATGATGGTTGGTGAGGATGTAGCCTTCGGGGCTGACTAGGACTCCTGACCCTAGGCTTGAACTGGGCTCTTCCTCTGGCGGCTGATCCCCAAAAAAGAATTTAAATAAAGGGTCTGCAGAATTTGGGTTTGCACCCTTTCGAGTCTTAGGTTTGGCTGAAGCCTTGCTTGTAAAAATGTTGACGACTGCCGGCATGGAGCGCTTAACAGCTTCGTGATAGGAGCCGGGACTGAGCTGGCCATCGTAATTACTTTCTTTTAGCGAGACCGTATCAACCAAAGAACCTACCCTAGACTCTGAAAGCCACTCGGGTTTTAAGGTGGCAACAATAAACAGAGCTGCCAACATCACAGTAACGGCTTGCGCAAATAAGAGCCAATATTTTTGGAGGGAAGAATGCATCTGGATCGTTTTATTGGCGAATTTTTTGAATGAGAAAATCTTCCAAAGCCCTGATAGGCTCTAAGTCATCAAATAAGATTATTTTAGATTCCGTAATCTTTTCTTTATAGGAATTTAGTAAATGGTGATTTTGAATTAACTCTACTACCAAATCAACATAAGCACTATTCGATTGACACACAAGGTCTTCAAGCCCAATGCGATTGAGGATTGCACTAGCAAGCCGACCCCGCATTCTGCTGCCCTCAATAGTGACTATGGGCAAGTCGCATATTAAAGCTTGCATCGCTGTATTGAATCCTGAAAATCCTATAGTGTCTAAATATAAGTCTGCTTTTTGCATAAGCCCATAAAACTCTTCCTTTCGAAGAAAGGGAATAAAGCGCAGAAACTGACTGGCATCGAGTTTTGCATGAGCAAAGGCAGTCTGAAGGCGCTCTCTCAAGATGGATGTGAGATTTTCATCAAAGTCAAAGAAGACAAATTGACATTGACCTAGTTTCTTGGCAATTTCCACAAATATAGAGTCATGGTTTGGGTTGTACTTTGATGGCGAGCCCGCACATAGCAGTATTGGTAACGAGGGGTTAATTCCAAGGCTGGCAAGATCCGGTGCTATAGCGGCTACTTCCTCCTGTTGAATAT
>CANCPL010000096.1:0-5696 GCA_947380065.1 Burkholderiaceae bacterium | reverse complement strand
AAAAATGCCTGGCAAGGTGTTAGTGATTGTGAAAATTGCTCCATTAGAAGTTCGGCTTTATTTGCAGAGTTAAATGAGAATGATTTCGCGAAGATTCATAGTCCGATAGATGATCTGAGTTTTGATGCTAACGCTGGTATATATGCACAGGGAGATCAAGCACACTCGCTATATACCTTACGCTCAGGCTATATCAAGATCTTACATATTAACTCTGATGGATCGGGACGTATCCTGAGAATTGTTGTACCGGGCAATCTCTTTGGTATGGAGGCATTACTTGGGGATGCCTACGAGCACGCAGCCATTGCATTAACAAATGTTCACCTCTGCCGAATACCAAAAAATATTATTACTACTTTAGGCGAGGAATCCCCGCGATTGCACCGCCAAATCGTTAAAAAATGGGGCGAAGCGTTACTTCAGTCTGAATCATGGTTTTCTGAGATTAATACAGGGCGAATTGAGATTCGTTTAGCGCGGTTCTTCCTCAAACTTGCAAAACAATCTGGGCCTTATGCCATTGCGCCATTATTTAAACGTGAAGATATGGGTCTAATGATGGATGTAAAGTTTGAAACTATTAGTAGAGCCTTAGCATCAATGGCCGAACAGGGTTTAATTTCCAATGTATCTAGATTGACTGTACAGATTCCAAATCTGGAAATTCTGCGAGAGTTTTCAAAGAAGGGGCTTTAGTCTTTCTATTGCAGTTCATGGATCAAGATGCGTCCTTTAAAGGGATCGTCTCTTATGGGTCGATTTGAGCCTGCCGCTATTAAGTAGGGTGAAGGGCTGCTTTTCGATCAGCAACAGTCCATCGCAGCCCTGACGCTGTGGTGTCGGTTTAACCGACTCTAAATAATTCAGGTCGCCCAAACGCAAATCTGAAAACATAATTACAAGTGTCTTGTTAAGTGACGCTTGTAATGAATAATTTATCACTTCTATTTTCTGGCTGCACCACAGAACCTGAGCCCATCAAACTCCTTGATGGCCTTCTCACTCTCTATAAAAGACCCAATAGTCACCAATGGCAATGTCGCTTCAAGCTCACTACAGGGGCTTGGCATTCCGCTAGCACAGGTTCAGATCAGCTTGCCGAAGCCACAACCCAAGCTATTGCGATCTATGAAACAGTCAAGGTCAAGATTGCCAGTGATCTAGCCATTAAGTCCAAGACCTTTCGTCAATTAGCCACGCAAGAGCTGGCTATGGCTGCCAAGGTTGTCCAGTCGAACTCCAATAAGCGTACCCATGTTGACTATATCCATATCTATACCAAGTACCTGATCCCATTCTTTGGCAATTACCAAGTTAATGACATTACCCAAGAGCTAGTCGATGACTACGTGGCTTGGCGAATATCAAAAATGGGTAAGGAGCCTAAAACTTATACCCAAAGGCGTCATGCTGGTCTTTATAAGCGGGTGATTGAACGGGCTAGAGCACAAGGGCTTATTTCACAACACCGCAATATCCCCTTACTGGAAATCACTGGTGGTGCTGCGCAGGTTAGGCCAGCCTTTAGCCACCAAGAGATCGATTACTTGTTGGAATACATGCGGGACTGGGAGCGTTTTGGCCGCAATCAACGCAGTAACCATATGCGCAGACTTTGCCGGGTCTATGTGGAGTTCTTATTGGGTACTGGAATACGGCAGGGAACAGAGAGCATGCCAATTTGCTGGCGTAGTCTGCAATGGCATTGGATAGGTGAAAAGCGGTACTTAAGAGTCTGGGTATCAGGCAAGACGGGGCCTAGATATTTAATTGCCCGCCACTTTGTTATTGATAGTTTAGAGCGACTAATCAAGTGGCAAGCTTTGCCTTATGCCAATCTTGAAGCAGTCATTGAAGCCAAGTTAGATCGCAAGGTATTTGTATTTCCAGAAGGTGATGCTCCGCATAGCCTAGATAGCGTGTTCGAACGCTTAATGGTTGAATCGGGTTTGTTTAAGGATGCAGCCGGCAAGAATAGGGTTTTATATAGCCTACGCCATACTTATGCCACCTTTAGATTAGAAGAGGGTGTCGATATTCATACTCTTGCAAAGCAGATGGGAACTAGCGTGGGAATGATTGAGCGCCACTATAGTAAATTGACACCAATGCTCAGTGCGGAGAGATTGGCAGGGTAGAGATGGGTGAGGGGATGACCATTTGGTGTCGGTTTTACCCGACACCTAAAGTGGGTTACTTAGACCACTTGGCCTGGTCATACCACTTATTTAATGCGTTGGACATTTGTGCTCGCGCTTCAAGTCCATAGTCATCAAATATTTCCGCTACAGCTGATTCACTGGGTGATGCAATCTTTGAATCTTTCAAACTCATTTGCTTGGCTAATTCAGACGTAGTATCCATTTTATTTTTACATTCACAAACTGAATTAATTGCGGAATTCATCTTAGCAGCGCCTTGTAAAAACAAATCAAGTTTACTTAATGAATCATTTCCAATTTGTAAAGAATCCACAATAAAGTCCCCATATTTCAAATCAAAAAATGAGTTTCGGGAGCAAGTATTTTCTACTCTGATAGCGTGGCTGATTATTCTTCCATGATTATTCCAGCATCCATGAATTTGAATACCACTACGCCTTATGTGAAAAAGATTTTCTATGTCTTTGAAGTTATCTTTAAAGTGCCCCCATGCTTTATATATATTACAAAGGGAGTTAGGAAAAAAGGTTTTAATTTCTTTGGGCGTTGGAACCCAGCTTTCTTCATCGCAGGCAATAAAAATAAACTTCGCCGAATCAAAGTTTCCAAGTAAGCCATTCATATTTTTTCCTTTCTTAGCCGCAAGCTTTTAAAGTAATTAGATGGTTATCATGTTTTTCTCTTACCTCTTGGTTAACACTCATCACAATGTCGGAAAAAATACTTCGAGCTGAACCTCTGCCAGCTTGAACTACTTGATCAAGAACGGCATCAGGTGGTGCTGGTAAGCCAGCATTCTCATATACCCGACGCAAGATAGGCCGCCAGTCGTTAATAGGCGGAACATTCATATCAATCAAAATAGACCGATTCTGAATGCCTTTATCAATCTGATCCAAGTTATTACTAGTCATAATGAATATGACATCCTTTCGATTCATGATCGATTTGAAACCAGCTTGAGCGGCAGGGGTTAAAACATCTACCTCATCCATAATTACATAATGAAGACCGCTACTATTAAATGACATATAGCTTGTTCGATTCTGTATAGCTTGAGTTAACTGAGCGCCGTTCTGTCCTTGTGCGCAGGCGAAATAATCGGAATTAGGATCCTCTGTATCCACAATTGATCCAGCGCTCATTGCAGTACTAGATGGATTGACCTTGGCTGTTTCAATTAGACCTGGCAGTAGGTTTGCTAAGGTAGTCTTGCCAGTTCCATAAAGGCCGTATAGAACTATCCCGCAAATACCATTCGCGGGAATGGGCAGACTTAAATCAAGTATGGATTCAAGTTTAAATCGACTATTGGGTTGTAGGGCAAAATCATCTAAGCACTGAGGTGCTTGTATGACGACAGATGGTGGTCTAGGGTTATGCATTGCAATCTCCTTTATGTAGTGGAAATGATTGCTGGATTTATCTTAGGGAGTAAATACCAGCAATCAGATAGCAAACAACAAGTTCAAGCGGCTTTGAGTTTTGCTTGGGCTGCTAAACGCTCATCTTCAATCGCTTTAGTTTCATCTGCGAGTTTTTGAGCTCTCTCCTTCTCTGCGCCGACACTAGAGCAAGCTGCTAACGCTGATTTAACAGCTGCACCGCTTTGAACAACTCTGCGAATAGCAAAACTGCCATCGTCCTCACGGGTTGCCAACAAGACAACACCTTCTTCTAATTGCTCATTGGAAAATGAGGCATTAAGAGAGTCACTTTGGACTTTGGCTAATATATCGCCTTCTAGTACTGTTCTACCTAATTCCACTTTTTGAGCAATAGACTTGCCTTTGCCGGTGGAGGAGCGCCTTACTTCTTCTACGCCACCATTTTCACGAAAGTATTTAGGTAGGTCTAGAACGCTTACTCTGGCTGCCATTGCTGCTTTCATTGAGGTGCTGTAAGCATTCACCCGACGGCGATCGACACCAAAAACGCATTTAACAATCTTAGTGATGAGGGGTGAGCTGTCGCTAAATTTGTATTCATGGGTCTTGATGTAGTTTGCCAAGCCTTTTTTAAGGCTTTTGGCAATGCTGTCTGAGCCTTGCATCGTATTGTTTAATGCATAGCAATGCTGCAAGATGCCATAGAGAACATCGTTTGCACTAGAAAGCTCGTTGCTTTCCCAGTTTTTGCGATATTCAACTAAGCGATCAATAGAGTCGCCGATGGCTTTTTCTGGATTGCTGCCTGTTAATAAATTGCCAATTCCCACCGCAAAGGGGTTGGCATTCGTTTTTTCAGCATTAGGGGTACTAACGCCTGATTCGACTACAGTGGTTTCACTCATGGATTTTCTCCTTGGTTAGATAAAGATGTGAAGGTCAATTCCATTCACACCCTGATTTCATCTAAGTACATCTGCCGTGAATACATATAAAATCTATTAACAAAAAAGTAGGTAAATTCAAGCTGGAGATATCCGCATGGGCGGAAAACTTTGTGCGGAGCAGCAAGATTGTCATCAGGAGATGGCAAGGCTTTTCTTTAACTTTTTACGCATAAGTCCTAGCTATACCGCCGCTAGTCAGTATGTAAGACCTAAACGATTACCCAGGAAAATGAGTCTTGATAATCGACAGGTCTTAGATTGTTACTCCAAGTACGGTTGCGTCTTGGATTGCCCATTTGCGACTTGGTTTGAAGGACACAAACAGCTACCAATGTATTCTTGCCAGCCAGTGATTGAGGTCATTAGAGGCAGGGATAGATTGTTTGTGTGTGATGACGATGTATTGCTAAAGCTTTGTGGCGATCAAGATCCTCCGTCGATTACCCAACTGGTCAATGCCTTATCGCAAATTTGGCCAAATACGCAAATTAAGCAAATTCATGGTCAAGTGCTTAAAGGCACTAAATTAAAGAATATGTGGAAGGATTTGCTCCTGATCTACACCATGGCCTTAAATCCCCATATTGAGCTCTGGCGGGCTGGGGCTATGGCAATGCTAGTAGATCGCTTTATCGGGAGGCTCGACCCATTAGCAGCAAAGCATAAAAGTGGAGATGATCATATGCGGCGCCATATGACATTAATGGTGATGAGGCATAAGGAAAGTGCTTTAAATATTTCAGAGCAGGCCGCACTTGGTGGGTTTCCACAACAAGAGTTGGGCAAAAGCTTTCAAACCCGCTTTAATTTTGAAGATGAAAATTTCACTAGCCGATTATTTTCATTAGGTAATCACGAGTTTGACTGCGCAAGAGATCGAGTATCGCAATTGACTAGGCTTGCCTGTTAGAGTCGGTTTTACCCGACTGCATTCATATTAGTTCTACAGCCTGTCTTTTTTGCTCATCGTTAACATCTATATATCTTTGGGTAACCGCAATCGACCGATGACCGGCGAGACTGGCTAAGATTCGAACGCCAATGCCTTTATTAGCCAAGGTAGTAATAAAAAATTTTCTTCCTGAATGACTGCTACCGCCGCTAATGCCCACATTCTTATAAAGCTGATAAAACCACACGCATAAGCCATTAGCACTAAATCCCAAGCGGTGATCTGTATGAAAGAAGGGGATATC
>CANCPL010000095.1:0-5867 GCA_947380065.1 Burkholderiaceae bacterium | reverse complement strand
CATAATTACCTTGCCTCATCCGAATGAGGCCCATGCCACCTAATGCCAGATAATCTTTTGGATGCGCCTTAAGGGTATCCATCAGCGGCGCTTCCGCCCCTACGATGTCACCCTTGTCTAATAGATCTAGGCCAACTTGACGACGTCTGAGCAAAGGATCATTTGCAATACGTTTACGCTCTTCAAGCGCATCCTTCTCAAGAATCCAGCGACCGGTAATTTCTTGGTTATGGGGATCTAACTTTAAATATTGCTCATAAAGCGGAATCAGGTCAGGACCAATCTCTTGTGCATTGAGCACTTCTCGCCATACTTGAAGCACGCGCTGCTTATCCACCTTGCGGACTTGATAGGTTTCAGCCAAATTCTGAATGGCAAGATCACGAGTCTCTCGCTTAGATCCCAATAAGACATCTAAAGCTAGGGTGTACTGCAAGTTTTTTGGGTCGGATTTAACCAAGCCCTCTAACCCCGAACGTGCCTCATTCCAGCCGCCCGGCAAGCTAGCAATAATTTTGTAATATCCAACTGCTAGATCACCCGCAGGCGGCCCATTCGGGAACTTCTCTTTTAGAAAAGCATTTGCCTCAGCTGGCTTGCCACTTTTTTGAAGAATAGTAGCCTGGGTCAATACCCTTCTAGCCTCTGCAATCTCTTGCCTACTGAGGGTTGTTTCTGAAGCGCAAACAAGCTCTCCCGCCCCAACTGAAGAGAGCAATGCAAGACTCAGGCAGAGATGAAGGACTTTAATTTTCAAAAGAATTATTTACTTATTTACTTGCTTAGGGACTTAGAAGATGAAGCAAGGCTCTTGCGCTCATCCTTTAGCTCGCCTGTGAAAAAGAGATAAGCCAGAATGCGTCTTAAATTCTGAATCGCCAAAGAAAATACCATTTTCGATCCTTGGCCATAAACAAAGCTCACAATCCTGAAGAAATTACTGTTGTCCACAATAAATTCAGCACCCAAAATGACTTCGTCACCCTCTTTAATGACGCGGCGAATCATGCAATCCATGCGCTGCTGTGTCTTTAATACGCCAGACACAGAAACTTCTATTAATTCATTGTCGTCAATCAGGAAAGGCAGGTTTACTCTAATACCAACACCCGTGAGAGAGATATCAAAGAGCCACCCTTCTAGCGTGGCATCCAACTTAGGAAAGTACACTGCCATCTTTTCCCCGGCCTGTAAGCGAGGAAAAGTTCTTGCCTGCTCATGATCGACTAAGCCAATGGTATAGACCACGAATAAATAAAATAGATAAATAATCCAATTGACTAAGCCAGTGATCGCGTAAAACCAAACATAGGGGTTAAACAGCATCACAATAAATGTGCCGATACTCTTTGAGATATAAGCAAAATAGCCAGCAGAGTTTTCGCGCACGGCCTTCAGCCCTAACTTCGTTAACAAATACAGCTGGAGCTTTGAATGCTTGAGTTCCGCACTAGCATCCCAAATATGCTGCCAACGACCACTATCTCCATACACGAAGGCAATGGTTTCGGGGCTACCAATTTGCTCGGCAACAAACTGTGTGCCGCAAAAATAATGGTCAGCCTCTTTTTGCATGCGAACTACTTTTGCCCTAAATGTATAGTGATTTCCATAACTATCATTTACGGCCAATTGAATGGATTCGCCAACTTTGAGATCCGTATTGAATGGAAGAACAAACCCAATGCCGCTTACCGAAACATCCTCCAAATTTGCTTCGATAACAGGTAGCCCGTTACCACGAAGCACTGTGACCGTTCCGCCTCCACCAATTCGGTAATAAGCTCTGACTTGGCGCTTTTCCCAAAATGCGCCCAGGGACATTAAGCCCAACCAAATATTGATGCAGCACCATATTGCGGTGATAACGATGTTGTCATGCCAAATCGGCTCGTAATGCCAGCGAAGGGCAGCAATAAATATTGAAACGACATTGATGGTTACCAGGATAAATAATGGGAAAGCATCCCAGCTGAGCTGCTCTTTTTCCAAGGTGATTCCCTTTGGAGTTACCAAGAACTTTTGCTTCCAAGGATTTAAAAGTACGGGCATGAGCTCTCGAATCATCCTGAATCCTTTAACGGTTTCATAAATTTCCGAGAAGAATAGTTGCCGCGAACCAGCAAAGAAGTAAGAGATCACCACCAAAATACTCAAGGCATAAGGAACCGTGAAATCTACCATCTCATGCCAATTGGCTGAATAGACATTAAGGCCCAAAATTAAGAATGCTGAAGGCGCCAAGAAAAAGATGTAGCGTGCGAATCCAAAAAGCCAAGAATATGATGAAGAAAAATAAGCCAAGCGTTGCGGCAGACTGAGTCCGCGCATAAACAAGGGGTTGTAATGCATCAAGATCTGGAGCATTCCCTTAGCCCAGCGAGAATGCTGAGTTAAATAGTCGGATGGAGTCTCTGGGGAAAGACCGCAGACCATGGGCTTATTGATATAACTGCTGTTATAGCCATGCGCATGGAGAATAAGTGAAGTCTCGCAATCTTCCGTAATTGTCTTAATAGCAATGCCACCTACTTCCATCAGGTACTTACGGCGTAGCAAGGCTGCAGAGCCACAGAAAAAAGCTGAATTCCAAAAATTCATGGCTGGCTGAATTTTGCGATAAAACATCTCGCTCTCATCCGGGCGATTAGAAACGCCAGTAATCACGTTATTGACTGGAGTTTCATTAATGAAGAAATGCGGCGTTTGCACCAAGAACATTTTGGGATCACTTAAAAACTGCCCCACTGTGTTGTGCAAAATATCTTTTGTCGGTATTTGATCGCAATCCAAAATTAAAATCAGGTCGCCTTTGCTGTGCTGCAAAGCGTGATTGATATTTCCGGCTTTAGCCTTCTGATTGGTGTCCCGCGTGATGTAATGCACACCCAGCTCTTTAGCAAGCTTTCTTAAGTTGTAATGGCGCCTCCATGCCTTATGACCGGTCTCCTTGCTGCGACGCTTGGCATGAGTCCCGCCGTCATCCAGGATGTAAATATTAAGCTTTTCTTTGGGGTATTGAACCTGAGTTGCCGCCGTCACCGTCATACGAACGATAGTTTCAGACTCATCGTAAGTAGGAATAAAGATATCCACTGATGGATAAGAAGACTCATCTTGAGATAAGGGAATAACTTCACTAGACATTGGCGAGAAGTTCACAAACATATCTAGCAGGAATAAGGTGAAACCATACAACTCCGCCAGGAACAACAAGGCAGTGCCGATAAAATCAAAGAAACCGGTATACGTTAAGGTGTCATAGATCCGCCAGGCGATGTAGCGACAGCTAACGAATAGCGCCAGAATAATAAATAAAGAACGCCAAGGTTGATTTCGGAAATACTTAACTTTCGACATTAAGAAGATGATGAAGAAAGATCCCCAACCTAAATAGAGCTGGCCACCAAGATTGAGCAATTCCTCGGCAAAGTAAATCATGACGCCAATGCCGAAAGCAAACATGAACAAGCTTGCGGTAATCCTAAAATGACGATCGCGCATAAACATTAGCGATTCACCAAATATAAAAACCAGGCCCAAAGCGCTTCATAGCCTATGGTAAGGAGTAGCACCCCAAAGAAGAGCAGCAGAATTCCCGCAACCAATTTCAAACCAAAAGAGCGGATCGGCTGAAGCTCCAAATCGATAGCATTGGGATCTTTATGCAGTTTTCCAGGATCAACCTCAGTTGGATTCCAAAATACTTCATAGGCATTGAGGGCTCTATCCTCACCCGTTCTCAGTAACTGCCTTGTAAAACGACACAGAAGTGAATCTGGGTTTTTTAAGGAATCATGCGCGCCCTCAGATAAATAAAGCTCTCCAGGGCCAGCAGCCTCAGCCATGAACGATGCCAGTTGGATCGAGCGCTCTTCTTCCTTGAGTCCAGTAAATGGATTAATCAGAGAAACAATCCCAATCGATGCCAAGCCTATGGGCGCTAAATGATTTTTTGCATTTAAGGCGTCCGCCTCTATTTGAATAGCCATTGCCGCCTGGACCGCAAAACTGACTTGCTCAAATCCATAAATCAAAGTGCTCTGGAATTCTTCAGAAGTAGTGCCACGAAAATCTTTGCAAATTTTTGCAATCAGAAGTATCAGCTTCTCACGTTCTGCGTGATTAGCTGTTTCATCCGATGACTCCACATCCATTCTAGGAATGATGTGTATGTGAAAGGCGCTTAAAAAGTTACTCATCAGAAGAATGGTGGTAAGTACCTAATGAAGATGAGAACAATTGCCAATACAATAATCATTACTGCTGCCGCACCTAAATCCTTGATCTTCTTGATTTCAGGATGCTCTTCTAAGGTAATCAGATCACAAGTCTTTTCAATCGCAGTATTCAATGCCTCAACCGCCAATAAGACTAAAGATAAAACTGCCATCAATACGGTGTAGACATTGGGCTTAAAACAGAAAAAAACAATCGCAATAATAGCAAGAGCCAACTCGCGACGAGCCGACTTCTCTTTAATCAGCTCTTTAACGCCATCCAAGGCATTACGAGCCGCCACGAATATATTTTTATTTTTTTGCATCGTTATATTTTTTGCGAGAAAGAATTAATGACTCTCGCTTTTCATTTTATGAGTCCAAATTTGCGATCTATTTCTTCCTGATTGCTTAGCAAAGTACATGGCTTCATCAGCATTTTTATAGCGCGCCCTCAAAATGATATTTGCTTCTGTTTCACCATGACAACTTGGGTCAAAGACCGCTACCCCGATGCTGACGGTTATATGGATCTCTTCTCCATTAACAATGGCGCTAGGTTTGGCGGCTATTCTCTTGCGAACCCTCTCCGCGACTTCATAAGCCAAGGCTTCCGAGGTTTCCGGAAGTGCTATAAAAAATTCTTCCCCTCCAACGCGTCCAAAAATATCAATTGCCCTGAGCTCCTCCTGACAATGCTTTACTAAACACTGCAAAACAATGTCACCTACTGGATGCCCGTAATTATCGTTAATTTTTTTAAAATGATCGATATCGAGCATTAGAAATGCAATTGGCTGTTTATTACGCAGCGCTCGCTCTATCTCCAATTCAGATCTCGCAAAAGTTTCTGAACGACTGATCGCTTGTGTCAGAGAATCAACTTTAGCGGTGCGATCAAGGAAAAAGTTTTTTTCCTCTAATTGCATTATTAATTTTCTGATTTGCTTAAGAGCAATTAAAAATAAGGCAGATATAACAAGAGAGAAAATGGCCTCTTCAATACTGTATTCGCCTGACTGGTAGATTTCATAGAGCGGCTCAGCCCTTCTCTCAGTCATGAAAAATAGCCCTAAGGCAAGCAATACGCTTGAACGGCGAAACTCTGTAGACTTAAAAAATAAAATAACCGCGTAACTGGCTGCATATAATTGCAAAACTATAGCCAAGAGATAAAGAAAGATTGCTAAATACATTGTTTAAATAGTTACCGGGTATCAATAATTTTTTGAAGTTCATTTTCTCCGGCCAGCAATTCAAATGCTGCATCGACAACCTTAGAGTCTAATTTTTCACCCGCCTCCGCTTTGATTTCCTCCATTGCCGCCACCAACCCCCTAGCGGGACGATAGGGTCTATGTGTTGCCATCGCTTCAATCGTGTCAGCAACGGCCAATACCCTTGCTTCTTCACAAATCTGCTCATCCATTAATTTATTTGGATAGCCACTACCATCCAAGCGCTCGTGATGTTGATACACCATATCTGCAATAGGCCATGGAAATGGAATATCTTTCAGAATCTGATAGCCGGCCTCTACGTGACCTTGGACCATTTGCATCTCGAGATCAGTTAATCGCGATGGCTTTGTCAAAATTTCGGATGGCACTGCCATCTTGCCAATGTCGTGGACCATTGCAGCCATAT
>CANCPL010000094.1:0-5880 GCA_947380065.1 Burkholderiaceae bacterium | reverse complement strand
GGTGCAGGTGAGATTCTTTTAACAAGCATGAACCGCGATGGTAGTAAGGATGGCTTTGACTTGGCTCTAACAGCCGCAGTAAGTGATGCGGTTTCTGTTCCCGTGATTGCCTCTGGTGGCGTTGGTAATTTGCAGCATTTAGTCGATGGCATTACTAAGGGTCATGCAGATGCAGTATTGGCCGCTAGTATTTTTCACTATGGTGATTACACCGTCGGGCAGGCAAAAGAATATATGGCAGCCCAAGGGATTCCGGTTCGGATTTAGGCGGGGTTCTTAAGCGCTAATCGCCATATGCGCGATAAATGCTGAGCGGTTTTCACCAGCAGATTTGGCCTTAGCATCTAATCTTGCTAGAACCCTTTTTGGTAAAGAAATATTTACTCTTTCGATATCGTCCGACAGTAATGCCGGGTCAATCTCAGCAATTGCCCAAATATATCCTTTGAACTCTTTCTTCTTTTGCAGCTCGGTAATAGAACTGGGCTTTGGGATATCTTCGCCCGCGTCTAATGCGGCCTCAATCCAAAGCTCAATCGCTTCTTTGGCATTCTCAATTGCCTCATCAATTCCGCTGTCAGCAGCAGAAAAACAACCTGGCAGGTCCGGAACAATCACACCCCAGGCTAAGTTATCTCCACCCGGTTTAATAGCAATTGGATATTTCATCATAGCCCTTCTGTAAACATACGAATTTTAATTTATACACACAGTACACACAAATGAGGGAAGTGTCCATGAAATAGTGGGGTCTTTTTGGCAGGCCCTAGAAACTCGTTATTTGCTTGGCGCAAAACAATTCTGTCAAAATTGGACAAATGTCAGATACGAATAAAAACTCACAAGACCAGGCCTTATTAGAGGCAGTGACTTGGAATGATCAGGGCCTAGTACCCGTTATTGCACAAGAAGTGGGTAGTGGCGATGTATTAATGATGGCCTGGATGAATCGCGATGCCCTTTTGGAAACTATTCGCTTGGGTGAGGCTGTCTACTGGACTCGTTCTAGACAAAAGCTGTGGCACAAAGGTGAAGAATCTGGCCACACTCAAAAGGTGAAAGAAATTCTCTTGGATTGTGATGGGGATACGATTTTGCTGATGGTTGAGCAAAAAGATGGGATTGCTTGCCATACGGGTGAGCATAGTTGCTTCTTTAGGCAATGGGATTCTGTAAGCTCAAGTTGGATCAAGATCAGTAAAATCTGACCCAAGACATTATTTTGGGGCTTGATTTCCAGTTTGCTCTAGTTTAGAGTGGTATATACTTTGATATATACTAAGGAGCTAGGATGATGAGCCTAACAGCAAAAATCTTTATGAATGGACGTAGCCAGGCCATACGCTTACCTGCGGCATTTCGTTTCGAGGAAAAAGAGGTTTTTATTCGGCGCGATGCTAATACTGGGGATTTAATTCTTTCCAGAAGACCTGAAAACTGGGATAGTTTTTTCTTGGCGCTTGCAAGCACGGATGTTCCTTTGGATTTCTTAAGCCCTGAAGATCGAAATCAAGGTTCGCAAGATCGAGATCCTTTTGCTGGAGTCAATGAGTGATGAGATATATGCTCGATACCAATACCATCAGCAGTCTCATTAAGAAAAACCCAGTAGTAAGCAGAAAAATCGCCAGTGTTCCTATGGAAAGACTATGCTTGTCAGTGATATCTGAAGGTGAAATTCTCTACGGGTTGGCAAAAAAGCCCCATGCTAAGAATCTTCATTTAGCGGTGCAAGAGTTTTTGAAGCGAGTCGATGTTATGGTTTGGGATACTAATGTGGCTGAGCATTATGGTGTTTTGAGGGCGGAGTTAGAGGGTAGCGGCAATGTATTGGGCTCTCTCGATATGCAAATTGCAGCACATGCTTCTCAGCTCGGGGCAGTTTTAGTAACGAATGACCAAGCTTTTAAAAGGATTCAGAAGCTAAAGGTAGAGGATTGGACTGTATAGTCTGCAAAACTTATTCATGGACAAAATATTGAATTCAGACAAAAAAATCGAATCTGGTTTAACCCATTTAGCCGATGTAGTTGATCAACGTCGTGATGCGTTTAAGGCAGGTCAAGCAGATCCCAAAACTTCATATACCGCTTTACTCTTTTCAAAAGGTGATGATGGGATCTTGAAAAAGATTGGTGAAGAAGCGACTGAGGCTGTGATGGCGGCAAAAGATGCGCGCAATTCCAATTTGGCGGCCGATCAACAAAAGCTCTTAGTCGGCGAAATGGCTGATTTGTGGTTTCACTGCTTGATTGCTTTGTCTCAATTTAACCTACGCCCGGAAGATGTGATTGCCGAGCTTGATCGTCGCCTGGGAACATCCGGCATCGAAGAGAAGGCTGCTAGAAAAGCTACTGGTAAAGAGTAAGCACGGATAAATACGAGAAAAAGTATGTCACACGATCCTAATTGCCTGTTTTGTAAGATTTCTCAAGGTTTAATTCCCTCTCAGAAGGTCTATGAGGACGAGAAAATCTATGCTTTTAAAGATATCAACCCGGCAGCACCTATCCATTTTCTGATCATTCCTAAAAAACATATACCCATGTTGGAGTCTTCGGAAAGCATAGATACCCCTTTGCTGGGTAAAATGATGGAATTGGCACCGCGTCTTGCCAAAGAGCAAGGCTGTCGTCCCGGTAAGGATGGCGGCTTTAGGTTGATGGTGAACAATGGTGCAGATGGTGGGCAGGAGGTTTATCACTTGCACTTACATGTGATGGGCGGTCCCCGCCCCTGGAAAAAATAATCCAAGGAGATTAAAAATGGGTTCATTCAGTATTTGGCATTGGTTAATTGTGTTGGTTATCGTGATGTTGGTATTTGGTACCAAAAAATTGCGCAACATTGGTCAAGATCTGGGCGGTGCTGTAAAGGGCTTTAAAGATGGCATGAAAACTTCTGAAGAGCCTACAGAAAAAGCTAAGGAGCAAATCCAACAAAGTTCTGAAGCAGCAGAAAAGACGGTTGATGTTCACGCTAAAGACGTAAACAAATAATCAACAAATAACTGACAAAAAAACTGAAGCGCGATAGAAACACATGCAGCTTTTAAACGAATGGTTAAATGATTGATCTCGGAGTTTCAAAGCTTGCGCTGATTGCCGTAGTTGCTTTGGTTGTCGTTGGACCAGAGCGTTTGCCAAAGGTAGCGCGCATGGTGGGCAATTTATTTGGGCGCGCACAGCGCTATATGGCTGACGTTAAGTCTGAAGTCAATCGCCAAATGGAAGTGGAGGAATTTAAAAAGTTTCGAGAAGAAACTGCCGCCACTCTTAAAGAAGTTGAAAACAGCATTGGTTCCACAGTTCAAGAGGCTAGCGCCAACTTAAGTGATCAAGCGGATATCTTTGAGACTAGCTTTGAAAAGCCACCACTTGACGAAAAAGAGGTGCTTCGTAAAAGTCAGCGCCAAGGCCGCAATAGCTGGGGTGTACGACGTGCTGCAAGGCCAGTTTGGTTTAAACGATCTGCGGGTATACGTACTCGCGTGCAATCTGGTGCAGCCAGAATGAAACGCTTTCATCACAGTGCTAGTAAATAATAGTAAAAAGTAAAAGAATAAAAAAATCTACGCATGACTGAAAACAATTCAACTGAAGACTCGGGATTACAAGAAACCTTTCTATCTCACTTATTTGAATTACGTGATCGCGTAATTAAATCAGCGCTCGCAATAATTGCTGTCTTTGTTTGCCTGGTCTATTGGGCCCCTGATATTTTTCATTTATTTGCTCAGCCTTTATTGGAGGCATTGCCTGCGGGTGGCAAGATGATTGTGACGGACGTTACAGGATCATTTTTCGTACCCATGAAAGTCACCATGCTGGTGGCGTTTCTCATTGCATTACCAGTGGTGATGTATCAGCTCTGGGCTTTCATTGCGCCTGGACTATACCTGCACGAGAGAAAGCTGATTCTTCCTTTGGTGGTGAGTAGCTATTCCTTATTCATTATTGGTATGGCGTTTGCTTACTTCTTAGTGTTCCCAACAGTATTTAAGTTTATGGCTAGCTATAACGCACCTTTGGGCGCGGAGATGTCTACTGACATTGATAACTATTTAAGTTTTGCAATGACCACCTTTCTAGCATTTGGTATTACCTTCGAGGTGCCTGTAGTCGTGGTAGTTTTAGTTCGGATGGGGCTTGTTCCTCTGGCTAAGTTAAAGGAAATTCGTCCCTATGTCATCGTAGGGGCATTTGTGATCTCTGCAGTGGTAACCCCTCCTGACGTACTTTCTCAATTGCTCCTAGCGGTTCCGATGACGCTGCTTTACGAATTAGGGCTTCTGATTGCGCGCTTCTATGTGCCCAAGCCATCCGTAGATGAGCCTGAGGCAGATCAATCGACCTCAGCGTCTGCTTGATTCTTAGAAAAAGTATTCTCTAGCCAACTTGTGACGCGATCAAAGCGATAGCGTCTTTGACGTAAGTTGCCTTCCAAATCCATCTCTGTGCCAGCGAAGGCCTTGCCAGCAGCCAATAGGGCACGGCGTTGTTGAATGGTTTCAATCTGAATTAATCTTGGCAAGATCTTTGGCAACTCCCAGCGGATATCCACCACTACACAATGCTCATGTTGGAGTTGGCCAACTTCACAAAGCAATAACTCTGCTTTGCTGAAGCTAAATTGATTCGCAATGATGATGCGATGACAGAGTAATAGCCAATCTTCATCTAGCTTATGTTCAGCATGATGATTAATGGCTTCCTCAGCACATTGTGCTAATTCAAACCATTCATTTGATTTAGGGTTAGGGCAGCCCTCTAAAATCTTTCCGAGTAACTCTTTGGCTTCGGGCACGCCTTGCTGATGGGCTTGCCACACCCAATAAGATGCTTGCAATCCGCGAACCCTCTCTTCGCTCTTTTCGCGCTTGCGCCAAAGATTGGCCCCTTTACGAAGTTGGGCTTGTGCATGACCAAGATCGGCAGCGCGGTCAAAGCAGCGATCACTCTCATTAGCGTTGTATCCAGAAAATTGGGGGCGACGATAAATTTCACCAAGTGCATACCAAGCATCTCGATCTCCATCTTTGGCTGCAAGCTCTAACCAGTGAGCCGCTTTCTTGAGAGAGGCGTTTGATTTACTCTTCTCCGAATCAAGACCTCCATCCAGCTGAGCAAGACGTAAACCCAAGGTAAGTTTGGCAATAGTTAGGCCTAGTTCTGCCGCTTGAATGAGTGCTTCTTCATTTTGCTCATCAAGCCAAACTTTCCACAATGAAGAGAGCGCCTCATTTTTTGGTTGCAACTTAATCAGCAATTCTTTTGCGCTACTTGTATAGGATGAATCGCCGTCCGCAAGTTCTTGCAAATATAGTTTGGCTATCTTTTGCATGCCGGAAAAATCTAGAGAAGCAATTTTTTCTAATGGCACGGATGAAGTCTTCCGTTTGTGCCAGTCAACTAGTTGAGATTGGATTTCTTCATTGATGGGGTTAATTAATAAATTAACAAGTTGCCATTTAGCTGCGATCTGAGAATGAAGATCGCTTCCCGCCTCAGCCAAACTCCAAAAAGAATTCCAGCCAAACTCAAAAGCAGGGGAATTAAATGTTTCTGCCAGGCTAATGGTGGCTACCTGGGCCAATAAATTGCAAATTTCATCACTACTCGAGTTTTTTTCTGCAAGTTCTTGATTTAAAATAGAAAAATAGGATTTTTCTAGCCAAATAAGGGCATTCGCTGGTTGAATTGGGGTTTTAAAGGCGCCTGTAAGATACGCTGACGCTAACATTTGTTGCGCGGAAACATCACCTAAACGGGCTGAACTAAGGATTTTTAAGAATTCGCGACTTGCCATATGACAATTTTGGCATCTAAGGCCCATAAAAGACAGAAAACAAAGGTCCTGTTGCCGAGATACAACGAAGAA
>CANCPL010000093.1:0-6189 GCA_947380065.1 Burkholderiaceae bacterium | reverse complement strand
AGCAGCTCTTTGGCAGTCAACAGTGTTGGCTGCGCATTCTGCATATCGCTCAAATTATTAGATAAACATTTACTCATTCATTATTTGCTAAGCACCAAAAAAACTGAACTACTGTTTTATGCTGCATTGCAATATTTAAAAAACATGGGTCATCCTAAGAAGATTCTTATATCAAGTCAAGAATAAAGAAGTGGAATTCAATAACTTATTGATCTAGAAATACGGGAGATCCCGTACATAACCCTATATTTTCATATATAAGTCAATAAAATCAATGACTTATAAAAGTTAGGAAGCGCTAATTTCACTCTATAAAAAAATGACTTGAAAAGGACTTTTTTGCACTTTCCAACAAAATTTCAGCTGCAAAAACCATACATCTAGTGCTTTGATGCCTCTCATTTTCTAGGGGTAGTAGTCAGATGGAATGAACTGCGCGGCACTATTTACTGATCACTCTTACGGAAAAAATTTGTTTTCATGCGCACAAAAATATCAAGAAAGCCCTGAATATTATTTACTCAAGACCAAAAGTAGTAAAAATCTGATACAGAGGTCATAAACTTAGAACCCATGACTTTCCTTCGCAACCTTCTTGCCTTTGTGGCGATTTCCGCCTCGTTTAATGCGCTTGCGGCTTTTGAAAACTGCAAAGATCTATTCCCAGCCCAGCAAATACCGACAAGTCCGCAGGTGGGGCGAGATCTTTGCTTTGATAGTTTTGCCATCTACTACTCGCCGCAGGAGAAGAAGCCGATCTATACGGTTGAGAAGCTCAGCAAAGAACAGTTCTCTGCCCCGCACCCGCGGAGAAGCAATCAGTTTTACGAAGAAGCCAGGCTACCTTTCTCTGAGCGAGCCCTACTCTCGGATTACCGCGGTAGCGGTTTTGACCGTGGTCATAATGCCCCAGCTGGTGATATGAGAAACGAAGGCTCAATGGCCCAATCTTTTTCCTTGGCCAATATGATGCCCCAAGCAAGACAAAATAATCAGGGAATCTGGGCTAAAAATGTGGAAGAGCCAACTAGAGCCTATGTCAAAAGAGCATCGGGTGATATTTATGTTTTCACGGGCTCAACTGGTAGCAGCGGCAGTATTGGTAGAAGTCGTGTGACGATTCCCAGCCACCTTTATAAATTAGTTTTCGATCCCAGTAAAAATACTGCTTGGGCTTATTGGGTCGAGAACACTAATGAAGCAAGTATGAATCCCCCAATCTCCTATCAAGAGTTAATACAAAAGACTGGGATCGACTTTCATTTACCCGTAGTTGACGATGCCAATCTGGCAAGCAATACAACCGCCCAGACCAGTGAAATAAAGGTGCAGAAGACTTTTGTTGGGGGTTGGTACCCAGTATTTTTTGACGGGTACTCACCCAGCAAGATCAATGAAATCCTTAACAACGTCAAGTCGGGTAAGGTCGCTAGCATTCAGATTCAATATGATCGCAATGAAAATCTTGCAAAACAGATTGCCTCTCAAATTGAATCTCAGACCAAACTCGAGGTCACTTCAATTCAAAGTAGCCCACCAGAATCAGCAACGGTGACTTACGAACGAAATCGCGTCACACTAATCGTTCGCTCAAAGTAATTTAGATTTCGCTTTTAAGCCATGAGCCTTCTGTATGGGCGCTAAGAGTCCGCGTAAACCATTGTGGTCCAAGGTGTGCATTAATTCTAATAATTGACCAAGCTCGCCTTTAGGAAAACCTTCGCGAGCAAACCATGCCAAATAGTTCCCTGGCAAATCAGCCAATGCACGCCCAGCGTGCTTCCCAAAGGGCATCTTCATCAAAACTAATTTTTCCAAGGACTCAGCATTCATTTGGAGGAATCTTACAAGCAAACAAGAATAGGCCTATAGATTCCGCCATTTTTTAATTAATGGTCATTTTCCTATTTGCGAATCATTCTCATTTGATGCTATATTGAGAACCATTCTCATTTAGATTCATCACTATCAACCATAAGGGACCATGAAATTGACCATTAATAGACTTCTTGCATTTAGCCTCTTCTTAGTTGCCACACTTCATTTTTCTTTAGCCCATGCCGGTGAGGGAGTATTTGGCTGGATCTACACCCTAGATTTACAACCTAAGGGCAAACTGGAATTTGAGCAGCGCCTACAACTCAATCAACAGCAGGCTTCAGGAACTTACGAAGCATGGACCGCAAGATCTGAACTGGAATATGGTCTAACCAATGACTTACAAGTTGCTGGCTACATAAACTCCTACTACACAAATGCCAATCAAAATTACACCAATCCAGAGGCATGCGGAGATTCGCCAACTTGTACAGGGGGATATGGCGTCCCTTCTTCGCATGACCCATCTACAGCCTATAAAAAAAGTGGGATTGAAGGTGGCTCCTTAGAGGCGATCTATCGGATTACAAATCCAGTAACTTCACCTGTCGGTGTCGGACTTTATCTCGAGCCGACATGGGGCAAAAATAAAGATGAGCTGGAAGCAAGACTCTTACTCCAATCAAACTTTATTGATGATCGATTAATTTTGGCAGGAAACGTCGTGGTCGCTAATGAACGATTAAAGTTTATTGAAAACGGAAATGTGCCGGAATCGATGATGGATTTTTTAATAGGTGCCAGCTATCGTTTTGCCCCCAAATGGTCAGCGGGTGTTGAGGCTCGCTTTCATAACGACTATTCAGAATTGAACTTACGCAATCAAGTACAAAGAGCCACTTTTGTGGGGCCCAATATGCACTATGCCGCGAAGGATTGGTGGGTCACAGGAGCATGGCGCTATCAGCTGGCCGGTGGCAACTGCATGGGTGGCGGAGAGGCTGAATGCTCTAACGCACGTGTTTGGGATAGCCATTCTGTAAATGAATTCATTGTCAAAGTTGGCTTCCCACTAAATTGATTGGATGGTCATTATGGAAATTCAGAACCTATTAGTTGCAGCTTTAACTCACTTAGTGAAGTTTCAATCGACACAATGCCCCACAGCAAGAAGGAGAGCATTAATGATGTTTGAAACATTAGCAGAAAAACAAGGCATAGACAGAAACATTCAAATGCTTTGCTATGAAGCCAATGAATTACTCGCCACATAAATTGAATTCTCAATCTTTTATCTAAACTTATTCATCATGATCTGGAAACCCAGCCCAATAGCTATTTTTGGCCTTGCAATCATTAGCGCGCCCATTATTGCGCATGCAAAAATTTATGTTTCGGCAGAGCAAACTCAAAAAATTCTATTCCCAAATAAAACGCTAACGATAAATCCCATCATCATTACAGATGATCTACAAGAAAAGATGCGTGCTGCGTCCAGTATCCGCTACCCATTCCAGGGGCAGCGCATCTGGAAATCGGCTGATGGCGGCTGGCTTGTAATTGACGAAGTCATTGGCAAACATGAAATGGTCACTTATGCAGTAGCGCTTAGTGCAACCGGTGGCATCCTAGGAATTGAAATCCTAGAATACGTTGAATCCTATGGGTATGAGGTTGCAGAGCCCCAATGGCGTAAGCAATTTATTGGCAAGACGGTAAACGACCCCATCAAGCTTAACCAAGATATCCAGAATATTAGTGGCGCAACGCTTTCTTGCAAGCATATTACAGATGGCGTCAAGCGTGTAACGGTCTTATACGATTTGGCACTAAAGAATACCAATTCAAAGTCCAGTCCTAGCAAGTAGGTAAAAAATGATTCGATGCAAACCCCTACTTGGAACCTTTGTTGAAATCTCCATAGATCAAGATGATGGGCAAGTAGCCATTGAGAATGCTTTTGCAGCCATTCAAAACGTTCATGGCCTGATGGGATTTCATGATCCTAAAAGCGAGCTCAGCCAAATTAATCAGCACGCCCACTTAAAGGTCGTTGAAATTCATCCGTGGACTGCCCAAGTCATCCGAATTGCGAAAGAGGTTCATATTGCATCTAATGGCTTATTTAATTGTGGAATCGGCCACCGACTGGTTGCCGCAGGCTTGCTTCCGGGCCATATTACCCTGTCAAATCATGAGCTCGGTGGAATTGAAGATATTTACTTTTTAGCGCCCGACTTGATAAAGTCCTCCCGTCCAGCCTGCTTGGATCTGGGTGGAATTGCTAAGGGTTTTGCGGTAGATATGGCGGTTAGAGTCTTAATATCAGAAGGCATTACATCAGGCTCAGTAAACGCCGGTGGGGACCTGCGGGTATTCGGGGACACTTCTCTTCCTATTCAAGTTCGCAACCCTGAAACCCCTAATGAGATTATTGAAATTGGTTCTTTGAAAAACGGCGCCATTGCCACGAGTAGCCTTTACTTTGCAAAAAGAGATCGTCAGAAGAGTCACATCATTAATCCATTAGCTCAGCATTTTTCTGAAGTTCATGCAGAGTTTTCCGGATCATTCTCCATTCTTGCAAAAGAATGTGTCTATGCAGATGCATTAACAAAGGTTCTTGCGCTATCCAATAATGAGCATCACCCTTGTTTTAATAGATTCTCAGCACAAGCCATCAGGATTACCGCATGAGTCGCCTTGGGAAGATGCCGAACTGGCAACGAACGTTTGTCATCTATGGCATGGCAACCTGCTTCATTACAGGGCTGATGTATTTACTAGGTCATCAATTCCTAATTCAAAGAACCGCCCTTGGCACCCACAGCATCCTTGCGGCCCACGGTATTACTGCAATATTGGCAACCTTGGCTCTTGGCTCGGTATTACCATTCCACCTCAAGGCAGGCTATAAGTCTAAGAAGCAATGGTGGAGCGGCATTAGTCAGTTGGGTTTTCTTGCCGTACTGCTTATTTCTGGTGCTCTTCTATATTACGGACCTGAAGAGATCAGGGATGGAGTAATAGACACCCATTGGATAACGGGCCTCCTATTTTTTACTATTTTTATCTTTCATAGTTTTAGCGCCAAAACTAAATAAAAGCGTATCTCACGCATACACGCCAGAATTGAATTTTATCTTTTGCAATAATGTTTATAAAGCAAGCTCATTACTGCTACTGCAACCTCGCTAGCAAGTGAATAGTAAATTTGCTTACCTTCTCTGCGTGTCTTGACTAACTTTTCTTTGCGTAGCACCGTTAATTGCTGGGACAACGTAGGTTGATGTAGATCCAAGGCCGCCTCTAGCTCACTGACACATTTTTCCCCTTGGCCGATTTCGCATAACAACATCATGCGATCACTGTTAGATAAGACTTTCATTAACTTGCAGGCATCAGCGGCTGATGCCTGCATTTTTTTAAGTTCAGATTTACTAATAGTCATTTCAAAGAGTATTTAAAGGGATTTTTAGGAAGGATTTGCCATTAGACTCTGGCTCGGGTAGATGCCCTGCCCGGATATTAATCTGAATTGATGGCAGTATGAGAGTGGGTACCTCTAAGGTGGCATCCCGTGCATTACGCATTTGCACAAACTCAGCCTCACTGATGCCATCATGCACGTGAATATTGGATTGCTTTTCCTCCCCTACGGTTGTGCAATATGCCGCAGGACGATTTGACGGTGGATAGTCATGGCACATGTACAACTTGGTTTTATCTGGATACGCCAATACCTTCTGAATCGACTGATACAAGGTATTCGCATTGCCGCCAGGGAAGTCGCAACGCGCTGTACCAACATCTGGCATAAACAAAGTATCCCCAACAAAAAGAGAGTCTCCAATTTCATAAGCCATGCATGCAGGGGTATGCCCAGGTACATAAAGAGCCTTTAACGAGAGGTCTCCAAATGACAAGGACTCTCCATCCTTTAAGAGATAGTCAAATTGGGATCCATCAATCGCAAACTGGTCGTCAAGGTTGAAAACACCCTTAAAAACGTTTTGCACGCTAGTGATGCTATCCCCAATGACAATCTTGCCGCCTAACTTACTCTGTATATAAGGCGCTGCCGTAAGGTGATCTGCATGGGCATGGGTTTCTAAAATCCAGATCAACTGTAATTGCTCGCTTTGTATAAAGCCAATCACCTCGTCAGCAGACTGGGTGGAAGTTCTGCCGGATTTAGGGTCATAGTTCATGACTGAGTCAATTACTACACATGGACTCTTCTTGCCTCCATAAACTACATGAGTAAAAGTCCACGTTTCTGGATCAAAAAACGTTTTAACATTAGCGAGAGAGTTTGGGTTCATAGCAGTTTTTCCTTGCAATACCGTATTTACTCTTGAAAAGAGTAAA
>CANCPL010000092.1:0-6439 GCA_947380065.1 Burkholderiaceae bacterium | reverse complement strand
GCTTTGTCTACTTTTGAGGCATCAGCCTTGTAGCCCAATGCAGCAGCTTGTGGATCAGTTTCTGCAACCATGGCTTGAGCCTGAACTTTACCGTTCAATGCCAAAGTACAGGCACCAGCAGCAGACAAAATCATAAATTGGCGACGACTATTTTTCATGGATTCTCCAAAAATAAATCAGTAATTAACTTGCAAGTGCATTTTTGAACAATGCACACCTTTGAAAACTAAAGGTGATCATAGTGGAGAAGATTTGCGCATGCCAGCCGTCACCTAAGTCAATGATTTATATAGATTTATAGATGAGAATTGTTCTCAGAAAAAATATGTTGGCAAATAGGGTGCTATTTCCAGCCTTTGAGCTTCATACAATTAATCCATTGATGTATGTGGATGCCCGATTGAGTTTCTTTATAGTCTTCCCTGCACTCTTTTAAATCCTTGTTATAGGCCACTTTATTGTTTTTAGCGGGATCTTGGTTTTCTGACGGATAACTCGCACAAGAAATAATTAGCGTCGGTAAAAAAACTAAAGTCATTAAACAATGCAAACGATGCCTCATTGAATTATTTTCGATCAATCAAGGCCAAGAATTCACGGCGTAGATTGGAATCTTTTAAGAATGCACCACGCATCACGCTATTTATCATTTTGGAATCGCGATCCTTCACACCACGCCATTGCATACAAAAATGATCAGCCTCCATTACAACAGCAACGCCGATAGGCTTAATCTTTTTCTCGAGCATATCCGCTAACTCAACTACAGCTTCTTCCTGAATCTGTGGGCGGCACATGACCCATTCAGTCAGCCTGGAGTATTTCGAGAGTCCAATCAGAGCAGATTCCTTGCTTGGCAATACTCCAATCCAGATGCGGCCCATGATTGGGCAAAGATGATGAGAGCAGGCGCTGCGCACGGTGATGGGGCCAATAATCATGAGCTCATTTAAACGGCTCACATTAGGGAACTTGGTTAAGGTCGGCTGATCAACATAGCGACCATTAAAAACCTCTTGGACATACATCTTTGCTACTCGGCGGCAGGTATTTTGGGTGTTGTGATCATTTTCAGTATCAATGACCAGACTTTCTAAAACAGCTTGCATCTTCTCTGCCACCTCATCTACCAGACCCTCTAGTTCGCCTGGTTGGATAAATGCAGCAATATTGTCGTTTGCATGAAAGCGGGCTTTTTGGGCTTCGATGCGACGACGAATCACCACCGATAATGGCAAGCCAGATTCGTCTTTGATGGACTCTTTCTTAAACTCTTTCTTTTGAAGAGTGCTGACTTTTTTAACTACTGGCTTTTTTGTTGGCATAAAAAATACTTTGTCTCAATTTTGAATAGTTCTGGTGAAATCGGTTAATGGAGTTGTTTTAAATGCTTTGTCTATTGAGATGATTAGATCTGAAAAAACAAGCCCACCACGCAAATTATTCCAAATAACCAAACAATCGACCTTGTGGTTGGCCAATTGGCTACATAGCAAATAAGGTAGGCGATACGCGCAAGTACAAAACCCATCGCTAATAAGTCGATTCTGTCTTGCGGGGCATTAGCAAGCGAAGCAATAATCACTGCCGCAAAGAAAAAAGGCAAAGACTCAAATAGATTTGCTTGCGCGGCATTGGCTCGCGCCCTAAAGCCGCTTTGTTTGGCAAGCCACTGCCTAGGCATGGCATTGTCGTAACCTTCAAAACCTTTTTTGGCAATGCCTGCCGCTACATAAGGTAGAAGACCCATCAAGAGAACGCAAGCATAAGCAATATTCATAGTCAGTTTCTTTGCATTCTTTATTTAGGTACTTTTTTGGATCCAATACGACTCTCATTACCGTTGAGCAAATTTTGAATATTGCTGCGATGGCGCCAAATCAACAGCAAGCAGACTACTAAAAGGGCTATAGCCATCGGCTGAAAGCCGAACAAGAAAACGAAATAGATAGGGCCAAAGATTGCAGCAGCCAATGCTGCCAAAGATGAGTAACGCATAAACATCGCCACAATAATCCAAGTACTCAGGGTTGCCACACCCAAAATCCAGTTGATACCAAACAGAATGCCGCATGCTGTTGCAACGCCTTTACCACCTTTAAGTCCATGAAATATTGGAAAGAGATGCCCTAGAAACACCGCAACAACAACGCCACATAAAAGCCACGAGTTCATTGTGGAGGTAAGGGATTCATCTCCGAGTAACACTCGCGCCAGCATGACAGCAAAGTAACCCTTGAAGGCATCACCAATCAGCGTTAAGACGGCAGCTAACTTATTACCCGTGCGCAGAACATTAGTAGCGCCTGGATTACCAGAGCCATATGAATGGGGATCGGGCAAGCGCATGCACTTACTCACCACCACCGCAAATGAAACGGAGCCTATTAAATAGGCAATCGGGATAAGCAAGAGATCAAGGGTCAATTCCATACCCCTATCTTAAACACTTATGCTCCGGATGTACCTAAGGCGAGTGATGGTATAGACCTCCTCAAACACATTAAGCGCGAATAGCCTTATATGCAGCAGAGGCGGCATGGACCATACTAGGGTGCAGTATTCCCAACTTTGGAATTTGCCCAAATGGAGCATGCGGCGGCACCGTGAAATACCGGTCATTAAACGGCAACTCTATGGCCTTGCCTAAGTCAAACTTGGTGTCATAACTCAGCCCAGCAACCTCATAAGCGATAGGGTTTTGTTTTCTTGCAATCAGAAATTCCCCCTTAAATAAGCGATTGACTTTTTGGCTCGTCCCATAAGCTACTTCAGCAAAGAAATCACCATCCTCGCTCTCTTTGCTGGCGAGAATAAGTGCTGGTCTTGCTTTAGGTTTTGGTTGAATGCTATTGGGGAAGTGACACCAGACAATTTCACCGGCTACCGGTTCAGGCCACCAACGCATTAGACTCCCTCAAAGAGACTGCTACGAACAATGCCGCCTTTGGCTTTAGGTGCAGTTTTCTTGATTTGCTGCAACTGAGCCATCGTTAAGGCACCATCATCAGCAGCATATTGGGGTAGAAATTTACTTGCCAGCTCATGCAAAGCCAAATGAATCACCTGTGTTTCATCTACACCCAAGGTCTCAGCTAAACGCTTAGCGGTTGAGCGAGTTACTCCAGTGACGCTGTCTTGCGCCCTATAGCGAAATGCAATTTGGGCAACTGCAGATTTCATAAACCCTCCCGTTTAATATATCTTAAAGATATCAGTTAAAACCAGGTATGTCAACCCAGCACACAGGGGGGAATTAACAGCAATTAAACGAATCCGTTCTCGCCAATTGCAAAATCAATAGGACTATGAGCCTCGGGGATGGTGCTGTTGGTGAATTGATTTGAGGCGTTCGCGGGCCACATGGGTATAGATCTGGGTGGTAGAAATATCAGCATGCCCTAAAAGAAGCTGTACCACCCTTAAATCCGCCCCATGGTTCAGTAAATGAGTGGCAAAAGCATGGCGCAATGTATGCGGTGAAAGTGCCACAGCAATATTAGCCACAGTGGCATAGCGCTTAATCAGTGCCCAAAACGCTTGGCGGGTTAAGCCAGTGCCAGTATGGCGCCCCACAAAAACCGCATCCGTTGTTTTGCCTTCTAGTAAGGGAGTGCGCGCTTCACCCAAATAACGTCTTAGCCATTGCCCCGCCTCTCCACCAAATGGCACTAAGCGCTCTTTACCGCCCTTGCCGTTGACCACCCTTACTACACCTTCATTTAATCCTAGTGCCACGGTTTTTAAAGAAACGATCTCCGATACCCGCAATCCACTGGCATACATCAACTCCAGCATCGTGCGATCACGCAATCCTAGTGGAGTTTCAATATCGGGAGCATTGAGTAATGCCGTAACTTGATCCTCACTTAAGGTCTTCGGAAAGCGCGGCGCTTGTTTTGCTGCGCGTAATCCAATACAGGGATCATTCTTCACTAAATTGATGCGGAGTGCGTGGCGATAAAATCGTTTAAATACCGTTAAGCGGCGATTAGCGGTGGTGGCCTTGTCCGCACGCCGATAGGCGATATACGCTGTGAGGTCTTTTTCCGTCACTCCGTAAAGATCGGAGCCAGAGTCCTTATAGATCCACTGGGCTAATAACAATAGGTCTCTTCGGTATGCGGCCAAGCTATTTTGAGCTAAGCCATCCTCTAGCCAGCAAGCATCACAGAAGCGCTCGATGGCCTCTTGGCTTGCTGGAGCTATTTCATTCTTAATATTTTTAGAAATTGGCATTTAATGGTGCTAAGGAACCAATGCTAACCAACTACTTCGCGACTTCTTCCAGCTTCTCGGCAAGCCATATCTTCATCAAAGATTGGTATGGCACATCAAGCTTATTTGCCTGCAACTTAATATTCTCCAAAATACTTTGAGATAACCGGAGTGAAATTGAAGTAGTTGTTGGCTTCAGATTTGGCATTGTGACTCGCACAGCCTTTGATAAATCAAAATATTCTGAAGAATCATTCTTCTCCCAGAATGCGCGCTCTTCTTTTTCACTCTTAAACTTCGGAATTGCTTTACTAGGCTTTTTCATAAAATGCCCTCTCTTTCTTACTCATTGGCCTTGCGGAGACGACCCTAATTAAAGTTGCACTCTTTCGCAAGGTAAAAACTATGGACAAAAAAACACCAACAGAGGTGACTCCTAGGGCCAAAAAACGTTGCTCGTCTTCGCTATGCTTTTCATCACCAGAAACCAACAGGGGATGATTAAAGAAAACTTCTTCAGCCTCCCCTTGGGTTACACCATGCTTTTCTTGACTCTTATAAGCATTTCCAGCATCCCACTGGAATCCAACAATTCGGTGGAATTCAATCATGTATGTATATTATCATAATATACATACACTTATCAGGCAAGAGGGTATTAAATAAAAATTTGCGTAAGCTTAGTCACGGAAATTATTAAAGCCCAATGGCGCTTCGGTTACTTCTTTTTTAAGTAGGGCCATTGTTTCTTGCAGATCATCGCGCTTAGCGCCTGTGACACGTACTGCATCACCTTGAATACTGGCTTGCACTTTGAGCTTGCTGTCTTTGATAATGCGCACAACTTTTTTCGCTAAATCTGAAGTAATCCCTTTTTGAATCTTCATGGTCTGCTTGCGCTTATCGCTACCAATGGTTTCTGTTTTATCATCTTTGAGATAACGAACATCCACATTACGCTTTGCCATTTTGCCAATCAGCACATCGCGCACTTGACCTAATTTAAAGTCATCGTCGCCAAACAAAATGAGCGCTTCGTCTTTTTGCTCTACTCGACTATCAGAACCTTTGAAGTCAAAGCGGTTGCTAATTTCTTTATTAGATTGCTCAATCGCATTTTTGAGCTCAACCATGTCTGGTTCGCATACAACGTCAAATGTCGGCATTTTTACTCCCTATTTACCTATTTATATTCTCGTAATCTTTACATTTTGCAGATATTTTGGTGCCAAGCTAAGGCTTCTTACTGGCTATACTGCCAAAAAATTTGCACTAGATTCTTTTACGAATAAGATTGTGGCATGAACCGTGCTCAAAATGCGCCCCTGCCAGCAAAATTGACCCCAAATTTAGGGTTGAAGCACCGCAACACCTTTGGCTTTGATGCCAATGCAGAACTGGCTTACGCAATTACCTCGCCCGAGCAAATTCCAGCAATTATTTCTGAAGTTGAGAAGCAAAAAATCCCATGGCGGATTTTGGGTGGCGGTAGCAATGTGATTCTTCCCGAGAATCTGCCTGGTGCAACCCTACTCATGAATATATTGAGACAAGAAGTCCTCTCGACTGATGAGAACGCCACCTTATTGGCGGTGGGTGCCGGGGTAAATTGGCATGAACTAGTTGCTTGGACGCTAGAAAATGATCTGCCTGGCTTAGAAAATCTGGCGCTCATTCCGGGAACTGTCGGCGCATCCCCCATTCAGAATATTGGGGCTTATGGTGTTGAGGTTGCCGATTACATTGAATCTATCGAAGCTTTTGACGTTAAAGAACATGCCTTTGTCACCCTCACAAAAGAGGCATGCCAATTTGCTTATCGCGATAGCTTCTTTAAGCAACACCCCAACCGATTTATTGTGACAAAGGTCGTTTTTAAAATACCCAAAGTCTGGGCACCTCGGATTCATTACGCAGATCTTGCTAAACAATTTCCTGAAAAATCCAATCCGAGTCCGGAAGATATCTTTTTAGCGGTTTGTAAGATCCGCACCCACAAACTGCCCGACCCAAAAGTCATTGGTAATGCGGGTAGTTTTTTCCAAAATCCCATCATTCCCAATGAGCAATATGAAACCTTGCTTAAGGCGCATGCAGCGCTAGTTTCTTATCCAGATATGCCGGGAAAACGAAAGCTTGCAGCAGGATGGCTCATTGATCAGTGCGGCTTTAAGGGTCAACGCATGGGCTCTGTTGGCGTCTATGAAAACCAAGCCCTTGT
>CANCPL010000091.1:0-6444 GCA_947380065.1 Burkholderiaceae bacterium | reverse complement strand
GTCTTAATGCGTTCGTGACCAGCGGGGGTGATGTAGTTCTTCTCTTCCATGGCATAATTATGGCTGTTGCGGCTGTAGCTCAGCTGGATAGAGTACTTGGCTACGAACCAAGGGGTCGTGGGTTCAATTCCTGCCAGCCGCACCAACCTTTATGAGGGCCTAGTTGAAAGACTGGGCCCTTTCTCTTTTTAGGCTTTTCTCAGATCTTTCACAGAGATACCTTATAGTCTGCTTATGAGCACTTCTGACACCATTTCTGCCGTTTCTGACTCCCCAGTGGCTGTTTGGTCACAGGCAGATGCCAATAATGCCAAAGTGCTAATGAGTGGCAATGTGAATGTCTATTCTTTGGGTAGTGTTTGGACTCAAATTCGCTATTCTCAAGATGCGTGGCTCAAGCAGGGTGATAGCAAAAGCAAGTCTCTGACATTTGATGCATCCAAAGTCACTTTTCTAGATGGTGCTGGTATTGCATTTCTGATTGGGATTGAAGAGGCGCAAACAACAGCGGGTGCAAAGTTTGATGTCGTAGGCTTAGATCCCCGCTATGAACCGTTACTAGCTGAATTCAATCCAATCGGTAATTTGTTTCCAGTTCCCGTTGTAAAGCCTAAAAGAAGTTTTGTGGTCAGCACTGGAATGGCGACCCAAAATTTAATTGATGATGCTGTTGGATTAATTTCATTTACCGGTCATCTGGCAGCTGATTTAGCTTGGTCCATTCGTTACCCTAATCAAGTGCGCTGGGGTGATTTTGTAAACGCTGCTGTGCAGGCAGGTATCGCAGCATTGCCCATCGTTGGGTTAGTGGCTTTTTTAATTGGTGTCATTCTCTCCTTCCAGGCCGCTATTGGCATGCAGCAGTTTGGGGCAGTATCTTTTGTTGGCCCACTAGCGGCCTTGGGTATTGTGCGAGAAATGGGGCCATTAATTACCGCCATTTTGTTAGCAGGGCGTTCCTCAGCAGCCTTTGCTGCTGAGATTGGCACGATGACTGTCAATAGTGAGGTAGATGCGCTGGTATCTGGCGGCTTAAGCCCCATTCGTTTTTTAGTCGTGCCACGCGTATTGGCGGGTATTTTAGTTGCGCCTATTTTGACTTTGTTTGCCGATATCGTCAGTATTTTTTCCTCAATGTTGACGATGTTGATCTATGGCATTCCTTTTATTAATTTCTACAACGGCATGCTTTCAGCTGTGGATATCGAAGATATTGGTTCTGGTTTAATTAAAGCGACGCTTTTTGGCGTGGTTGTTTCAGCGGTTGGTTGTTTGCGTGGCATGCAAACTGGAAATGGTGCGGCTGCAGTTGGTATTTCAGCAACAAGAGCAGTTGTCAGTAGTATTGTTTTGATTGTGTTGGTCGATGGTATTTTTGCCTTCATTTCCTATAAGACAGGTTTCTGATGGATACGCCTAACAAATCACAAAGCGCGATTGATGTTCAAAACCTCACCGTAGGTTATGGTTCTAATGTCCTGATGCAAAATCTGAATTTCACGGTCAATTACGGTGAAATTTTTGTGATTCTGGGTGGCTCAGGTTGCGGCAAATCTAGTTTGCTAAAAAACTTGTTCGGCCTCTATCAACCCCTGTCTGGTGATGTTTTGATTGAAGGACAAAACATCACTACCGCAGTTGGAGCGGAGCGCCAGAAGATCATGACAAGCTTTGGCGTAATGTATCAACAAGGCGCATTATTTGGCTCGATGAACTTGCTCGATAACGTAACTTTGTTTATGCAGGAATATACCCAGCTAACACAATCACAAATGGATCTATTGGCGCGCTGCAAGCTCGATCTTGTGGGTCTATTGCCGTATGAATCTTATATGCCCAGTGAAATTAGTGGGGGGATGCAAAAGAGGGCGGCGATCGCTCGGGCCATGGCGCTGGATCCCAAAATATTATTTTTAGATGAGCCATCTGCCGGCTTAGATCCTATTACCTCTGCTGATCTTGATAGCACGATCCAAGATTTATCAAAAAACCTAGGCATCACATTCGTCATCGTATCCCATGAGCTTGCCAGCATTTATGCCATTGCTGACAAAGTGATCATGTTGGACAAGGGTACTAAGGGAATCATTGCCGAGGGAGATCCAAAAGTGTTGCGCGATACCAGTAAAGATCCGCGGGTGCATCAATTCTTCAATCGTATTATGAGCAAGGACGCAGCATGAGTAATAACTCAAATCCCAATTATTTTCGCCTGGGCGCTTTTGTGCTCGCCGCAATTGGTGTACTGATTGCTGTGATTCTCATTTTTGGCGGAGGCAAATTCTTCCAAAAATCATTCATGGTTGAAACCTATATCAAACAGTCCGTAACCGGCTTGGATGCAGGTGCGGCAGTTCGTTTCCGTGGAGTCAAGATTGGTCAGGTCACATCGATTGGCCTATCTGGTGATATCTACGAAAAAGATTTGCCTTTTCATGATCGTCGCCAGTATGTTGTTGTCAGAATGCAAATTTTTGGTGACAAAGTAAATGAAGATCAAATCAGTGAGTTTGTAAAAAATAATCTACGTGCTCGCGTAAAGTCGATGGGTATTACTGGTGTGAACTATATTGAGTTTGATTTTGTCGCAAATGCCTCTCTCACCCCACCACTTCCTTATTCTTGGAAGCCTGCGTACTCAGTTATTCCATCTCTACCGAATCAAGCGGATGAAATTATTTCGGGCATTCAGAGGTTGATTGGCGCACTTAATGATATGAATATCGATGGCACTCAGAAGAAATTGGATGCCTTGCTAGGCAATCTCAATGTACTGATGGCTGGAGATGGCAAAGGTAATCAGGGTGTCATTGAGTCTGTTAATCAGTTAAACGTCATCATGGCCCGCATCAATAAAGCAACCGACAAAGAGGAGATCGGTCTTCTAATGCGCGAGTTGGTTGCAGCAACTACTTCCTTGCGTCAGACTATTACTAGTGTTCAGGGCGATACCGTGTTGACAATAGAAAATATTAAGCAGGCCAGCGAAAACCTAAACGAATTTAGCCGTATTGCCAGCCAATCACCATCGAGCCTGATTTGGAGTGATCCGCCCAAAAAAATAGCGCCACAGAGTGCGACTGCTGGTGAGTCTGGAGTGAAGAAATGATGAAGCGTCTACTATGCTCCTTCGCTATTTTGGGCTTGGTTTCCTGTTCCCTGCCTACTCGGCCGCCTGTAGGGCCTGCAACCTGGTTAGTTTCTCCTGATAGAACTGCGTCACCGCGCCAGGCTCGCACAGATATTTGGTTAAAGATGGGTTCTGTATCGGTTACGCCACCTTTTGATGGCAGGTCTTTGGTATACCGTACTGGTGATCAACGTTATGAAAAGGATTTTTATAACGTCTACGCAACCATTCCTGCTGAAATGATTGGAAATGCTGAGCGCCAGTGGATGAATAAGGCGAATATTTTCTCCTCAACAGTAGGTCAAAGTAATAGCCTCTTTCCTTACTATTATTTACAGGCAACTGTAGAGGAGTTTTATGGTGATTATCGTAAGCAACCAGAGGCGGTAGTGAGCGTTGAGTTTTTCTTGAGTGCAACTAACGCCGGCAAGGCAAATCCCTTGATTGGTGCAAACCGCTATACCAAGCGCGTAGCCCTCAAAGACAATACTCCTGAAGCGCTGGTATTGGGCCTGCAAGAAGCACTGGCTCAGATTTTCCAAGAGTATGAGGCGCAACTTTATAAATACGCCGGCAATTTACCAAAACCTTTAGGTCAGTAATTTTATGAAATACAACTCAGTAAGCATCGTCAAATTCGTTGGGGTAGCATTGCTTGTTGCCGCAAGTTCCCTGACTGCGGTCCAAGCGGATACATTCCCAAATAAACCTATTCGTTTAGTTGTTCCATTTGCACCCGGCGGCAGCACAGACATTATTGCGCGTGCTGTTGGTGATGCCTTGGGTCGTCAGTTGGGTCAACCAGTGATTGTTGAGAACAAGGCGGGCGGTGGCGGTTCTATTGGCGCGTTGGAAGTAATGCGCTCACCGAAAGATGGTTACACCATTGGTATGGCTACCGTTTCCACCACAGCAGCCAATCCAGCAATTAACCCAAAGATTGGCTACGATCCTGTTACGGACTTCACGGCCATCAGCAATATTGCTGCGACACCGAACATCATTGCAGTAAACCCATCATTTCCGGCAAAGGATTTCAAAACCTTTATGCAGGTTTTGAAAGCTAATCCTGGAAAATATTCTTATTCAAGCTCTGGAACTGGTGGTATTGGCCACCTTCAAACTGAACTTTTCAAGAGTTTGACTGGGGTATTTATTGTGCACATTCCTTATCGTGGAGCTGGTCCCGCATTGGCCGATACAGTGGGCGGTCAGGTTTCGATGATCTTTGACAACTTGCCATCGTCCTTGCCATTCATTAAAGACGGTAAGCTAGTGCCGATTGTGGTGGCTGCACCTAAGCGCTTGGCTCAATTACCGAATGTGCCGACTTTTGCTGAAGTGGGTTTAGCGCCTGTTAATCGAATGGCTTATTACGGTTTATTGGGCCCTGCAGGAATGCCAAAAGATATCGTGGATAAATATACCGCTGCTTTACAAAAAGTAGTGACCGATCCTGCGGTTAAGAAGCGTATTGAAGATACCGGCTCAATCATCAATGTGAATGGTTCTGAGGCGTTTACAAAAGAAATTAAAGCCGAGTACACCGTTTACAAAGAGGTAGTAGCAAAGCAGAAATTGCAGTTAGATTAAAAATATAAAAATTAGTTTTTGGAGACGAGATGGACTTAGGATTAAAAGGTAAGGTTGCATTGGTGATGGCGTCTAGCCGTGGCTTGGGTCAGGCAATGGCAGTGGCATTGGCTAAAGAAGGCGTAAAGGTGGCTGTTACTGGTAGAAATGCTGAGGGCTTGAGTGAGTCCGTGAAGTTGATAGAGGCTGCAGGTGGAAAAGCTTTGGCGCTCAATTGGGATCTATCCGATTCTTCTGTGATTGATAGCTTGGTCTCAAAAGTGGAGAAGGAACTCGGCCCCATCGATATTCTGATTAATAACACTGGTGGACCACCGCCAACACCGGCAGCCGGACAAGATCCCGCGCTCTGGCAAAAGAGTTTTAACGATATGGTTTTATCGCTCATTGCCATTACGGATCGTGTATTGCCTGGCATGCGCGAGCGCAAGTGGGGCCGCATTATTACCAGCACCACTTCAGGCGCAATTGCGCCGATTAAAAATCTAGCCATTTCCAATACCTTGCGTGCTGCATTGCTGGCGTGGTCGAAAACATTGGCTGCAGAAGTGGCTGCCGAAGCCATTACTGTTAACGTCATCATGCCTGGAAGAATTGCAACTGCTCGTCTGCGTCAGTTGGATGAAGCGCGCGCAAAGCGGGAAGGCACTAGCTATGATGATGTCGTTAAAGCCAGCTTAAGACAAATTCCAATGGGTAGGTATGGCGATCCCAAGGAGTATGGTGATGCCGCTGCATTTTTAGCTAGCCAAAATGCCTCATTTATTACTGGTACCGTCATGCGTATTGATGGCGGTCAAATTCAGGCCATTTGATTAAATCATTACTTCGTTTCTTGGGTGGTTTGAGACGTGATTTACGTTCAAGCGAGTTAGCTTGGCTATTCGTTGCCTTAATTCTTTCGGTAACAGCGTTATCTAGTGTCACTTTTTTAGCAGATCGAATGCAAAGGGCTTTTGCATTCGATGCCCGCCAACTCTTAGCTTCGGACTTGCTGATCGTTTCTGACCAGCCTTTACCCAATCTCTTTTTAGATGAGGCAAAGAGCAGGGGCCTACAGCTAGCTCAGACAATCGTGTTTCCGAGCATGGCAACTGTAGGTTCACACAGCAAGCTTGCTTCACTTAAGGCGGTAAGCCCTCAATATCCCCTGCGTGGCGCTTTGCGTGTTCAATCCATGTCTCAAGACAAGACATTGACTACCGGACCTCATGAGGGATCAGTGTGGGTTGACCCCGCTATGTTGGCGAGCCTGCATGCAAATGAAGGCGACTCCATTCAGCTTGGTCAAAAAGTCTTTGTGATCGGTGGAATTTTAGAGCGCGAACTCGATCGTGGGGCAGGGTTTATGAACTTTGCACCCCGAGTCATGATGCCCATGTCTGATCTTGCCGATACAGGACTCATTGGCCTTGGTAGCAGGGTAACCTACCGATTGTTATTGGCTGGTTCTGATGAGCAAATTCATTCTTATGGCCAATGGGCAAGTCAATATATTGAATCCGAGAGCATTAAAGGTGTTCGCATTGAAACTTTAGAGAATGCACAACCCTTGATGCGCAAAACACTTGGGCGCGCAGATCGTTTTCTCTCCTTGATTGCTTTATTAACTGCGATGGTAGCTGCGGTTGCCATTGCTTTATCGGCTCATCGCTACACACGCAAACAGGCAAATACCTGTGCTGTTCTGAAATGTCTTGGAGCCAGCTCCACCATGATCC
>CANCPL010000090.1:0-6647 GCA_947380065.1 Burkholderiaceae bacterium | reverse complement strand
GTGTCAAATTCGGAGAAAGCTAAAGGTAGCTTATTTAATAACTACCCAAGCTAACGCCGAGCCAAGCTTCAGTATGAAAGTGCTGTTGAAGGTGTAGAGACTAGACGGCACCCATCTAAGTCGAGTAATCGATATGATGAAGGCATAGTCCAGGGAGTAGTGAAAGCTACACAAACCGGAATCCTTTGGTCCCAGGTTCAAGTCCTGGTGGGCCCACCAGAAAAGCAAACCCTCATCAGCAATGGTGGGGGTTTTGTCTTTTGATCGTTACTTTAAGTAACGCTGGTGCAGAATCTATAAATCAGTGAATTTTTCCGCTCAGAGCGAATTCCCTAGGTGCATTACCAGGTGTGATTGTGCTTTTATAAAGTGATCCACAGGGGGTATCGGCCATCATCATTGAGAGTGAGTAGTAATCATCTACATAATGCATCGACTGATAACCTTCTAGGTGATAGGTGAACATATTTAAAATACCAATGATGCTGCGATTAGTTGATTTGCAATAAATCACCTTCTCAAGATGATTTAATTCCTGTTGCATAAAAGATTCGCTTACACCTTGAGAAAGCAAGATCTTAAATAGGTATTGTGGGAATCGCTCTACTAAGTTCGATGCTGGGGCTAGAGGCATCAACACTGGTAGCAGGGTTCTTTCATTTACAAACAAGGCTACCTGTGGTTTTGAAAATATTGCCTTAGCATACCAATTACCCAAAATATTGTCTCCCTTTCCAGCGGGTTCGTTGACTCCTGAAGAGACTCGATTTAATAATTGTTTTGAGCAGTGTAAATAAAACATTGAAAAGTGTATCTGATTAGGCTGAGACTGGAATCAATGCATGCGTGACTTTAGGTAGTCCAGATTTACGAACTTGCCATAAGTCATAGGCTGCCTGTAAAGCTAGCCAAACGCTTGCACTACCTCCATTTTTCTCGCCTAACCATGCCTCAATACGAAGAGCCATTTCTGGAGAAATACCAGCTTTACCATTGACCACTCTAGAAAAAGCAGCTCGAGTTACACCAAGCTGTTCTGAAGCTTCTGTTACGGTTAGTTCTAAGGCTGGAAGAATGTCCTCTTTCAGAGTAAGGCCTGGGTGGGGTGGGTTATACATTTTAGTCATCATTATTCCTATTCTTTTAGTGATAATCTTGATAATCAACAAGTACTACATCTTCACCTTCAAATTTAAACGTCATTCGCCAATTTCCATTTACCAAAATTGAATAGTGATCCTTTAGCTTATTTTTTAAAAGATGCAATCCCCAGCCAGGTATATTCATATCTTCCCATTTTTTTGCAACATGTAATCTAGCTAGCTGCCTACCTAGCTTATTCGCATGAGCCGCTTGGATTCCAGACTTTTTACCTGTTTCAAAAAAGAGCTGTAAGCCTTTATGGCGAAATGTTTTAATCATGATATATTGTATACTGAAACTATACGCTATGCAAAAAGTGCAGTTAAATTATTAATCAATCGTTTTTCTAAGTATTATTTAAAGTAACGCTCATCCCTCCGTAGTGCTCCAAAAACTCTCCATTAACCCCCATAATTAGCCACACTTTCTTTTGGCTAAATTGACAGCAGTTCACAAGGTGGCACCAAGTTTAAAGTTTTCTTAATTGAACCCGATAAGCGTTACTTAATGTAACGCTTATCAACCACTTAAAAAGCACTTTGGAGCAACTAAGTGCTAGATGGTTGCTCCAAAAATCCTGTGGTTTCGAAAACCAAAGAGTGAGAGAGCACTTCTAGTAAATCCACGATTTTGCTTACACATTTTCTTACACACCGACGCTGACCACCCGCAGAGCCCATATTTATAGGGGTCTACCTTGGGTGTCTGCCCTCATAATCCCTTAGTTTCAGGCTTAAGTCCTGATAGACCAACCTAGAAACGCTTAAATTATCTTCGGCTGAATTTGTTATCTGCGACTGCTTCTAATATTCAATGATTAAGCCAAGCCACCATGACGCAATAGCGCATTAATACTAGGTTCGCGACCTCGGAATGCCTTAAATGATTCAGCAGCAGAGCGGCTTCCACCAACTTCTAGAATTTCTTGGCGATAACGTTTGCCAGTTTGCTGATCTAGTACGCTACCGTTCAGTTTCGCTGCTTCTTCAAATGCTGAGTAGGCATCTGCAGACAACACTTCAGCCCACTTATAGCTGTAGTAACCCGCCGCATAGCCACCAGCAAAAATGTGGCTAAAGGAATTAATCCAACGGGAGATTTCTGGTTGGGGGATGATATTAAATTCTATAGAGGTGTTTCTCGAGAGTTCGAGTACAGCTTTATCTTTTGCCTTAGCGGTATCAAAAGTGGAGTGCAATCTCCAGTCCGTTAATGACATCACAATTTGACGTAGAGTGCTTAAGCCATTTTGGAAGTTCTTCGCCGCCAACATTTTGTCAAACAAGGCCTTAGGCAAAGACGCGCCAGTTTCTGCATGAGCTGTCATTTTTTCTAAGACCTCCCATTCCCAGCAAAAGTTTTCCATGAATTGACTTGGTAATTCAACGGCATCCCATTCGACTCCATTGATGCCAGATACTCCTAATGCGCCAACTTGGGTTAAGAGATGATGGAGGCCATGGCCGCTTTCGTGAAAGAGGGTGATGACATCATCATGTGTAATAGTAGGCTGACGTAATTGCCCATCTACTTTAACTGGTGGGGCAAAGTTACAAACTAAGTAAGCCACCGGAATCTGAATCTCACCATTGGCAAGCTCTCGTCTACCTCTTGCATCATCCATCCAAGCGCCGCCACGTTTACCGGGACGTGCATAGGGGTCCAAGTAAAAATAGGCAACGATTTCTCCATCCTCATTACTGACTGAGAAAGACTGAACATCAGCATGCCAAGTAGGTAAATCAGCTTGATGAATCTTTACCCCAAAGAGTGTCTGAATCACTCCAAACAAACCTTCTAGAACTTTAGGCAATGGAAAGTATTGTTTTAGTTCATTTTCAGAAAAAGAGTAACGTGCTTGCTTGAGTTTTTCTGAGTAATACGGGATATCCCAAGGCTGCAGTTCAGTATTGGCAAAAGCTTGTAACTCATCCCAATCCTTTTGGGCAAATGGTTTTGATTTCTTGGCGATATCAGCCAAAAACTGATTCACTTCAGAAATGGTATTAGCCATCTTCGGCGCTATGCTGAGTGAAGCGTAGTTCGCAAAACCCAGCATGCGAGCTTCTTCATCGCGCAGTCGCAGTTGCGCCAACATATTCTCGGTGTTATCCCACTCTAACTTGCCATTGGTGAATTGGGGGGCTAATTCAGAGGCGCGGGTCACGTAGGCCTGGTACATCAATTGACGTAAGGCACGATTTTCTGAGTACTGCATTACGGGATAGTAAGAAGGGAAGTGCAAACTAAATGCCCAGCCCTCTAGATTCTTCTGCTTAGCGGTATCTGCTGCAGCGGTAATCGCATCCTCTGGTAATCCCGCTAGCTCGGCCTTATCTGCGATGAGATGAACAAAGCCATCAGTAGCATCTAAGACATGATCGGAAAATGCTTTACCGAGAATGGCTTGCTCATCTTGGATTTGGGCGAAGCGGGGTTTCTGTGCATCAGTAAGCTCGGCACCGCCCAAACGAAAGTCGCGCAAGGCATTTTCAATAACCTTCTTTTGCGCCGTACTGAGCTTGGAAAATTCAGGACTATTTTGAATAACTTTAAATTTATCGTAGAGTGCTAGGTTCTGGCTCAAACTGGAAAAGAATGCTGTGACCTGCGGTAGCATCTCGCCATAGGCAGCTCGTAATTCCGGTGTATCCGCCACACTATTTAAATGGGAGATGACGCTCCATGATCTACCTAAGGATTCAGTTGCATCCTCCAGCGGTTCAGCTAAGGCATTCCAAGTGCACGGCGTATTGGCATCGGTCGCTTTATGAACAGCCGCCTCTGCCTCTTTCAATAAATAGGAAATTGCTGAATTGATATGCTCAGGCTTTACTTCTGCATAAGCAGGAATGCCGCGTCCAAATGTAATCAGTGGATTGTGAAGTAGGTGGGATGGAGTAGGAATAGTCATCCCTCTAGCTTACTGTAATGCAGCAATTCTTGCTAAATGGCCCTTAGCGCTTAACTACCTTTTTGCTGCTTTTTCAGCTGCTTCAAGGGTGTTCATGAGGAGCATGGTGATGGTCATTGGCCCAACACCGCCGGGAACTGGCGTAATCCAGCCGGCGATATATTTAGCCGTATCAAAATCCACATCACCGCAAAGCTTCCCATCAGGCAGGCGATTGATGCCCACATCAATGACAACGGCGCCAGTTTTGACCATGTCGCCACTTATCATCCTGGGTTTACCGGTTGCGACTACTAAAATATCTGCATCTTTAGTGTGATGCGCTAAGTCGCGGGTTTTACTATTGCAAATGGTAACGGTTGCACCGGCTTGCAATAACAACATCGCCATTGGCTTACCAACAATATTAGAGGCGCCGACAATCACTGCGCGAGCACCACGTATAGGATAGTCAATGCTTTCAAGCATCTTCATGCAGCCGTAAGGGGTGCATGGTTTGAATTCTGGATGGCCAACCATCAAGGCACCAGCATTGGCAACGTGAAAACCATCAACATCTTTTTCAGGGGCAATGGCTTCAAGTACTCGTTCAGAAGCAATATGTTCTGGCAGTGGCAACTGAACCAGAATGCCATGAATAGCAGGATCAGCATTTAGCGTTGCAATGCGGGCGAGCAATTCTTCTTCGCCTAACTCGACTGCATAGCGTTCTAAAACAGAATGAAAGCCTACATCTTCACAGGCTTTAACTTTGTTGCGAACGTATACCTGACTAGCGGAGTTATCGCCAACCACAATTACGGCAAGACCCGGTCTGACACCTTTAGCGGTAACAATAGCTCCGCGAGTCGCAATCTCTGCTCGAAGTTTCTTAGAGAGGAGGTTACCGTCAAGGAGTTGCGCAGGCATAACTGTAGACAAGTGATCAGTTAGGTTGGGGATCTGATAGCGCTAAGCGGAGCAAGTCAGCGACCGTATTGACATTTAATTTCTCCATGATGTTGGCGCGATGCGCTTCAACCGTTTTAATAGAGATGCCGAGATCATCGGCGATTTGTTTGTTTAGGCGACCCGCAACAATTCTTTCAAGAACCTGGCGCTCACGTCCAGTGAGCTTGCTTAATAGACTTTGGGTAATCTTGCGTTGACTTGCTTGGGAATAATCGATACGGGCTTTTGCAAGCATACGATCCACTAAGCCACACAAGTCATTTTCTTTAAAAGGCTTTTCAATAAAATCTACTGCACCACGTTTCATAGTGGATACCGCCATAGAGACATCACCATGACCAGTGATGAATGCAACTGGCATCGGTACATGTTCACTGAGCAAACGCTCTTGAAGCTCTAGGCCGGACATTCCTGGCATACGCACATCCAAAATTGCGCAGGAGATGGTGGACTTATCGGTGCTTTGTAATGATTGGAGGAAGCGTTCAGCACTAGCGTGACAGCGAACAACATAGCCATTGCTCTCTAAGAGCCATGTTAGGGAATCTCTCACAGCTTCATCGTCATCTACAACGTAGACTACTTCGGCTTGGTTTGGTTTTGTCGCTGTGCTGATATTCATATGGGATCTCGCGCGTAAGCCTTAAAACAGTAATTAAACAGCTGCCTTGGAATCGGGTGATTTTAGGGGTATCAATATTGTAAAGGTGCAGCCAACTAACTTGGTACGTTCTGGATCCATGTGATTTTTGGCCCAAAGCCGGCCATGGTGGGATTCAATGATCGAGCGGCAAATATTCAGGCCCATCCCCATGCCATCAGCCTTTGTGCTGAAAAAGGGCTCAAACATCCGCTGGGTGACGGATTCCGCAATCCCAGCGCCAGCATCGGTTACCTGGATCCGGAGCATGGCTGGGAAGGTACTGGTTTCTAAATCAGTGGATATTTTGACCGGCGGCGCCGACCAACGGGACGATAGGGGGTAAACATCCCGCAGGCTGTCTAAAGAGTTTTTGAGGAGATTGACCAAGACTTGCAGAATCAAGATAGGATCAAGGTCTACGTTGGGAAGATTTTCGTCCACATGGGATGTGATATTTAAGCGATGCCGGTGGGCTTCAATTTCTACTAGACCAACTGCATCATTAATAATGTCGCCAATAGAACATGATTTACGCACAGGCTCGCTTCGCTTTACAAAGCCTCGAATGCGTTGAATGATAGTACCCGCACGAACTGCTTGCTCCGCTGCCTTCTCAAGTGCCGGCAATATTTCTTTATTCATTTCAGGATCAGATTGCGCCTTCAGTCGTTTAGCAACACCCATACAGTAATTAGAGATTGCAGATAGGGGTTGATTTAATTCATGCGCAAGTGATGAGGCCATCTCACCCATCGTTGTCAAACGACTCGTGAATTGCATGCGTTCTTCTTGCTGACGACTGAGATCATCAGACGCTTTACGAAGTGTGATATCGGTTGCAATTAAAAGTTGTGCTAAATGGCCATCCACCCAAGGAATGAAGCGACGCCGAACCTCATACCACTTGATGCCGTTTTCCGTAAGCTGGACATCTTCCGACTCTGACTCTTGATAGAGCGATGAGGGCGGAATTCCAGGATTACCATCTTGTAACTC
>CANCPL010000089.1:0-6751 GCA_947380065.1 Burkholderiaceae bacterium | reverse complement strand
CACCCCAAATAATCTTGTAACCATCTTCCAAAACCATCGCCACACCAAAAGTCAGCAGCAGAGTCAAAATATGTCGGTCTTTATAGTGAAATACTTTTTGAATCAAAAGCCTTTCCATTGCAAAACCAATTGGAATCAATAACAAGGGAACTAACAATAGACATAACCAGAATGAAACGCCCATTGCCATCAGACTCACGCTAATGAACGCTCCAGCTGCGTAGAATTCGCCATGCGACATATTAATTACGTCTAGCAAGCCAAAAATAATAGTCAGCCCCAAAGCCATGAGGACCACAGCAACGCCAATTGAAAGCCCATTGACTATCTGCGGCGCATAAATATATTGCAAGCTCTCTAGCATTGAAAACCCAATCCTTTTGTGAAATTCACAAGCCAAAAACTCCACACCCGCATAGGGTGGATGTGGAGTAATTTACTCATTAATTAAAAACGAGTACATGTATCAGGGCCAATTGCCTGATCAGAAGGCACTCTTCCAACAATATTGAACTCGCCGTTCTCTACTCGAACTGCAAACATATCTTGCATAGCCTGGTGATCGCCAGCACGCATCTTCTTAGTGCCCTGCGGGGTTTGCCAGCTTAAATCATTCATGGCATTGCGAACTTTATCTGTTTCTGTAGACTTCGCTTTCTCAACCGCGGCCTTATAGAAATATAAGAGGCCATAGGAATCAGCGCCATAGAGATCTGGAAGCTTGTTGTAGGCCTTTTGGAAATCAGCTACAAACTTTTTATTAGCCGGGTTATCCAATTTAGGCGAGTAACCAACACCCGTAACAAATCCATTTGCAGATTTTCCTATTGCACCCATATTTTGAGACGTGACGGTACCGGAGGCCCCAACAATCGTTACGCCTTTATTAACGCCATACTCATCCATTTGAGTGAATAAGCGCACTGTGTCATTACCAGCCACAGAGGTATAAATAACATTAGGTTTGGCAGCTCTTACTTGGCCAAAATATGGTGAATAATCTTTGTTGTCGAGCGGTGCAAAAACCTCGCCAACATCCTTAGCGCCTTTTTCTGTAGATGCCTTCTTAAAAGCTGAGACCGTACTACGCCCCATCTCATAGTCAGGGCCAATAAAGAAAATATTAGCCTTAGGAATTTCTTTATCTACCCATGCTGCCAATGCAGCAGACTGCATACCAGCGCGAGCGTTTACGCGGAATACGTTCGGCGAGCATTTATCGGCTGTAATTGAATCAGCAAATGAAACCGTTGTTGCTATTAGCTTATTGTTTCTCTCGGCTAGTTGGCCAACAGCCAAGGTTGAGCCTGAATTAACCGTTCCAGTTAAAAAGTCTACCTTTTCTACCTGAAATAACTTCTCAGCCTTTTGAGTAGCAACCGCTGGGTTTGCCTCTTCATCCTCATAAATTAAATCGATTTTTCGTCCATTAATACCGCCTGCTGCATTAATTTCCTTTGCCGCTAGATCTAAACCCATTTTTACTTGCTCACCAATTGGCGTGTAAGTGCCAGATAAAGGCGTCACCACACCAATCTTAATTGGACCTGATTGTGCCAAAACCAACGAAGCACCAAAACTTAAAGCAACAGCTAGAGCGATTTTCTTTGTTTGAAATTTCTTATTCACGATGTACGTCTCCTTTAAAAAATTAACGGCCAACAAAATTGGGTTGGCGCTTTCCATGGAATGCCTCAACCCCTTCTTTAAAATCCTCAGAATTACGCAAACGGCTATAGCAGTGCCCCTCAACCTCAATTGCTGTAGTTAATAAACAGTCCTCTGTTTCATTAAGCATCTTTTTGGCAGTTCTTTGGGCCATTGGCGAGAATGCACGGAGCTCATCCACCAACTTAGATATGGCACTAGCAAGCTCTGAGTCTGGAACGCATTCGGTTGCAACGCCCCATTCGTATGCTTGCTGACCCTTAATGCGTCGGGAGCGCATCACAATATCCTTGGTTCTGGTGATTCCTACCATTTTTTGTAGTCGCGCTGATCCACCTGAACCAGGGATTTGACCTAACTTTTGCTCTGGCAAGGCATATAAAGTTGATTCAGCGGCGATACGAAAATCGCACGCTAAAGAAATTTCAAAGCCCACCCCGAAGCAGTAGCCATGATTTGCAGCTATGACGGGCTTAGTACAACGTGTAGGCGCTGCAATATTCCAAGCAAGTTTAGACACGTGTTCTGGCGTTGCCTCCAAGAAGCCTTTAATATCTCCACCGCTGGAAAAATGCTCACCTTCCGCCCTTAATACGATAATCCGAACACGATCATCAGCGTCTAAAGCTTCAAATGCAGCTCTTAATTGATCACGCTGAGGCATTTGTATGACATTGAATGGAGGTCTCTTTAAAACAATGTCAGCCCTTTGATGGGCTTCATCTATTTCCACATAAAAACCATCAAGGTTATCGAGGATATTGCAAAAGGGATGCTTCAAAATAGTAGTCATAAGGTCTTTCTGGTAAAAAAAATTAAGCTCTTTCGTATTCGCCGGCAACTAACATGCGTCGCAATACCTTCCCCACTGGCGACTTGGGAATTTCTTTAACAAATACATACTCTCGAGGGCGTTTAAAGTTAATCAAATCGGATCCTCGGCAATATTCATCTAAGACATCAGAATCTACATTCCCCGAAGCTCTAATGAAGGCAACTACTTTTTGCCCAAGGCGATCATCTTTTAATCCTGCAACGGCCACTTCACTCACAGAAGGATGCAAAGACAAAATTGATTCAATTTCAACGGGGGAAATATTTTCTCCCCCAGAAATAATCATGTCATCGACCCTACCAGTAACAAATAAGTCACCAGACTCGTCAAAGTAGCCCGTATCTCCTGTGAAATACCATCCGTCACGAATAGACTTTTGATCAGCATCAGGTCGCTTCCAATAACCCTCAAATGCCTCATCACCCGAAAGATCGCAAATGATCTGCCCCTCTTCATGAGAAGCTGCTACTTGACTTGGTAATGTTTGCACGGAACCTTGATCCAGTTGCACCACTCTAATACGCGCATTGATACCCGCCTTTCCAGCGCAGCCTGGCTTTAATGCTGCATTCTGATTGATGGTGTATGTGTAAATCTCACTTGAACCATAGTGATTTACAAATAATTCAGGGGAGAAGGCTTCGTTTAACTTAAGCAATAAAGCGTCATGCATAGGAGCCCCAGCAAACCCAAGCTTCTTAACAGTCTTCACTCGATCCGAATTGAAATTTTGTGACTGAATCATGTCGTGATATAGCGTTGGCACCAAATAAAGGTGAGTTACAGCCTCACTCTCGATTGCCTCTATCGCTTTATTCACATCCCAACGTGGTACTGCAACATAGGTACCATTCACAATACATAAAGACAACAGCGTTCTTACGCCCATGGTGTGATAGAGCGGCATTACCCCTAAAGTCACCTCACCCATTGCATACTGATTTTGTGCAACGTGTGCAATTCCTGCCGCGCGTTCTGCTCGCTGCTTTCTTGGGACCCCTTTTGGTTTCCCTGTAGTGCCAGAAGTAAAAAGCATGACAGATATATCCTCAACATGACCGAATGCCTCAGGCTCGAATCCATCCTGAATTAACTGATCAAAATAGGAATACCCATCTAATGCAGCTTTCTCCATGCAAAGAATTACAGAGATAGAGTTACTTGTTTCGGATTCAAGGTAATTGTTGAGAGATATCTCCTCAACAAATGCTAATTTCACATCAGCATTTTGCGCACAATAATCAATTTCATCTGGCTTGGAACGCCAATTTAAAGGAACAATAGCTATGCCTGCCATCTGGCATGCCCAATGAATTGTTGCCGCCTCGTATCGATTTTGCAAAACAGTCAAAATACGATCGCCACGTTTTAGGCCTTGCTTGTAAAAAAACTGTTGAATAGCGCCAATATGAAGTGCCCACTCAGCATATGTATGGCGCCTGTCTCCATCTACAATCGCTAGTCTATTAGGCTCACGCTCAACAGCCTGCAAAAAAGTTCGACCTAAATCAAGCATGCTCTCCTCCATTTTTGTGCGCTCTGGATGCGGCAACCTCTAAAACTGCCTCGACAATTCCAACGTATCCAGTGCAGCGACATAAATTTCCCGATAAACCTTCTCGCACCTCTAGCTCAGTTGGATGGGGATTCTTTTTGAGAAAATCCTCTGCCGATAGTAAAAATCCAGAAGTACAAAATCCACACTGCAATGCATGATGTTTCTTAAACGCATTTTGCAAATCAGACATCTCCCCTGACTTTGCAAGGCCTTCTACAGTTTTTACTATGGCGCTATCAGCCTGACATGCAAAGATGAGACAAGAACGTACGATCTGCCCATCAACCTCAACCGTACATGCACCACATACGCCATGCTCACAACCTGCATGAGTACCTGTTGCTCCCAAATCATGGCGAATAAAATCTAGCAATGTTGTGCGTGATTCACAGGAACCTTCACGCTCCACCCCATTTAAATTCAGCTTTATCAAATGGCTCTTCATTTCATTTCTTCACTTTTAAAATCTATGGCTTGTTGACACGCGCGCATTCCAAGTGAGCGCATCAAATGTCTACGTAATCCTGCGGTGGCCGTGGGATCTTCTCTCACCTCAGTCTTGGCCGCTAAATCATCAATAAATTGATAGGCCCCATCCAATGAACTTGCAACGCATTTATAAACCCTCACAACATCATCAATGCCACCAAATCCTATAGTCCAGCGGTCATCTTCTTTAATGACTGCTACGGCTACTACTGCAAAGTCTCCGTGGCGATAACCATATTCAGCAAACCCAAAACCAGCATTTGGCCCACGAATAGGAAACTCGACAAACTCAATGAATTCCGTTGGCTGACGACTGGTTTGAAGGGCTCCCAGGAAAAAGTCTTTGGCATGAACAACTCGCTTCTTCTTTTTACTTACGAGAGAGACAGAACCCTCTAGTACCGATAATCCAAGAACCAGCTCGGCACTAGGATCAGCATGTGCAATCGACCCACATACAGTTCCACGATTTCGAATGGGGGCGTGAGCTATCCATGGAAACATCATGCTTAAAAGTGGCTGGGTTTTACCAAGCTCACTCCAATGCTCTAAATCAGACTGCCTTACGCCTGCCCCAACCCGAAGCGCATGGCCCGATACACTGAAGCTTTTAAGCTCTTCAACCTTGTTAATATCAATTAAGTGATCAGGACTAGCCACCCGCATTGCCAAGACAGGAATAAGGGTTTGCCCTCCGGCAATAATGCGGGCATCTTCGCCATACTTATCCAACAACTCCAAAACATTTTCCTTAGAGCCAGCTTGGTGCATCACGAAAGGAGCAGATTTCATTTGCTTGCTCCCAATAAAGTAAATAGTCTGCCAATCAGAGCTTTAAAAATGCCCTCTTGTTTTGCTCCAGCCTCTTTTGCAAGGGCTCTAAATAGCTGATCTAATACCAATCGAATAGCACCCTCCAATAACCTACTTCCAATTGACGCAAGCTTTCCCGATACTTGTGCTTGGTAGTCATACTTCAGCACAGTCATGCCGCCATCTTTAATCAGGCTGACTTGACCCATTCCAAGGGCCATACCTAGGGGGCCCCGACCCTCGCCACCCAAGTTGAAGCTATCAGGGCTTTGCACATTTGTTAAATCAACCTTAGCCTCAAATCGGGCCTTTGCTATACCAATACGCACAACTGCGATGCAGTCAAACTGAATACCATTTGCAATTGTTTTTTTATGAATAGACTCACAACCTGGTATGACATTCTTTAATCTTTCTGGATCAAGCAATACAGCAAAAATATCCTCAGGTAGTACTTGCAATCTAACCGCGCCCTGAGCTTTCAAAGGATAGTCGGTATTTATAGCCATTGATGAAACTTGACTAGAAGGTTTATCAAGCTTTAACAAACCTTTCCCCACAAGAAGCGCATGAATTCGACTGGGGGTTGCAGGCAGAACAATTTCTTCAACATCTAAAGCATCTGCAATTGCATTTGCAATACAAACAGGGGTACTCATGCTATTACCCTCGCCAATGCCTTTGGCACCTAATGGCGTAAATGGGCTTGGAGATTCTTGATGATAAATTTTTGGAATACCAATATCACTCGAAGTCGGCAAACGATAGTCGGCAAAAGTACCTGAGAGAAAATTGCCATCACTACTATAAACAAACTCTTCAAAAAGGGCTGCGCCCACTGCTTGGGCATACGCGCCATATATCTGCCCATCCGCTAAGGCTGGGTTTAATATCCTGCCTGCATCATGCACGGTAATGTACTGGTCTATCTTTGCAGAACAGGTTTCGGTATCTATTTCTATGCCGCAAGCATCAAGAGCAAATCCATATGCCGCAGAAGTATTAATTCGATCAGCCTCATCGGGAGCCTCTAAAACATCTGCGCTCCAAAACTGTGTTTCCTGTAGCGCAAGTATTGCTTCTATTCCGAGAGCCTCTTGAATTAATCCAGGTGACCAGTGAAAGTTTCCACAAACTCTGGAGAAAGGTATGCCATTGTCCTCAGAACCAATCACGGCTATATTGCCATTTGAAAAAATTAATTGATCCGGCTTGACCTTAAGTAGGTGGGCAGCATAATCCGCAATTCGAGCCTTCAACTTTTCCGCAGCCAAAAATACTGTTCCTGCTACTGCACCAGCAAAACGACTCGAATAATTTCCAGCGGCAATAGACCATGCATCCTTTGCGGTATCAAAATCGACATTGACTTGGATTTGGGATGGTAG
>CANCPL010000088.1:0-6755 GCA_947380065.1 Burkholderiaceae bacterium | reverse complement strand
GCCACCAATCGGGGTCATCTGAGAGTGGAAAGTCAACTAAGGGCAGAGGCTGAACGAGTGCAGAATTTATTCTCTAGAGTTGGCCCGTTGTTCTATTGTGCGCCGGCTCCTTTCATTTGGTCCTCGAAGGTCTGGGAATCATTGGAGCGCGAGCATCTTGCGCCGCGCAATATATCTATTTGGGAGTTCATTGCTCCTCAGTATCCAGAGACCTTAATTTATGGAGAGACGCTTCTTAAATACAAGGCGATTCCATTGATTGCTATTGAGCCACTTTTCAGAACTTATCACTACGATTGGCAATATTATTTAATGAGGCGTTTGGGTGAAACCCAGAATAAGCTTATGCAAAACTATCTAGGCGTGATCTATCAATCTGCTTGGGAAGATAATTTATCATATGGGCAGTCAAGAAAGCCAATGTTATCCAGAGGCTTAAGGTGTTTTAAAAGTGCTTTGCGGCGCCTACAAAGCTTCAGATAATATGCATTCACCCCCAATTCTTTTGACCTCTAGTGTTGTTGCAATGGACCAAACAGTCTTATTGAAAGATCAGAATTTGCGGCTTTTTTATACGCTTGAGTCAATTAAGATGTGGCTAGAGATAGCTCCCAAGAGTAAATTTGTTGTTTGTGACGGCTCTGGATTTGATTTTTCACCTTTGTTGCAGAAAGAGTTTCCAGATGCTGATATTGAAAGCCTTTGCTTTTTGAATGATGTCGAATTAGTGCGACTACATGGCAAGGGATTTGGCGAGGGTGAGATTATTCGCTATGCTTTAGCGCATTCAAAATCTCTCGCAGAATCTAGTTGGTTCCTAAAATGTACTGGCAAGTTGTGGGTTGATAATTTTCAGCAATGCCTTGCAGAATGGAATGGTCAATTTCTATGTAAGGCATTTTTCTCAAATGTTTTTTCTTTTAGATCTACTAAACTAGAGTATGTGGATACTCGTTTTTATATGGTTGATAAATCCTTCTATCTGAAATATTTATCAAATGCGCATAGTGATCTCGATGCGCACAGCGGTTCTAGTATTGAGGATGAGTTTCTTGGCATTGTGCTCGCGCAAGGGATGCGGGGAATTTTTTTTAGGACACCTCCGGTGATTTCTGGGGTAGGTGGTGGATCAGGGAAGTATTACAACACCAGAATCCTGAGGCGCGCCAAGGAGCGCTTACGTTCCACACTTGTTTCTCTTACTCCGAGATTCCAAAAGTTATTTAACTTACCCTGAGGGCTGAGATCTCTGCTTTGATAGGATGAGCCCTAAGAGAAGCGCCAGTATGAATGCTTGCATTTCAAGCATTTGATCTCTTAAGGTTGAATCGAGGCAGCCCCGCAGAATCCATATGCAGGCACTGGCGAATAAAGCTACCCCATAAGGCGATATCTCAGGACCTTCCTTAAAAGCACGGTAACCTAGTTTTGCATATTGCAGCATCGCTACGAGCAATAAGATGGCGCCTGGAATGCCAATAGCTAATGCTGTATCAATCCAAGCATTATGACTATGGGAGATAAAAATCTGAGGAGAACCTTTGCATGCGTCGATTGTGGCAATTTGGTATGCTTGTTTTGATTGGTTAATGCCCATGGGGTTCTTAAGAATCAACTCATATCCAGAACGCACGACCATCACTCTGGTGCCATCCCCATCAACCACACTATCCAAACCCTTTTGGATGTCTGGTGTGATGCTAATGCCTTTTCGTTTTAGTGCATCTTCGAGGGAGGTAATGCCGTCGCAATAGATTGCAGTTGGATCACCTTCTAGGCCAATGGATAGGCGAGAGCTTATGCCACCCCATCGATTTGGGCTGCTCATCATTCCCAGCTTATAGGTGATGAGCACCATTGCCACTACGGCAAGGAGCCAAAGTAATTTTTTAGTGATGCGAGTATTTTTACCATCACCAACGAGGAAATGGCAGACAAAAACAAAGATGATGCCAGTGATAGTGAACCCAGTCCCACCCCTACCCCCAGCGAGAAGTGGGGACACAATACATATGAGAATTAGGGTAATAGCCAGAGACTGTTCGGCTTTACTTTTTGCTTGGTAGAGATAGTAGGTGGATAACAGTATTCCCGCCTCTAATGCAGGATAGCCAAAATCTCCTTTGATTTCGTTGATACCCAAATACCCCCAAGGAATTTCCCCAATGGAAAAGCCTCTTATCAAAGATAGTGATAAGTGAATATATAAGGGGATAGAAAATGCAATACTTAAATAAAGTAAGGGGTTTTTAAATTTCCTTCTTCCAAGAATTAAGCCTACTCCCACACCAATGATAGAGAAGAGAATAAAATGCATCCATTCCCCCCGAAAGTTGCTAAATGCAGTTTTAAAATTTAATGAAAAGAAGAATAGTTGAAAAAATAGATAAGCAAAGAAGATCAAGAGTATTTTATTTTTAGAGAACAAAAGCTTCCAATCGGGCTTGCTGTAAAAAACAGTAATTAATAGCAATGCCTCGCAAGTGTATCGACCTGCAATCGTGTGGGGAATATTCCAAAGAGGAATGAGGATAAAAAGGGCTAGAAAAAATATCGCTTTTTGAAGGTGCTCTAGTTTTAGGTTCATTTGGTGCTTTTTAATAGGGCTTACTGGCTAATTAGGTATCAATATTATTAATAGGCATTAGAATAATCTTTTACATTGGCTAGCGGGAAAAGATTAATGATATTAGTGACGGGTGGCGCCGGATTTATTGGGGGTAATTTCATTTTAGACTGGTTGACTGTGCCAAGTAATGTAGGTATTGTGAATTTAGACAAATTAACCTATGCGGGAAACTTGGCAACTTTAGAGTCTTTAAAAGATGATGCCCGACATGTCTTTGTTCGCGGGGATATTGGCGACCAAGCGCTTGTTAAGAAATTACTTACCGAGTTCAAGCCAACAGCCATTGTGAATTTTGCTGCTGAGAGCCACGTCGACAGGTCTATTCATGGGCCATCAGACTTTGTGCAAACCAATATTGTTGGCGCTTTTAATCTTTTGGAATGCGCTCGCGAGTATTGGAATGGGCTTGAAGGTGATGTTAAGCAAGAATTCCGTTTTCATCACGTATCTACTGATGAGGTCTATGGATCGTTATCCTCAACTGATCCTGCGTTTACTGAAAAAAATCCTTACGAACCCAATAGCCCTTATTCGGCCTCTAAAGCGGCTTCAGACCACTTAGTGCGCGCCTGGTTTCACACCTATGGGTTCCCAGTAGTTACAACGAACTGCTCGAATAATTATGGGCCTTACCATTTTCCCGAGAAACTCATTCCCCTAGTCATTCTGAATGCTATTAATGGCAAGCCATTGCCGATTTACGGTGATGGGCAACAAGTGCGTGATTGGCTTTACGTAGGCGATCATTGCACAGCTATTCGTGAGGTGTTGGCAAAAGGTAAGCTGGGTGAAACCTACAACATTGGCGGCTGGAATGAGAAGGCCAATCTCGATGTTGTGAAAGCAATTTGTTCGATACTTGATCAACTAAAACCTCGGGCTGATGGCAAGCCTTATGTAGATCAGATTATTTTTGTTAAAGATCGCCCTGGTCATGATCAGCGCTATGCCATTGATGCTAGCAAGATAGAGCGTGAACTAGGTTGGAAGCCTGCAGAGACTTTTGAAACTGGTATTCGTAAGACTATTCAATGGTACTTAGATAATCCGCTGTGGGTGGAGGGTGTAGTAAGTGGCTCCTATCGTGATTGGCTTACAAAGCAATACAGCTAAAGATGAGAATCTTAGTAACCGGTAAAGACGGTCAGTTGGGGAGGGCATTTCAGAAAGAGTTTGATTGTCTGTTTGGAAGTCAAAATCTTGTTATTCAAGTCCATTACATTGGTAGACAAGAGTGCGATCTTTCTGATTTAAATGCCCTCAAGAAAGTCCTTGACGACTTTCAGCCAAATCTGATCATCAATACTGCCGCCTATACAGCGGTAGACAAAGCAGAGCAAGAGCATGACCTTGCTTTTGCTCTCAATGCAGTGGTGCCAGAATTCTTGGCCCAATATGCAGTGACTCATAACGCAAGCCTGATGCATTACTCAACGGATTATGTATTTGACGGTGAGGGATCAGATTTTTATTCGGAAGATCGCGCCGTTCGTCCCTTAGGCGTTTATGGCAAGAGTAAGGCCGAAGGAGAACGCTTAGTTGTTGATGCATTCATGCAATCTAATAATGCCAATGCATGCTTTGCGATCTTTAGAGCCAGTTGGATATATGGAGAGGGAGGCAACTTCATTCGAACTATTCTGCGTTTAGCAAAAGACCGAAGCGAATTAAAAGTCATTGCCGACCAATTTGGGGTGCCTACTAGTGCAGATTGGTTGGCGGCACTCAGTGCCGATTTCTTATTTGATCTATCTGCAGATTCACAGACATTGCTTCGAGATTTCACATCTGGTATTTATCATGCCGTCCCTGCCGGCGAAACCACATGGCATGGTGTGGCATGTGAGGCAGTCAAGATAGCAAGGGAATCTGGGTTAAGTCTAGCGACAGAGGTGGCCGATATCAAAGCAATACCAGCTACTGAGTACTCATTACCAGCCCCACGTCCGATAAATTCGCGCATGTCTACTCAAAAGCTTCGAAAGACCCTAAAGGATCTTGGTGCTGTGTCAAAATTCCCGGTGTGGAATGAACTCGTTCGAGACTATGTTTCTGAATTGGTAAAAAAGCAGCTTCTTGAAAGGGTGTCATGATGGGAAATCGTAAAGGTATTATTTTGGCAGGGGGGTCTGGCACCCGTTTGTACCCAGTGACGCAGGCTGTTTCTAAGCAGTTGATGCCGGTTTATGACAAGCCAATGGTTTACTACCCCTTGACCACTTTAATGTTGGCAGATATCCGTGATATTTTGCTGATATCTACACCGCACGATACCCCTCGCTTTACAGAGTTATTAGGCGATGGCTCCCAGTGGGGTTTGAATATTAAGTATTGCGTTCAGCCATCTCCCGATGGTCTTGCACAAGCGTTTACTTTGGGAAAAAATTTCGTCGGAAATAATCCGAGTGCATTAGTACTTGGAGATAATATTTTTTATGGCCACGAATTAGTGGCGAACCTCTCTAATGCTGATGCACGCACAGATGGCGCCACTGTGTTCGCATATCACGTGACTGATCCTGAGCGTTATGGTGTAGTGGAATTTGACAAAGACTACAAAGCACTTTCAATTGAAGAAAAGCCTGCAAAACCCCGTAGCAATTATGCAGTCACAGGACTTTATTTCTATGATAATCAGGTGTGCGATATTGCTGCATCGATCAAACCAAGCGCGCGTGGTGAACTTGAAATCACCGATGTCAATCGCATGTACTTACATAAAGATCAGCTTAGCGTGGAAATCCTAGGCCGTGGTTTTGCTTGGTTGGATACTGGTACCCACGACTCTTTATTGGATGCTGCAGGCTTTATTGCCACCTTACAAAAGCGTCAGGGTTTAATGGTGGCATGTCCCGAAGAGATTGCCTACCGACAAGGCTGGATCACGGCAGAAGCTGTGCAAAAAGTTGCCACTCAATTAAGTAAGAATAGCTATGGCCAATATCTTGGCAAGATCTTGAATGAGCTTAACACTAGTTCTCAGCCAGTTTCTTTGTCGGCTAAGAGGGTGGTTTAATGACATCTCATTTGAAGCTGGGAAAGACGTCAACAGCCATTCATGATGTTTTTGTTTTAGAGCCAAAAGTATTTGGTGATGAGCGTGGTTGGTTTACGGAATCATTTAATGCGCAAGATTTTGCGACTGTCATTGAGCAGGATTATGAGTTTGTACAAGACAATCACTCATTCTCTCGTCAATGGACTTTGAGAGGCTTGCATTATCAGACAGAGAAAATGCAAGGCAAGTTGGTCCGTGTAGTTGCGGGGGCGGTATTTGATGTGGCGGTGGATATTCGCAAGCAATCGCCCACTTATGGAAAATGGGTTGGGGTTGAGTTAAGCGCAGAAAACCATCAGCAGATGTGGGTTCCTCCCGGCTTGGCGCATGGCTTTCTTGTGCTTACGCCTACGGCAGAATTTTTATATAAAACTACCGATTATTACGACCCAGCAAGTGAGGTATGTTTACTCTGGAATGATCCTACTTTAGGCATCCAGTGGCCCTTGCCCGAAGGCACTTCGCCTAATATGAATGCAAAAGATTTAGCGGGTCTATCCTGGGATGGGGCGCCAAAGTTCTAATGGGTCTTCAAGACGCATCCCCCAAAATTTTATTGGTGAAGTTATCTTCATTAGGGGATGTGCTGCATAACTTACCGATTGTTTGGGATTTGCGTGCGCGTCTGCCCGAAGCGCAAATCGACTGGGTGGTTGAGGAGGGCTACGTTCACTTATTGCAACCCTTGCTGTCAACAGGGGGATTTCGAGGAATTGATCGCATCATTCCTTTAAGCTTGCGTCGCTGGAAAAGAAATCTTTTCAAATTACAAACGTGGAAAGAGTTCTTTGCTTTCAAAAAAGAGTTGCAAGCAGTTTCCTATGATGTGATTATCGAGACACAAGGGCTTTTAAAGTCTGCCTTAGTGTGTGCCTTGACCCGTAAATCTTCGAATGCAGTAGTTGCTGGTCTGGCTAACGCCACGGAGTTTTCTGGCTATGAACCTATCGCTCGGGCTTTTTATAACCAATGCGTGCAAGTACCCAAGCAATGTCATGCGGTTGATCGTTCGCGTTGGGTGATGAGCTCTGCCTTGGATTGGCCTTTGCTGGATCGTCAAGAAAACCC
>CANCPL010000087.1:0-7020 GCA_947380065.1 Burkholderiaceae bacterium | reverse complement strand
AATAGCCCAAAATAGGCGGTAAACCAAAATAGCGGAAAATAACCACTCCGGCCACACCCGAGGCCAAGAGAATGAGGGTTAATTGAAGGACTGACGGCATATACTTACTCGATGATAGCTAAGACTCGTGAACGTACCCTAAAGCTTGCGCGCGACACCCTCACTATTGAGGCTGCTGCACTGCAAACCATGCGTGATCGCCTTGAGGGCGCGAACGCTGATGCCCTCGTCCTAGCAGTAGAGCTTTTACACGGCTGCAAAGGGAGAATCGTGGTTTCTGGAATCGGTAAATCAGGGCATATTGCCCGCAAAATTGCCGCCACCTTTGCCTCAACTGGCTCCCCGGCTTTTTTTGTTCACCCCGCGGAAGCAAGCCATGGTGACTTAGGCATGGTTACCAGAGACGATGTTTTCGTCGCTCTTTCGAATTCTGGTGAGACCGATGAACTGCTAACCATTGTTCCGATCGTGAAACGTACTGGCGCAAAACTCATTGCTCTAACTGGCGCTCCACATTCATCCCTCGCCAAATTAGCAGATGCGCATCTAGATACCAGCGTAGAAAAAGAAGCTTGTCCTTTAAATCTCGCGCCCACTACTAGTACTACTGCGGCACTAGCCATGGGAGATGCGCTAGCTGTTGCTTTACTAGATGCTCGAGGTTTCGAAGCTGAAGACTTTATACGTTCTCATCCCGGCGGCAGACTTGGTCGCAAACAATTGATGCATGTCAGCGAAGTGATGCGTAGCCTTGCGGACACCCCAAAAATCTCTATCGATGCATCATTACAAGATGCCTTATTAGAGATGACCTCAAAAAGAATGGGAATGGTAGTAATCCTCGATGCCAACGAAAAAGTATTTGGCATCCTTACCGATGGTGACTTACGTCGTCTTCTGGAAAAGACCACCAATCTGGATGGCATCAAACTTGGGAGCGCAACTACTGCCGATCCTCGTACCATTCCAGCAGAACTACTTGCTGAAGAGGCTATCGAGATGATGGAAAAGCATCGCATTAACCATCTGGTAGTGACTGATGCTAAAGGCCATTTATTAGGCGCCTTAAATCTGCATGATTTATTTGCTGCAAAAGTAATTTAATTTCATTTGTAATCGAGCTTCTACTTTATGCCTAGCGCCTTTAGCCCCCACAATACCAATCCCTTAGCTCAATTTCCACAAGCCTGGGAGCGCGCAGGCAAAGTGAAGCTCTTAGTTTTGGATGTTGATGGCGTGCTAACGAATGGGCAAGTCTGGATTGGTGCAGATGGCAAAGAATCGCTGAAAGCTTTTGATATTCAAGATGGGTTAGGTATCAAATTATTAGAGCAATGCGGCATTCTGACCGCGATCATTACCGGCAGAAATTCCAAAATGGTTTTGGCACGCTGCGAAGAACTCGGCATTAAACACGTTCACATGGGTGTTGAAAACAAAGCCATAGCATTAGAGGAAGTTATTAAATCTCTAGGGCTCACGTCAATTGATTGCGCTGTTATGGGTGATGATTGGCCAGACCTGCAAATGATGAAAAATGCAGGTTTTCGAATTTGCCCAGCACAAGGTCACGAGGCCGTTAAAGAATACGCACATCTAGTAACGTCACGCAGCGGCGGCAATAGTGCCGTACGTGAAGTGTGCGACCTGATTCTTAAGTCTCAGAATCTTTATGAGGAATTACTCAATAAGGCTCGTAGCTAAGCAATGCAGTTAAATCCTCAGCAAATCAAAATTGGTATTGGTCGCAGCCTTTTGCGCCTGATGCCCTTGATTTTGATGGGGGCGCTCACCCTGGCAACATTTTGGTTGGTCCAAAAAAATGCTCCCCCTCAAAAATCCCCACTAGAACGTGTACGACTGCATGAGCCCGACTACATAATTAAAGAGGGTGTACTCTCCGCCCTAAATGAATTGGGTAATACCAAATACCGAATTTTGGGTGCCAAGGTCACTCACTACGATGACGATGCCTCTATCGACATCCTCACGCCCCGCATGCGCTTATTTCAGGCAGAGAAAGCTCCTGTAACCGTTAAGGCAGACACCGGACATCTTGATGGTGATCTCACTATTTTGGATTTGTTTGATAACGCCACGATCTTTCGCCCCGCTCAAGAGGCTACCGCATCACAACCGGCTACCTTAAGAATGTTGGCCAAATCTAGCTATTTCAAAGTGCTCATTAATGATGACATTATCGAAACAAATCGACCCATTACCCTTGAGCAAGGCATGTCGATCATGAATTCCACCGATGGTGGCATCTTCAATAATGTCGAGCAAAGTATGGTGCTCAGTGGTCAAGTTAAAGGGCGCATCGAGCGTGCCCCACGGAGTAGCCAATAAAATGCTGTCTATCAAATGCTTAGTTTCTCGCTGTGTACTCCTGGGCTTTTTTGCTCTAGGGATTTCTGTTGCGACTTCAGCTTGTGCAGAAAAAGCAGACCAAGACAAACCCGTCATCCTAGAAGCAGAACATGTTTCTGTAAACGACGTTAAACAAGTTTATGACCTTAATGGTCAAGTGTTACTGATTAAAGGCAGCATCATCGTTACCGGCGAAGATGGGCATATTGCAGTGGATCCACAAGGCTATGAATTTATCGACGTTATAGGTAAACCTGAAGCAGTAGCAAGCTTTAGACAACGTCGCGAAGGACTAGCAGATGAATTTATGCAAGGTCGTGGAGCTCAAGTTACCTATGATGCAAAGACAGAGTTTCTGACGCTTACCGGCGATGCTAGCCTCAAGCGCTTGATCAATATGCAAATGCTCGATCAATTAAAGGGCTGGAAAATTGAGTACGATGATGTAAAGCAGTACTATCAAGTCATACCCCCCAAAGATGCAAAGCTGGATGATTTGCCTTTAGCAAGAGCCCTCCTTTCACCAAGACGAAAAGCAACCCTAGAGAAATGACAGCGGATTTAGCCCAAATCAATGATGCGCCAACATTAAGCGCGTACAACTTGCAAAAACGTTACGGTTCAAGAACGGTAGTTCGGGACGTATCAGTTCAAGTCAGATGCGGTGAGGTCGTTGGATTATTAGGGCCAAATGGAGCCGGCAAAACCACCTCGTTCTATATGATTGTTGGCTTGGTCCCGCTCGATGGCGGAAACATTATTTTAGATGGCACAGACATTACACACCTTCCTATTCATGAGCGTGCTCGAATGGGCCTATCTTATTTACCGCAAGAAGCCTCTGTATTCAGAAAACTGAATGTAGCTGAAAATATCCAGGCCGTCCTAGAGCTTCAGGTTCAAGGCGGCAAACCCCTCAGTAAGGCTGAGATTGCCCATCGCTTAGATGAACTTCTGGGTGAGCTTCAAATTAGTCACTTGCGCAATAATCCTGCCCTCTCTTTGTCAGGTGGAGAACGTAGGCGAGTGGAAATTGCCAGAGCCTTGGCTTCCCAGCCAAAATTTATCTTGCTAGATGAGCCCTTTGCCGGTGTTGACCCTATTGCCGTTGGGGAAATTCAGCGGATTGTTCGCTTCCTCCGAGACCGCCAGATTGGGGTGCTCATTACCGACCACAATGTCCGCGAAACCCTGGGCATATGTGACCACGCTTATATCATCAGTGAAGGCAGCGTATTGGCCGAGGGCAAACCCGATCAGATCATTCAGAACGATGCCGTTAGAAGAGTCTATCTAGGCGAAAACTTCCGGATGTAAGCCCAGTCAGGGTTTCTGCTTTTTAAGTAATAAAAATTGCTTTTCCCCCTTGGTTTTCAGCAAATTCGCTGATACGCTGGAGGCTCATGGTTTATTTTCCAAAAAAAACAGCACAACAATTTCAGGGGCTTGCTGCGCACCCCGAGTATCGCTATGCGCACGCATCTATAAAAGGAGTCGCTAATGAATTTGAAAATTAATAGCCGTCATGTGGAAGTTACCCCTGCCATGCGCTCTCATCTCGAGGCGGGACTAGCCAAAATTCGTAAGCACTTCGACCACGTTATTGATGCGTCTGCCTTTTTGGTAGTAGATAAAGCCAAAGAAAAGGATTTGCGTCAAAGTGCTGAGATCACCATTCACCTGAAGGGCAAGGACTTGTTCGCTGAAGCACATAACGCCGACCTCTATCATGCTATGGACGCAGTGGTTGATAAGCTTGAACGTCAGGTTGTCAAACACAAAGAAAAGATCCAAGACCATCATCACGAAAAGCATTTTGAGTGATCCAGTTCGTCAGGACACCTATAATCTATTCACATGAATGCCCTGATCAATCTTTTTACTCCCGACTGCATTGCATTAGACGTCCCCGCCAAAAGTAGGGCTGATGCATTTGCAGCTGCAGGAGAACTATTTTCCAAGCAAACCGGTATCGCAGCAAGCTCAGTAGTAGAGTTTCTCAACGCTCGCGAAGATTTAGGCTCCACTGCCCTTGGTGCAGGTGTAGCCATTCCCCATGGTCGAGTTAAAGGCTTGAAGCAGCCAAACGCAGCCTTTATGAGACTGCAAAATCCAATTGAGTTTGCAGCCCCAGATGGCGAATCGGTATCCATCTTAATCTTCTTATTGGTGCCCGAAAAAGCCACACAACAACATTTAGAAATCCTATCTTCGATTGCTCAGTTACTATCAGATGCTGATGCTCGCCAGAGCTTATCGTCTTCTACGGATCCCTTAAAAGTTTGCGAACTTTTACAAAACTGGGGTACGGCAAAATGACTCAGTTACTACTCCTAGAGGGAGTAACTGCTCAGCAAATTTTTGATGATAATGTTTCAGAATTAAAACTGTCTTGGATTGGCGGTCTTGAAGGTGCTGACCGTACCTTCCCACCTGAGGCTGTAAAAGCAGCTGCTGCCAGCTCAGACTTAGTGGGCCACTTAAATCTCATTCATCCTAGCCGCATTCAAATTTTCGGTGAGCAAGAGATTAACTATCACGCAGCACTAGAGCTAAAACAAAGACAAGAGCAAATTGCCAGCTTAATCTCTAAGACGCCTCCTTGTGTCATTGTTGCCGATGGCAAGAGCGCGGATCCCGACTTACAACTATTCTGCCAGCGCTCCTCGACACCTTTATTCACCACTACGATTTCTGCTGCGGAAGTCATTGACCATTTACGAACTTACTTAACAAAAATTGGCGCGCCTCAAATCACGATGCACGGTGTCTTTATGGACATTCTTGGTTTGGGCGTACTTCTCACTGGTGAATCCGGCCTAGGTAAAAGTGAATTAGGTCTTGAACTGATTTCTCGCGGGCATGGCTTAGTAGCAGATGATGCGGTTGACTTTGCACGTCTTGGGCCTGATTACATTGAAGGTCGTTGTCCGGTGATCTTGCGTAATCTACTTGAGGTGCGTGGATTAGGACTGCTGGATATTCGCACGATCTTTGGTGAAACAGCAGTACGCCGTAAATTAAAACTGCGCCTCAATGTTCAGCTCGTTCGCAGAACCGATGGTGAATTTGAGCGTCTACCCCTTGAAGCCCAGCATATCGATGTTCTAGGCATTCCAATTCGCACAGTCAAAATTCAGGTGGCCGCAGGTCGTAACTTGGCGGTACTAGTTGAAGCGGCTGTACGCAATACTATTTTGCAATTGCGTGGCATCGATACCTTGAAAGAATTTATCGAACGCCAACGCATTCAAATGAATGCTGAAGCCGACACTATTAAATCTCAAGGTCGCCTTCTCTAAGTCATGCAAATTAATCTGATTACCGGAATTTCAGGCTCAGGTAAATCAGTAGCCCTAAGGGCTTTCGAAGATGCGGGCTACGACTGCGTAGATAATCTTCCGGTCTCACTTCTAGAAAACCTCATCTCCACTCTCGAGCAAGAAAAGTGTGAGCAGGTTGCAGTTGCTATTGATGCACGTCGCGGGCAATCCATTGAATACCTGCCATCCATACTCGAGAACTTACGTAAACATCATCAGGTAAGAATTGTCTTCTTAAATGCTGATACCAATACCCTAATTCAGCGCTTTTCAGAAACGCGTCGCCGCCATCCTTTATCTAGCAATGCCAAACAATCGCAATCAGCGACGCTGGTTGAAGCAATTGAAAAAGAACGTAATTTACTGGAGCCCTTACGCACCCAAGCACACAGTATCGATACTAGCAACCTACCCGCTCATGCACTGCGCTCGTGGATTCAAGATCTCCTTAAAGACAAGCATGTTGGGCTTACAGTTGTTTTTGAATCATTTGGCTTTAAAAAGGGCGTTCCCAGTGAAGCGGATCTAGTATTTGATGTACGCTGCCTACCAAACCCTCATTACGACAAAGTATTGCGGCCTCTCACCGGCAATGACAAGCCCGTGAAGGAGTTTCTGGAAAAAATTCCAGAGGTGATGAGTATGGAATCAGATATTACCGAATTTATCAACAAATGGTTACCCTATTACATTGCTGATGGCCGCAGTTATTTAACTGTTGCCATTGGCTGTACTGGTGGTCAACATCGCTCTGTCTATCTAGTTGGCCGCCTGAGTGAACACTTTCGCGCCCAAAAAGATCTCATTGACTTGCAGCTTAATTTTTTAGATCGTCACCGCGAACTAGACTCAATCGCTGCAGCAAGATCTTAATCGGCTGAGGTAGGCCATAGCGTCCTAACTGATTTAAGGGCACCCACTTAAGATCTGGACTTAGAAGTGTCAGCTCCTTTGAACTGGTTGCCTGCCAAATTTGTATCCACAAGCGACGATGCGTAAAGACGTGCTTAATTTCTTCGGTCTGTTTTATGGACTTACACGCCTTTGACAGGGCGGCACACTTTTCATCAGGCAATGTGGCGGCAAATAATGCTTGCGCACTAATGCCTTCGCTCTTTACACCAAATACTCTGGGCGTCCAAGGACCCTCAGGCAAAGACCAAAGACCGCCCCAAATGGCTTTACTTGGGCGCTTTTGCAATAGAACAGAATTTCCCCAACGCATCAACAACATATTGCAATCAAATTCTGGAGATTTTGTCTTCATGGTTTTCTGAGGGAGCAAAAGGACTTGATCGCTTAAATTAGCCTGACAATCTTTTGAGAA
>CANCPL010000086.1:0-7129 GCA_947380065.1 Burkholderiaceae bacterium | reverse complement strand
TGTAATCGCAGATGTTTGCAAATAGGACTTGACGCGATGTTCCCAAATGAAGAGAATCCATTTCCATGGATGTCAGAAATGATTGATCTGAAAAAAGAACGAAACTTTTTTGAGACACGCGTTATTGAGTATCAAACCGGTGGTGCGCTTAGTTGGGAATAGAAGGGCAGCAATAAAGCGCACAACTGGCTAAATAGGAGATTAGACGGTTGGATAGTTTTAGAAGTCAGCAAAACCAGACTCAAATCCGAAAACCCTTGCTCAAGGGTGCCTGGGCTATTCTCTCTATTTTTTCCAGCACATTTAAGAAGCCGTTGCCCTTTGGGGCCACGGCTTTTTTTCCAGGATTCATTAGCGTGCAGCACTTAGCATCAAGCCGCGCGCCGATGAATGGCTCGCTCGTCAGATCCAAAAGGTTGCAAAACCAGGCGGAAATGAGTGGTCGGGTCTTCTTAATGTAGTTTGTACTAATCCTCACGTGAAGGAGCAATACTATGGCAATCGCCAAGAAAAAACCTGCTGCAAAGAAACCAGCTGCTAAAAAAGTAGCTGCAAAGAAGCCAGCTGCTAAAAAAGTAGCTAAAAAGAAGCCTGCTGCTAAAAAAGTAGCTGCTAAGAAGCCAGCTGCTAAAAAAGTAGCTAAAAAGAAGCCAGCTGCTAAAAAAGTAGCACGTAAAGTTGCTGCTAAGAAGCCAGCTACGAAAAAAGTAGCACGTAAAGTTGCTGCTAAGAAGCCTGCTGCTAAAAAAGTAGCACGTAAAGTAGCAAAAAAAAAGTAAGTAAGCCTGCTGCGAAGAAAGCGGGCTCCGCTGTAAAAAAGCCCGCGGCTAAGAAAGCTGCACCAGCGACTAGTGCGTTGAATCCTGCCGCTGCTTGGCCCTTCCCAACTGGCACACGTCCATAAGCGTTTGCTTAGGACGGGTGAAGTTCAAAGGGGTCTCTCACGAGACCCCTTTTTTATTTCCAAAATTTGGATTGACTCAGACTTGAGTCATGGCGCAACTAATGCGTCTAGAAACTAAAGCCAAATGCAGTGTTAAATTCCTGAGCGATCTGATCTTTGCTCAATTGGTGATTTTGTGGTCCTTGATGGGTAATTTTGATTGAACCCATCAGACTAGCTAGGCGACCGGTGGTTTCCCAGTCCATACCGTTTTCTAATCCAAACAGCAATCCACCGCGGAAAGCATCGCCGCAACCAGTTGGATCTATGACTTTTGTTGCTGGTACTGGTGGGATAGCAATACATTTACCATCAAAGTAGATATCTGCACCTTCAGCACCCTTAGTGACAATGAGTGCTTTAACGCGCTCAGCTACTTTTACCAAACTTAAGCCCGTTCTTTGCGAAAGCATTTCTCCCTCATAGTCATTTACCGCTAGGTAGCTAGCGATATCCACTAATTCCAAAAGCTCAGGACCATTAAACATTGGCAAGCCTTGGCCTGGATCAAAAATGAATGGAATATTGGCATCGGCCAGTTGATGGCAGTGTTCCCACATTCCTTGGCGCCCATCGGGTGCAACAATTCCTAATTTAGCTGGGCTTTTAGCATTTTTACTGCGTTCAGCTACAACGGCGGAAACTTGATTGAGATGTGATTCGCCCATTGCGCCAGGATGAAATGCGGTTATCTGGTTATTAGCTTGATCGGTTGTGATCATGGCTTGCGCAGTAAAGGCATCGTCAATCTGGCGAATATGGCTTGCATCAATTTTGAGTTGGCTAAGGCGATTCATGTAAGGTGCAGCATCACCACCAACAGTCGCCATGATAATGGGGTCGCCGCCTAAAAGATTGAGGTTGTAGGCGATATTGCCCGCGCATCCGCCAAACTCTCGGCGCATTGTTGGCACCAAGAAGGCTACGTTCAGGATGTGAATCTGCTCGGGCAAGATTTGATCAGCAAATTTGCCTTCAAAGTTCATGATGGTGTCATAGGCAATGGAGCCACAGATCAAGCTAGACATAAATTGCTTTCTATAAAGGGATAAATGTAGTGTTAATAAATAGAATTAGGGGTAAAACACCCGAACGCGATAGCCCGCTGCATTGGGCGGCAATGTAATAGGTAATTCAATCTGTAATAGCTCGCCGGAGGGAATACCTTTTTTAAATAAATCAGGATGTGCCTCTTGCCAAGTTTGAGGAAGCCATTCCTGCGGCGTAAATTGCAGCACTTGGATTTCAGATTCCTCTGCATCAGTCAGAGTAATTTCTAAATTTGGCGGTAAAACTGTAATCGCCAGCCGATTTTGTATCTCAACTTGCAATACAGATTGATTTGCGGGGCTTTTAAGCCCTTCTCGCGCGTTTTCTGGTGAGAGTGCGGCTGATGTTATTTTCCAGGCGGCGAAATCGCTTACAGCGCGATCTAAACATCCTAGCGCACTGCAAAGTTTTGCATCAAAGCGTTGCAAAAGATGAAACGCACGAACAGAAAATGAATTGGACGTCCCGTCAACTTGCGGCGCCAACAAAGGAAGCAAAGAATTTCTAGAGAGATGTTCACCAAAGACAAGTAGTAGCAACAATAAAGCAGCGTATAGAGCTAACTTAAGACTTTTTTTTTGAGCAGGTGCAGCAAAAACAGATTCTTGATCGCCTTGTTTGTACTGAGAAAATGTTCCGTGCAAGCATACCCAGCCTTCACTCTCTTTCCATACAGAAAGTTTTAACCATTGACTGTAGGTGGCAATCACTTCTTCTGCTTGGCGCGCTAGCACGCCTGATAAAACAATTCTTCCGCCTAATTTCATCTTGTTAACCAATGCGGGCGCAAGAACTTGCAGTGGATTAGCCAGAATATTAGCCATCACGATGTCATATTTTGTTTCTGCAGCGAGTTCCGGGGCGCCTTCGTTAGGAAGAACAAAACGAATCGTAGTGTTATTAATTTCTGCATTGCTGCGCGCTGCAATCATGGCTTGAGGATCGATATCCGTGCCAATCACGGGATTGCAACCTAATTTTGCTGCGGCAATTGCCAAAATTCCTGAGCCGCAACCGTAATCTAATAAGCTTTGGTTCTGCAAAGTAGTTTGTTGCTCAAGCCAAAGCAGGCATAGGTGGGTGGTGGGATGACTGCCTGTGCCAAATGCGAGGCCTGGATCAACAGCAAGACAAATCGCATTGGGATCGCTTGGTGCATCGTGCCAAGAAGGCACAACCCAAATGCGTTCACCGATCTGTATGGGCGAGAATTGACTTTGGGTGAGTCTGACCCAGTCTTGCTCTTCGACTGTCTTCTCTTGAGGAGGGCTTAGATGAAAACCCTCTTCCTTGAGAGAAGCAAGGAGTTCGGGAATAAATTCTGCGCTACCGGAGGAATCAATCTCTGGATTAAAGAGAGCCGTTACTGCTGATCTATCCCATGCTTGCACTTCTGGTGAAAGTCCAGGCTCTCCATAGAGAGGGTTTTCATCATAGCCGCCAGCAGCGTCATCTTCAACGGTGACCGATAGGGCGCCCAATTCCAGAAGTGCATCACCTAAAGGTTCAGCAGTTTCAGCAGCTACCGTAAATACTAGCTCACGATAAGACATGAGGCGTTTGCTTTGCTGGCATGAATTAAGATTTACCGCGACTTGCAGCTTGCTCTTCTAAGCGATGCTCCAAGTAATGAATGCTGGTGCCACCTTCAATAAAATTGGGATCAAGCATTAATTCACGGTGTAGCGGTACGTTAGTGGTAATGCCATCAATCACCATCTCGGAGAGAGCAATTTGCATCCGGCGAATAGCTTGATCACGAGTATTGCCGTATGAAATCAACTTGCCAATCATGGAGTCATAGTTTGATGGGACCACATAGCCACTATAGGCATGTGAGTCAACGCGAATACCGGGGCCACCTGGCATGTGAAATGAGCCAATTTTGCCTGGGCTTGGGGTGAACTTAAATGGATCTTCAGCATTCAAGCGGCACTCAATAGCGTGACCACGGAAAACAATGTCTTTCTGGCGATAACTTAATTTCAGGCCAGCGGCGATACGAATTTGTTCTTGAACGATATCCACTCCGGTAATCATTTCAGTCACAGGATGCTCAACCTGAACGCGGGTGTTCATCTCGATGAAGAAGAATTCGCCATCCTCGTAGAGGAACTCAAAGGTTCCCGCACCGCGATAACCAATTTTTCGGCATGCTTCCGCACAGCGCTCACCAATTTTGGCAATCAAACGACGATCAATGCCTGGTGCTGGCGCTTCTTCGATCACTTTTTGGTGACGACGTTGCATTGAGCAATCACGCTCGCCAAGCCAAATGGCGCTGCCATGGGTGTCGGCCAAAATCTGAATCTCTACGTGGCGTGGTTTTTCTAAAAACTTCTCCATATAGACTTCTGGATTACCAAAAGCGCGACCAGCCTCTTCACGCGTCATGTTGACCGCATTGATGAGAGCTGCCTCAGTATGTACAACACGCATACCGCGACCACCACCACCACCTGCAGCCTTAATAATGACTGGGTAGCCTACTTTTTTTGCTGTAGCAATAATTTCTTTTGGATTATCAGGAAGTGCACCTTCAGAACCAGGGACACAAGGCACACCTGCTTTAATCATGGCGCGCTTGGCAGAAACCTTGTCACCCATCAAACGGATCGAGGCTGCCGTAGGTCCAATAAACGCAAAGCCAGATTTCTCAACACGTTCTGCAAAGTCTGCATTCTCGGAGAGGAAACCATAGCCAGGGTGAATTGCTTCTGCGTCGGTCACTTCTGCCGCAGAAATAATTGCTGGCATATTGAGATAGCTAAGCGGAGATGGTGCCGGGCCGATGCATACTGCTTCATCAGCAAGCCTTACGTATTTCGCTTCTTTATCTGCGGTGGAATACACCACTACAGTTTTAATTCCCAACTCGCGGCATGCGCGTTGGATACGGAGAGCAATTTCTCCCCGATTGGCAATCAGAATCTTATCGAACATGTCGGCTCTGAGTTAAGTTACGGTGAATTGGAATGGATCTAATGATCAAGAATGATGCTTAATTAAGCGATGATGAAAAGTGGTTGGTCAAATTCAACGCCTTGACCGTTTTCACAGAGAATTTCTTTGATCACACCGGCTTGCTCAGATTCAATTTCATTAAGCAACTTCATAGCTTCAATGATGCAAAGTGTTTGACCTACTTTGACCGTATCGCCAATATTGACGAAGTTTGGAGATTCTGGATTTGGCGCGCGATAGAAAGTCCCCACCATAGGAGAGCGAGCAACAAAACCAGTTTGCGCAGCTTGTGCTTCAACAATAGGTGCCGCTGGAGCTGGAGAGCTGGGTATCTGTGCAGTTTGCATGCTTTGAGCAGGTGCTTGATTGGCGTAAACCACTTGACCGACTGGAGCGGAAGAACCGGCGTTGACAATGCGAACGCGATCTTCGCCTTCATTTACTTCGAGCTCTGAAATACCAGATTCAGATACTAAATCGATCAAGGTTTTTAGTTTTCTCAGATCCATTAGGGCGCTTCCTCTCTTGTGATTCTTTAAGTAGTTTTATTGCTGCAAACGAGTAATGGCTGCTTGCAGTGCTAGTTCATAGCCTATTGCGCCAAGTCCACAAATCACCCCAGTCGCAATATCGGATAGATAGGAATGTTTGCGGAATTCTTCACGCTGATGAATATTGGATAAATGGATTTCTATAAAAGGAATCGCTACCCCAGCCAAGACATCACGTAAGGCAACGCTTGTGTGGGTAAAGGCGCCTGGATTGATGATGATGAAATTAACCCCATCTTGTTTGGCTTTTTGAATGCGGTCGATTAACTCGCCTTCATGATTGCTTTGAAAAGTGCTGAGATCAACGGACTGCGCTTTAGCTAGCTCGCCCAACTTCTGATGAATGTCTTGAAGGGTAGTTTTCCCATAAATATCTGGTTCACGGGTGCCTAATAAATTTAGGTTCGGGCCTTGAATTACGAGAATTGAAGCTTTTTTCGACATAGATCCCTGTTTTTAGAGGCAGTTAAGCGTAAATTGCTAAATAACTTCATGCTTGATTGCTTACGTGGCAAGTATACCTTTTTACAGGGGGGAAAAGGTCGAAAAGTCACCTCAAAAATAGGAATTTTTCAAACTTTTAAAGGCGGAATATTAAAAAATATTGATGTAAATGCCTAATTATTAAGCATAGTTAGGGATATTTATAAATTCCTTAATATATTAAAAATGCCTATAAAGCAGATTTAATAGCACTTCTGATGTCATCTTCGCTTATCTTTCCTAATTTACTATAGCTTGCCTTACCCTTAGCATCAATAATGATGGTGTATGGAAGGACGCCCTGGGAATTGCCCAGCTGCTTGGAAAGATTGCTGCCCTCAAGGCCACCAATGACGATTGGATAGCTAACAGGTGTTTTTGAGAGAAATTCACGAATATTAGAGGGTGAATCAATGCCAATGCCAACAAATAAGACATTTTGCTGCAAAAACTCTTGTTGAAGCTTGTCTAAAGTAGGCATTTCTTCGACACAAGGAGGGCACCATGAGGCCCAAAAGTTTACAACTAGGACTTTTCCCTGCCATTTTTGGGTATCAACTGCTTTTCCATCTGGAGTTTGCCAAGAATTCGCAAAAAATGCCTTTACAGCCGGGTCACTGGCCAAGCCACTTTTGTAAATCCATTGCGAAGTCAGCACTCCTGCAAGGAGAGCCAAAAGACTAATTGTGACGATGATGATCCATTGTCTGCGGTTCACTGCAACTCCTTCGCTAAAATTCGCTAATGCATATACATATCTTGGGCATTTGCGGTACTTTCATGGGCGGCATTGCCGCAATCGCGAGGCAAGCTGGACATCGCGTTACTGGTTGTGATGCCAACGTGTATCCACCAATGAGTACGCAGCTTGAATCTCAAGGCATCGAGCTGATTGAGGGATTCTCGCCAGATCAATTATCTCAGTTTGAGACCATGCCTGATTTATTTGTGATTGGCAATGTGGTTTCACGTGGCAATCCATTGATGGAGGCAATTCTCAATCAAGGACTGCCCTATATTTCTGGGCCACAGTGGTTGGGCGAACAAGTCTTATACAGCAGGCATGTTTTGGCTGTGGCAGGTACTCATGGCAAAACAACAACATCAGCCATGCTGGCGTGGATTTTGGAATTCAACG
>CANCPL010000085.1:0-7320 GCA_947380065.1 Burkholderiaceae bacterium | reverse complement strand
GCTGATGTGCGTCGACAAATTGCTTTTGTGAGTCAGGACGTCATTCTCTTTAACGATACGATTGCTGCGAATGTGGCATATGGTGCAACCGGTCAAGAGGGAATTGATCGTGGCCGCGTGATAGAGGCTTTAGAAGCTGCGAATCTGAGCGCCCTGATCAAAGAGCTACCAGAGGGCATTGATTCTATGGTGGGGGATAACGGCAATCGTTTATCTGGTGGCCAACGTCAGCGTTTGGCGATTGCGCGAGCTATCTATAAGGATGCCCCAATTCTGATTTTGGATGAGGCAACTTCTGCTTTGGATTCTGAGTCGGAGCGTCAGGTTCAGGATGCCTTAGACAGATTAATGGCTAATAGAACTACTTTGGTTATTGCTCATCGCTTATCTACGATTGAGCACGCCAATAGAATTGTGGTTCTAGAGCATGGCAAAGTTGTTGAGAACGGTTCACACGAGGATTTGATTAAGCAAGATGGTCTCTATGCGAATTTGCATCGCATTCAGTTCTCAAACGCTTAATACAAATTAAAGCGGTTATCTTAGAACAATATCGTATTGCTCTTGACGAAAGTTACCCTCTGCTTGAAGGGTGATCGGTTTGCCAATGAAATCGCCAAGTTGCGCCAAGAATTGATTTTCTTCTTCTAGAAATAAATCGATGACATCAGGCGCAGCCACAATCCGAAATTCTCGTGGATTAAATTGGCGGTGCTCTCGTACAATCTCTCGCAATATTTCGTAGCATATCGTTTGGGCAGTTTTAATCTCCCCCTTGCCAAGGCAGGTAGCGCATGGCTCGCAGGTGATATGGGCTAATGATTCACGCGTCCTTTTGCGAGTCATCTCCACTAATCCTAAAGCAGAAAAGTCGCTCACTGAGGTGCGGGCATGATCGCGCTCAAGATTGCGCTTGAGTTCATGTAATACAGCTTCTTGATGATCCTTGCCAACCATATCAATGAAGTCGATAATGATGATTCCACCAAGATTACGTAAACGGAGTTGACGAGCAATCGCCTGAGCCGCTTCTAAATTAGTTTTGAAGACGGTGTCATCAAGATTACGTGCGCCAACATAACTTCCTGTATTGACATCAATCGTAGTCATGGACTCTGTTTGATCAATCATGAGGTAGCCGCCAGACTTAAGATCCACTCTTCGCCCCAGCGCCTTATTAATCTCAGCATCCACATCGAATAAATCAAAGAGGGCGCGCTCACCGCGATGCAGAGTTAGTTTGCCCAAAAGGTTAGGCATATAGGCATTGGTAAATGCCTTGAGCTTTTCGAAGTTCTCAGCAGAATCTACTCGGATCTGAGAGGTCTCTTCTCCAGCAACATCTCGTAATACCCGCTCAGCGAGGCTGAGATCTTGATAAAGGAGAGTCGGCGCTGGATTTTTTTTCATTGCCGCGTGAATGTTTTCCCAAGTAGTGCGAAGGTAAAGCATGTCATGCTGCAGCTCTGTATCAGATGCGTCTTGAGCGCTTGTGCGGACGATGATGCCGCCTTTCTCATCAGAAGCCATCAGACCAGCAAGACGGGCTTTAATCGCCTCACGCTCTTCGGGTTGATCAATACGCTGAGAGATGCCAATATATTTTTCGGCAGCAGCATCACTTCCTGCCGGAGGTAGATAAACCAAATTACGGCCAGCAATACTCAGTTGGGTTGTCAGGCGAGCACCTTTGGTGCCAAGCGGATCTTTTAATACTTGCACTAATAGTGTTTGACCTTCAAACAATAATTTTTCAATTTGTGCCTGAGGATTGTTTTGAGTGATATCAGCAACGTGCATAAAGGCAGTGCGCTCAAGACCAATTTCGATAAATGCAGATTGCATGCCTGGCAATACACGCGCTACCTTAGCTAGATAGATATTTCCGACAATTCCGCGTTGACGCGTACGCTCAATCTGCAACTCTTGGACTGCCCCATGCTGAATTAGGGCAACTCGCGTTTCTTGCGGAGTGATATTGATCAGTATCTCTTCATTCATATGCTACTAACTTGGGCACGATCTAATAAAAGCTTGGTTTCATAAATAGGTAGACCCATGATACCGCTATAACTACCCCGAATTGAGGGAATAAAAGCTCCGCCCAGCCCTTGGATGCCATATGCCCCAGCCTTGCCGAAGGGTTCACTGCTGGCAATATAGGTATTAATTTGTTCTGGAGATAGTTCTGTAAATTGGACCTCAGAAACCTGCACTAGCTGTATTGGTTTTTCATTTGGGCTCACGGTCATCGCTACTGAAGTAAGTACTTCATGCACTTTTCCGCTGAGCATAGTCAGAATACGTGCAGCATCTTCTGCATCACATGGTTTACCCAGAATTTCACCATTTTCGCTATTGGGCAGGCTAACGGTAGTATCAGCACAAAGAATAGGAGCCCAAGGTAAACCACTTTTTTGCCACCTAGCAAGCGCTACCGCACTCTTTGCTAAGGTAACCCGCTCTACATAGACGCGAGCTTTTTCTTGGGGGAGTGGGTTCTCAATGCTCTCACTATCTTCACCCGGGGCAGGTAAGAGCATTTCAAACTGAATGCCCATTTGCTTTAAAAGTTCTTGGCGGCGAGGGCTTTGCGAAGCGAGATAAATAAAAGAATGCATGGAATTTATTGGCTTATTCGCGATGGTAAGGATGGCCTTGGAGAATGGTCCAAGCTCGATAGAGTTGCTCTACTAGCAATACTCTGGCCATTGCATGCGGGAGCGTAAGGCTAGACAATCGCCACATGGCTTGCGCTGTGTTTTTAAGGCTGGGATCCAGGCCATCTGCCCCACCAATTAAAAAGGTGATATCAAATCCCTCTTGGCGCCAGTTAGTAAGTTGAGTGGCTAGGTTCTGAGTAGTTTGGTCTTTTCCGCGTTCATCTAAAGCAATCACTCTAGAGCCCTTGGGAATGGCTGCAGCAATTTTTACCGCTTCTTTAGCTGGTGTGAGGTCGGGCTTGATCTCTTTAATTTCAATGCTGCAATCTGCGGGCATTCTTTTGATGTAGTCATGGGTTGCAGTCGTAACCCAATCGGGCATCTTATGACCAACTGAAACGATGGTGAGACGCATTGATGCAAATGACGACGAAATTACTCGTCGTCTTCAGATTCACTGGCCTTAGCAAGACCTTTGTCGCCAGCCAATTTCACGCGCACAGGTTTAGCGCCCCACATGCCTTCAAGCTGATAGTAAGAGCGCAGCATCGGTTGCAGAATATGCACAACGATATCGCCGCAATCTACCAATACCCATTCACCGGTTTCTAAGCCTTCAATGGAAATGACTTCGCCGCCTTTAGCGTTCACCTCTTCTTTAACTGACATTGCTAAAGAGCGGGTTTGGCGATTGCTTGAACCAGTGGCGATGACCACGCGATCAAATAATTCACTTAATTTGGTAGTGTCATAGACGCGAATATCTTGCGCCTTCACATCTTCTAGGGCATCAATCACGACGCGTTGTAATTTACGTAAGTCCATATTTTCTCGACATTAATTTTTGTATTTAAGGTGATCTTAGCTTGATTACTGATACAGGCCCAGATTTGTAATGCATTCTAGGGTGTGGGTTGGGATTTGCTCAGACGCTATAGTGCCTCTGGAGCTGGATTTAAGGCGATCTCTTAACTCGGTAGAGGATAGATCAATATTCAGGCTTTCATCGACATATATGAGGCCTGCGGTGCTGTTTTCAAGAGCAGCAGCATCTTTTGTCTGATGATCTTTCAGAAATTGATTCACTTCAGGGTTGGATTGCCCCTTTAAATCATGGTGCGGTCTAGTTGCAACGGCAAAATTGACATATTGACTTAGCTTGTCCCAGGAGTTCCAGCTGGGTAGCGCAACCAAGGAGTCCGCCCCCATTAACCAGGTTAGGCTAGCATTTGCACCAAATCGCTCCCGCAAGGCTTTAACGGTATCGATCGCATAACTTGGTCCAGCGCGATCGATCTCGATACGATCAATGCCTACTTGAGTGGCAATCTTGAGATATAAAAATGCGCGCACCAGATCTTTACCAGCAGCTTCGGTTAACTTAAAACGTATTTCTGCAGGAGTAATACCAGTTCCTTTTTGCCACGGCTCACCACTGGGAATTAGTAGCACTGCATCCAAGTGCAACAGCTTGGCAAAGTGTGTGGCTAGTCTTAGGTGACCAACATGGGGAGGATCAAATGTGCCCCCAAGAACACCAATTTTTTGAAGGGTATTCAAAAGTAAAGGGCTCAAGCTAGCCAATCTCGTGGCTTAAGGTAGTACTCATACAACTTAGCCTCAGGTGTGCCAGGTGTGGGTTGCCAGTTGTACCACCATTGAACGACCGGAGGCATCGACATCAGAATGGACTCAGTGCGTCCGCCAGAGTGCAAGCCAAAGATGGTGCCTCGATCAAATAGGAGGTTGTATTCAACATAACGACCACGGCGATATTCCTGGAAAGACTTTTCTTCTGGAGTGAAGCTGTCTTGATAGCGGCGCTGCACGATCGGGAGGTAAGCATTAATAAAGGCATCACCTACTGCGCGGGTCATAGCAAAGCTCTTCTCAAAGCCGAGATCATTAAAGTCATCAAAGAAAACACCACCAATACCACGCGGCTCTTCACGATGCTTTAAGTAGAAGTATTCATCACACCATTTCTTAAAGCGCGGATGGAGTTCCTCGCCAAAGGGATCTAAAGCATCCTTCGCAGTTTGGTGAAAGTGTCTGCAGTCTTCATCAACGCCGTAGTAGGGGGTAAGGTCAAAGCCACCGCCAAACCACCATACAGGTTCTTTGCCGGGTGCTTGAGCAATAAAGCAGCGCACGTTCATATGGGTGGTGGGTACTTTAGGGTTATTGGGATGAAAGACTAAGGAAACCCCCATGGCTTCAAAGCTGCGTCCTGCCACCTCTGGGCGGTGATGCGATGCTGAAGGGGGCATTTGATCGCCACGGACATGCGAGAAGCCTACCCCACCTTTTTCTAGGATATTGCCGCTATCCAAAGTACAGGTGCGACCATAACCTTTGAGTTTGCTGTCTTCAGGCTTATGCCATTCATCGGCAACAAAGGCTTTACCATCCAGTGCACTCATGGCAATCGTGATGCGGTCTTGCAAGCCTAAAAAATACTCTTTTAAGGCAGCGATATCGATTGGGGTGTGTTGATCTGACAAGAGCGTTCTAACTATAAAAAGAGTTATTTGATAGCGCGATAGCCAATATCTTTACGATATTGCATGCCATCGAACTGAATATGATGGATGACTTCATATGCTTTTTGTTGGGCGCCACGAACAGTATCAGCCAGCCCAACAACGCACATTACCCGTCCACCAGAGGTCACTAACTTACCATCTTGCAATGTCGTGCCAGCATGGAAAGTGATTTGATCTTCAGTATCAGCCGGAATGCCAGTAATGACATCGCCAGCGCGAGGGGTATCAGGATAGTTATGCGCCGCAAGTACAACGCCGAGCGCTGTGCGACGATCCCATTCCAATTCAACCTCATTTAATGTGCCATCCACGGCATGATCAAGTGCATTCACGAGATCGCTTCGTAAGCGAGCCATGATAGGTTGCGTTTCTGGATCACCCATTCGGCAGTTAAATTCTAAAGTCTTAATCTTGCCATCGGGAGTGATCATCAAGCCTGCATATAAAAAGCCGGTGTAGGGGATGCCGTCTGCCTGCATGCCTTTAACGGTTGGCATGATTACTTCACGTAATGCGCGTGCATGAATTTCAGGTGTAACTACAGGAGCAGGTGAGTAAGCCCCCATACCGCCTGTGTTTGGACCCTGGTCTGCATCAAGCAAGCGCTTGTGATCTTGGCTAGTGGCTAAGGCAAGCACATTTTTTCCATCTACCAAAACAATAAAACTTGCCTCTTCGCCGGTTAGGAATTCTTCAATCACAACGCGTGCGCCTGCATTACCTAATTTGTTGTCAGCCAGCATCATATCGACTGCTGCATGAGCTTCCTCCAGATTCATGGCGACAACAACCCCTTTACCAGCAGCAAGGCCATCAGCCTTAATCACAATCGGCGCACCTTTCGCATCGATATAAGCATGCGCCTCCAATGCGGAAGAGAAAGTTTGGTAATCCGCAGTGGGAATGCCATGACGCTTCATAAAGGCTTTAGAAAAGTCTTTAGAGGACTCTAATTGAGCGGCTAACTGAGTTGGTCCAAAAATACGTAAGCCATTGTTACGGAATACATCTACGATGCCGGCAGCGAGAGGAGCTTCAGGACCGACAACGGTCAGGTGAATCTTCTCGCGCTCTGCAAAGTCTGCTAACTCTTGTAAACCGGTGATCGGCAAGTTCTCAATGCCTGCTGCAACTTGCTTGGCGGTAGCTGTACCACCATTGCCTGGGGCAACATAAACCGTTTGGACTTGAGGGGATTGAGCCAACTTCCAGGCCAAAGCATGTTCGCGACCACCAGAACCGATGAGTAGAATTTTCATAACGATAGTTTGTCAGTAGTAGGTGTTAATAAGATAATTTTTTATACATACAGCAGTAATTAAAGGGCGGCATTCGTAAATACTTCTTGAACGTCATCCAAGTTCTCAAGCGCATCTAACAACTTTTGCATACTTTCTGCTTGATCGCCTTCCAGGGCGATTTCGGTCTCGGGTCGCATGGCAACGGTTGCAAGTTCTGGTTTGAGCCCGGCCTTACTGATAGCGTCTTGAACTTTAGAAAAATCAGGTACAGGGGATAACACCTCTAATGAACCGTCATCATGAGTAATGACATCTTCTGCGCCCGCATCTAGCGCTACTTCCATGAGTTGATCTTCGCTAGTACCTGGAGCAAATAACATTTGGCCACAGTGCTTGAATAAGAAAGCAACTGAACCTTCGGTGCCCATATTGCCGCCATTCTTATTAAAAGCATGGCGAACTTCTGCAACAGTGCGGGTGCGGTTATCAGTCAAGCAATCCACAATGATGGCAGCACCATTAATACCGTAACCCTCGTAACGAATCTCTTCGTAGTTCACGCCTTCAAGTGAGCCGGTGCCGCGCTGAATTGCTCTTTGCACGTTATCGTTCGGCATGTTGGAGTCTTTGGCTTTATCAATTGCCAGGCGTAAACGCGGATTTGTAGCGATGTCGCCGCCGCCTAACTTAGCAGCTACAGTAATTTCTTTAATGAGTTTGGTCCAAATCTTGCCGCGTTTTTCGTCCTGACGACCTTTGCGGTGCTGAATATTGGCCCATTTCGAATGGCCGGCCATACGGGTAAGTCCTTTTAATAATTTGGCTAGAAGACCTCATTTTAAGGGGTTCTAGACCCAAGGTAGGGGGTAA
>CANCPL010000084.1:0-7321 GCA_947380065.1 Burkholderiaceae bacterium | reverse complement strand
TTTGAGAGTTTTTTTAGGAATTTCTCTAGTGTTTACAAACACTTAGCGTCATGTGTTGAGAAAATACTGATAATAAAATAGCTACTTGAAACAATGGCTTGGAAAATATACTTAAGAATAGATCTTAGCTATTTAGCAAGATAATCCCTTAATATACTGTATTTATAAACAGTAATTATTAAAAAATGGATCAAAAAATTCATTTAACCAATTAAACCGAATTTCAGTCTTAAATTTTATAAGCAGTAGTGGTCATTACCTTTGACATTGCCTGCATTATTTTTTGAATAGGCTCTGGCAAATTTGCGCCGCCAGCATTTTTTGCAGCTTGCCCATGAGCAATTTCATCGATGCGCATTTGATCAACAATTGCACGAGAGCGTTGGTCTTCTTTTGGTAATTTTTCGAGATGACTTTCTAAATGGTTCTCAACTTGTTTTTCTGTTTCAGAAACAAAACCTAAACTCCATTTATCGCCCGCTAAGCCAGCTGCCAAGCCGATTACAAAGGATCCGGCATACCATAGTGGATTGAGATAACTGGTATGAGAACCTAGTTCTAGTAGACGAGTCTCGCACCATGCAAGGTGATCTAGTTCTTCTTGTCTTGAGTGTTCCAACATCGCCTGAATTTCCGGATTTCGAGCGACTAATTTTTGCGATTGGTAAAGCGCTTGCGCACAAACTTCGCCCACATGATTTACGCGCATGAGTCCTGCCGCATGTTTGCGTTCGGCAACATCTAGCGCAGTATTGGCTCCTGCCTCAGACCCTGGAGTAGGTCTATGAGCATTTGCGCCACCGACCACAGACCGAAGTGCTGTATCAAACTCCAGAATAAGGCGATCTATTGGGGACATATTAGGAAAACTAGACCAAAACCTCTGCTTTGCAACTTTGCTTGGTCTTCAAGCCCAATTCCGCTAAAAGCTCGCGGTCTTGCTCAGCCTCGGGATTACCGGTAGTGAGTAGTTGCTCACCATAGAAAATTGAATTAGCACCCGCCATAAAACACATGGCTTGAACTGCCCTACCCAGTTCCTGACGGCCCGCAGATAAGCGCACGCGGGCCTTAGGCATTGTGATCCTAGCAACCGCAATGGTTCTTACAAACTCCAATGGATCCAAAGGCTTTTGTTCGGCCAATGGCGTACCAGCTACCGGCACCAAATGATTAATCGGCACTGACTCTGGATAAGGGCTCAAATTGGCTAAGCGCGCCAAGAATGCAGCTCTCTGCTCTCTAGATTCACCCATACCCACAATTCCGCCACAGCAAACAGACATTCCTGCGGCACGGACATTGGAAATCGTATCTAGGCGATCTTGATAGCCACGGGTAGAAATTACGGAGCGGTAAAAATCCTCGCTGGTATCCAAATTATGGTTATAAAAGTCTAGACCAGCCTCTTGCAGGGCTTGGGCCTGACCCGCCTCCAGCATACCTAAGGTGGCACAGGTCTCTAAACCTAAGGCTTTAACACCCTTGATCATAGCTGTCACTTTTTCAATATCGCGATCTTTAGGCTCGCGCCAAGCAGCGCCCATACAGAAACGGTTAGAACCAGCAGCTTTAGCCGCCTTAGCAGCCTCCAAAACCTCTTCTAAGCCCATCAACTTTTCGGCTTTAACATCGGTGTCATAACGAGCGGCCTGAGGGCAATAACCGCAGTCCTCAGGACAACCACCCGTTTTAATTGACAGTAAAGTGGCCAATTCCACATCACCCTCAGGGAAATATGACTTGTGGGTCTCTTGAGCCTTCAGCATTAGCTCATTGAACGGAAGTGCGAATAAAGCCTCAATTTGAGCTACCGACCACTCGCCAGATGCTTTGACCCCAACATTTGCCCCCTGATGTAAATCCGCTTTGGATTTGAACTGGGTTAAAGGTTTTTCAACGGTTTGAGTGTCCTGCATGGTTAAATTCCAGAAAATGAGTGGATTCAAGGCATAAACATAACAGATACAGACCTTGGTTTGGAAAAACTAGTGGTCAAATATCAACATGAAGGTTATTTCTGAGTTAAATCAAGCCCCCCTCGTTGATCGTAGCCTAGCCGCCGTTTGGCACCCATGCACTCAGATGAAACAGCATGAGTCCTTTCCGCTAGTTGCCATCACAAAAGGTAAAGGTGCTTGGCTCTATGACGAAAACGGAAAAGCGCTACTTGACTCCATCAGTTCGTGGTGGACTAATTTATTTGGCCATTCCAATCCGCGCATCAATCAAGCGATTACTGCACAACTAGAAAAAATTGAGCATGTCATGCTCGCTGGATTTACCCATCCACCGGTAGTCGAGCTATCTGAAAAACTTTCCGCACTCACCAATCACCATTTAGGTCATGTCTTCTATGCCTCTGATGGCGCCTCCGCGGTAGAGATTGCACTGAAGATGAGTCACCACTTCTGGCAACTCAGTGGCAAGCCCCAAAAGAAAAAATTTGTCTGCTTAGAGAATGGATATCACGGAGAAACACTAGGTGCATTAGCTGTAACTGATGTAGCTATTTTTCGGGAGGCCTATGGATCACTTTTGCAGGAAGTATTCACTATTCCTTCGCCCGATGCACGTAAGGCAAAGTCTGGTGAGAGCGCCGAAGATGTAGCAAAATATGCGGCCAAACAGCTAGAAGAATTATTTGCAAGAGAGCATCAACATATTTCAGCCATCATTGTGGAGCCCTTAGTGCAGTGTGCTGGACAAATGGCAATGCACTCACCCGAATACCTTCGTCTAGTAAGAGAGCTATGTGATCGCTATGAAGTCCATCTCATTGCTGATGAGATTGCTGTGGGCTGTGGTCGAAGCGGTAAATTTTTCGCCTGTGAACATGCTGGCATTTGGCCTGATTTCTTGACGCTCTCAAAAGGTATTAGCGGCGGCTATCTTCCGCTGTCACTTTGTCTTACTACCGACTCCATTTATCAAGCGTTTTATGGCGATCAGACACAGCAAGGATTTTTACATTCCCACTCGTATACCGGCAACCCATTAGCGTGTGCTGCTGCACTAGCTTGTCTAGAGATTTTCGTAACAGATAAAGTCTTAGAAAAAAATATTGAGCGCTCAAAAGATTTGGCGAAGGCATTTGCATGGGCAAAGGCTGATTCACGCATTGAGCACTGGCGTCAACAAGGCATGATTCTGGCATTTGATGTTAAGAATGCTTATTTGATCAATCCCAAAACTTTTGCACGTGAGATGTTTGCAAATAGTTTAGAGCAAGGTGTATTAATCAGGCCCATCGGCAACACTATCTATGTCATGCCTCCGTATATTTTGTCACCAGAAGATGCCATTCAATTAGGTAACTCGGTACAACTCGCTCTTGAGAAGACCTTGACATGACAAGCTCCAAGAACGCCTTTAAGGCCTTATTTTTTGCCCAAGAGCAAATTGCAGATCTAGAGTTGCAATTACTAAAGCGAAAACTCCGGGCAACAGAGTCTCCATGCGATACCAAATCTTTCGTTGATGGGCGTGAGTTAAAGGCATTTTGTAGCAACGACTACTTAGGGCTTGCGAATCATCCCGAGCTAATCAAAGCACTTGCTGAAGGTGGAAAAAAGTACGGGGTAGGTAGCGGAGCCTCGCATCTTATCAGCGGGCATAGCATGGCTCATGAGCTGCTTGAAAAAGAATTGGCCTCTTTTCAAAAGCAATATATCCCAAATGCGCGTGCCCTATTTTTTAGCACTGGCTATCTCGCCAACCTCACCGCTATCACAGCCCTAGCAAGACTTGCGCCACAAAAATCCACAAGCATTTATTCAGCAAAGTTAAATCATGCATCTCTAATAGATGGCATTCGTTTAGCAGCAGCCCAAACTCAAGCAAGTGTCACCCTATTCGATCACACCCAAATTGACTCATTCAGCAATTTACTGAAAGCGGATCAAAATCCTCTAAAGATAATTGTTCTTGATGGTGTCTTTAGTATGGATGGCGACCTTGCTCCAGTGAAAGAATTATTAATGCTTGCTGAGCAATTCGACGCGCTGTTATTAGTAGATGATGCTCATGGATTTGGAGTTTTGGGAAAGTTAGGCCACGGTATTTTGGAGCAAGAAAATATCTGCTCCGATCGGATCATCTATATCGGCACGCTTGGAAAGGCTGCTGGCGTCAGCGGTGCTTTTGTTTGCGCACAAGAAACCTTCATTGAATGGCTAATTCAAAAAGGTCGCCCTTTTATTTACAGTACAGCAACGCCGCCAGCAATAGCGCACACTCTTTTAAAGAGTCTGGAAATCATTGGGGGGGATGAGGGCCGTAATCGTCGCACTCAACTTAATAAACTCATTCGCATCTGGCATGATGAAATGCATTTTTCTCAATGGGAAAAAGTTCCCTCTTGCACTGCCATTCAGCCGGTCATTTTGGGCAGCAATGCTAATGCCTTACTTGCCTCCAAGTTGTTAGATGAGGCAGGCTATTGGATTCCAGCCATTCGTCCGCCTACCGTACCAAATGGAAGCGCAAGATTGCGTATTACATTTTCTGCCAATCACAGCGAATCAGATTTGCGTCACTTAATCACCGCCTTAAAAACAATTGAGCATGAGGTAAATGAAAAGGTAGTCCATGATTAAGCCCAATGGCTTCTTTGTTACGGGTACCGACACAGAGGTTGGGAAAACTTTAGTCAGCGGCGCGCTGATTCTAAAATTACGCGCGCAAGGAATCAAAGTGATTGGCTTTAAGCCTGTAGTTGCCGGTACCTATCGTGATGCAAAAGGCGAGACTCTGAATGAGGATCTAGAAACCCTGCGCATCGCCTCTGATCCTAGTTCCAACGAGTTAAGTTTGTGTCCTTATGTACTGGATCAGCCTGCCGCCCCTCATCTCGTGGCAGCGAGTCAAGGATTAAAGCTTGAAATGGGTGTGCTTACTGATGCATTTCAGAATATTCAAAGGCGTGCAGATTGCGTTGTAGTTGAGGGTGCCGGCGGTTTACTCATCCCCTTAAATGATGTGGAAGATTTAGCTACTTTTGCAAAAGAAGTTAAATTACCCATCATCCTTGTAGTGGGTATGAAGTTAGGCTGCATCAATCATGCCCTTCTTACGTATGAAGCAATCAGAGCGCGTAATTTAAATGTTGCTGGCTGGGTAGCCAATGCCCTATCTACAGAAATGCCACTTCTTGAAGAAAACCGGCAGACCCTGCAAGCCAGAATTGATGCCCCTTTCTTGGGTCTCATTCCAACCCTCCCAAAAGCACTTCAAAAAGCCATTAATAGCCCTTATTCCATCGAAGCCCTCACTTTTGCTGCAAAGCACATTCAATTGCCTCGGGAATAACACGCGTTAGCTGTTTTTGAAAGACATATCAAAAGACTTTCGGATAAGATGAAGGGATGCATTTAATCCCTGAAATTACTAACTCCACAGAATCTATTCAAGAAATTCGACGCAATATTCATGCGCATCCTGAATTACGCTTCGAAGAAAATCGCACGGCTGATCTGGTAGCAGAAGCACTTTCTAGCTGGGGAATTACTGTTTACCGCGGTATGGGTAAAACTGGCGTCGTTGGTCGATTAGATGGTGACTTAGGCCCAGGAAAAATGATTGGTTTACGTGCTGATATGGACGCGCTGCCATTGCAAGAGCACAACAACTTTGCTCATGCCTCAAAAAATCCTGGAAAGATGCATGCGTGCGGACATGATGGACATACTGCGATGCTCCTGGGAGCTGCACAATATTTATCAAATCATCGCGACTTCAAAGGCACGGTAATTTTTATTTTCCAGCCAGCTGAAGAAGGTGGTGCCGGCGCGCATGAAATGATTAAAGATGGCCTCTTTAAAGAGTTTCTATGTGATGCGGTATTTGGTTTGCATAATTGGCCTGGTTTTGAAGCAGGCCACTTCGGCGTCACCTCTGGCCCTATGATGGCCTCTAGTAATACTTTTGAAATCACTATCACAGGTAAAGGGGGGCATGCTGCCCTACCCCATAACAGTGCAGATCCTGTATTTGCTGGCGCACAAGTAGTGCTTGCATTACAAAGCATCATCACGCGTAACAAGCGTCCTGTAGATGCCGCAGTTTTATCGATTACGCAATTTCATGCGGGTGAAACTAGCAATGTCATTCCGGATAGCGCCTTCATCGGTGGCACTGTCCGTACATTTACTATTGATGTCTTAAACCTGATTGAACAGCGCCTTCGAGAAATCGCCCACAATGTTGCAGGCGCATTTGATTGCCAAGCTGAAATTACCTTCTCCAGAAATTACCCACCACTCATCAATCATGCAAATGAAGTGAAATTTGCCACCGAAGTCATGAGTGAATTGGTTGGTGAGCAGAACGTAAATAGCTCTATCGACCCAACAATGGGCGCTGAAGACTTTGCGTTTATGTTGCTTGAAAAACCGGGTTGCTATGTATTTTTAGGCAATGGCGATGGTGATCATCGCTCTGTGGGTCATGGCATGGGCCCATGCCACTTGCACAATCCTTCTTACGACTTTAATGATTCTTTGATTCCAGTAGGCGTGAGCTATTGGGTCAAACTAGCTCAACGCTTTCTAGAAAAAAATTAAATTCTTTTGAATCGCTGTACTTAAGAATTTGTAAATTTGGCTGGGCGTTTTTCCATAAACGCAGCCATACCTTCTTTTTGATCGTTCATTCCAAAGCAAGCATGGAAGAGACGGCGTTCAAAATGGATACCTTCAGATAAAGTGGTTTCATAAGCGGTGTTGATACTTTCTTTCACCATCATCGCAGTCAATAAAGGCATATCTGCAATTCCCTTAGCGATTGCCTTAACTTCTTTTAGTAAGTCTGCTTGCGGGAAGATGCGTGCAACTAAACCTGAGCGCTCGGCTTCAGCAGCATCCATCATGCGACCCGTCAATGCCAGATCCATAGCCTTTGCTTTTGACACCGCGCGAGGTAAACGTTGCGTGCCACCAGCGCCTGGGATAATACCCAGCTTGACTTCAGGCTGTGCAAATTTAGCATTATCAGCCGCCATAATCGTGTCACACATCATGGCCAACTCACAACCTCCGCCAAGTGCATAACCAGAGACTGCAGCTATTACAGGCTTGCGAACTTTTTTAATCTCTTCCCAGTTGCGAGTAATAAAATCCCCGCGATAGACATCCTTTAAACCATACTTGGCCATTGAAGCAATATCTGCTCCCGCAGCAAATGCTTTTTCACTACCTGTAACAATCATGCAACCAATATTGTCGTCTGCATCAAAAGCCAATAACGCTGCGCCGAGCTCTTCCATGAGCTGATCATTCAATGCGTTTAATACTTCGGGACGATTCAAGGTGATGGTGGCAAC
>CANCPL010000083.1:0-7372 GCA_947380065.1 Burkholderiaceae bacterium | reverse complement strand
AAGCGTAGGGTGTTTGGCATTGTGGGCATCGATATGATTGCAGGCCCATCTGAAATTTTGGTGCTATGTGATGGTTCTAGCAATCCAGACTGGGTTGCCATGGACTTGTTTTCTCAGGCTGAGCACGATGAGCAAGCGCAATCGATTTTACTTTGTCCTGATACTGCATTTATTGAGCAGGTTCAGGCAAGTATTAATAAGTTACTCCCTGAGATGCCAAGAGCAAAGGTGATTGAAGCTTCACTCACAAATCGCGCCTTACTAATTCAAGTAAAAGACATGTCAGAAGCATGTGAGATTGCTAACGCGATTGCTGCCGAGCATTTAGAGATTTGTGCTGCTGATCCACGGGTGTGGGCTGATCAGATTCGTCACGCCGGCGCTATCTTTATGGGCAACTACACGAGCGAATCATTGGGTGATTATTGCGCTGGCCCTAATCACGTTTTACCGACTGCACGTACTGCGCGATTCTCTTCGCCATTGGGTGTATATGACTTCATCAAGCGCTCGAGCATGATTGAGGTAAGCGAGGCCGGTGCTCAAACCTTGGGTACTGTTGCCAGTACGCTAGCGCACGGCGAGGGCTTGCAAGCTCATGCTCGTGCAGCTGAGATGCGCCTCAAGAAGTAAGTTCAACCTTACCTCTTAAAAACTGAATTCAGAATTTCTTTTAAAGCAGCGACAAGTTCGCTGCTTTGTTCATCTGTGCCGATCGTAATGCGCAAGAAATCTTCTATGCGGTCAGATTTAAAGTGACGCACGATGATGCCTCGATCTCGAAGTGCTTGATAGAGCTTTGCTCCAGAATGCTTTGGATGGCGAGTAAAAATAAAGTTTGCGGTCGAAGGTAGAGTTTCAAATCCCAAAGCACTCAGTTCTGCGACTAAGGTAGTGCGGGTTTGGATAACCTTGTTAGCAGTTTTCTCAAGGTGCGCCTGATCTTCAATGGCTGCTATGGCGCCGGCTTGAGCAAGACGTCCGAGTGGGTAAGAGTTGAAGCTATTTTTTACTCGCTCTAATCCTTCAATCAAATCTGGGTGACCCACAGCAAAGCCAACACGCAGACCAGCGAGGGCGCGCGATTTGGAGAGTGTATGCACGACTAAAAGATTTTCTGGGCAAGCATTGCCACGCAATAGTGGAATGCAAGACTCAGTTCCGTAATCTACATAGGCTTCATCAATGACCACCACAGAATCTTTATTGTGCGAGAGTAGCGCTTCAATTTCTGAGCGAGGGATAGATCTGCCAGTTGGTGCATTGGGGTTGGGGAAAATAATTCCACCATTAGGCACTTTGTAGTCAGCAATGCTGATATCAAATTGATCGCCTAGGGCTACAGTTTTATAGTCAATCCCAAATAGCTTGCAGTAGACGGGATAGAAGCTATAGGTAATGTCCGGAAAATGTACAGGTTTGCTTTGTTTGAGTAGCCCAGCAAATACGTGAGCCAAAACCTCATCTGAGCCGTTACCTAAAAAGACCTGTTTTGGGTCTAAGCCATGTAATTTGGCGATGGCTTGTTTGAGGGCCGCGCCTTCTGGGTCGGGGTAGAGGCGTAAATCTGAGTTATTTTGACTTTCAATAGCAACAAGCGCTTTTGGTGATGGGTCATAAGGACTTTCATTGGTATTGAGTTTGACCAGCCGCTGCATCTGCGGTTGTTCCCCAGGAACATAAGGGGTTAAGGTTTTAACAACGGGGCTCCAAAAACGGCTCATGAGGGTTCTCAGGTCAAAAAACAGGATGAAAGTGCGGCAATATCGATATTTAAATCTTCTCTAGGAATGATATTATGGGGCTTCAATCAACACTTCGCCTCGCGGCGCAATGAAGCATGCGGCAAGCCGACGTTACCCGAAACACTTCGGAAACCAAAATTCAGATTTCCATCAATTTAGATGGTACTGGCAAGGCTGAACTAGCCTCTGGTGTTCCTTTCCTCGACCACATGTTGGATCAAATTGCCCGTCACGGCATGATCGACCTTAAAGTGGTTGCCAATGGAGATACCCATATCGATGATCACCACACCGTTGAGGATGTGGGAATCACCCTAGGCCAAGCATTTGCAAAAGCGGTTGGAGATAAGGCTGGCATTACTCGATATGGCCATTCTTACGTTCCTCTCGATGAAACCCTTTCTCGTGTTGTGATTGATTTCTCGGGTCGTCCAGGCTTGGAATTTAACGTTCCGTTTACCCGTGCTCGTGTAGGTGACTTTGATGTCGATCTCAGCATCGAGTTCTTTCGTGGTTTTGTGAACCATGCCGGAGTAACTTTGCATATTGATAATTTGCGCGGTATTAATGCGCATCATCAGATCGAAACTGTATTTAAGGCTTTTGGCCGTGCATTGCGCATGGCTTTGGCTGTCGACCCTCGTGCTTCTGGCTCCATTCCTTCAACTAAAGGCAGCCTCTAATCTAGATCTTCTAGTTGCCAATTAGATAACAGCAAAGATAGGCTATATTTTGGCGCAAACCATTGCGATCGTAGATTATGGAATGGGCAACCTTCGTTCTGTGTATCAGGCATTTCATCATGTCGCACCCAATGACACTGTATTGATCGCGCATCATCCAGAAGAGATTCGTTCGGCCGATCGCGTGGTGCTTCCAGGTCAAGGCGCTATGCCCGACTGCATGAAACACCTTGAGGAATCTGGCCTATTGGAGGCTTTACTAGAGGCATCTAAAAACAAACCCCTTTTAGGTGTTTGCGTTGGTGAGCAAATGTTATTTGATCAAAGCGCGGAAGTACGCACCAGCGGAAGCGATCAATGGACCCCGTGTTTGGGTTTGATTCCTGGGGAGGTGCGTCGTTTTGATTTGGCGGGTAAGACTCAGCCTGATGGGTCTGCCTATAAAGTACCCCATATGGGCTGGAATCAAGTGCGCCAAGATTGTAAGCACCCACTTTGGGATGGCATTCCAGATTTGACGAGCTTTTATTTTGTACATAGTTACTACGTTGTGCCGCAGCGTAATGAAGACATTGCTGGCTCTACTGAATATGGCGCCTGGTTTACTTCTGCGGTGAGCCGAGATAATATTTTCGCTACACAATTCCATCCAGAAAAAAGTGCAGAATACGGATTAAAGCTTTATAAAAACTTTGTTTCTTGGCAACCTTAATTAATTTCATTACTCTTTGCTATGCTGCTGATTCCCGCAATTGATCTAAAAGACGGCCACTGTGTTCGACTCGAACAAGGTGATATGGATAGAGCCACAGTTTTTTCTGAAGACCCCGGTGCAATGGCGGCGCATTGGATTAGCAAAGGCGCGCGACGTCTGCATTTAGTTGATCTCAATGGCGCATTTGCTGGCAAGCTCAAAAATGAGTCCGCAATTAAATCAATTCTCAAAGCGGTTGGCGATGATATCCCCGTTCAATTGGGTGGCGGGATTCGTGATCTTGAAACCATTGAGCGTTTGTTAGATGACGGCGTCAGCACAGTCATTATTGGTACTGCGGCAGTGAAGAATCCGGGCTTTGTGCAAGACGCCTGTACTGCGTTCCCAGGGCATGTGATGGTTGGCTTAGATGCGCGTGATGGCAAGGTAGCTACTGACGGCTGGAGCAAGATTACAGGCCATGAAGTGCTCGACCTCGCTAAGAAATTTGAAGATTGGGGTGTAGAAGCCATCATATATACCGACATTGGTCGTGATGGCATGCTCAAGGGTGTAAATATTGATGCTACGGTGAAGTTGGCTAGGGCAATTCGTATACCTGTGATTGCAAGTGGCGGACTCTCCAATAATCAAGATATTGATGCGCTATGTAAGGCGGAGGAAGAGGGCGTGATGGGTGTGATAGCTGGCCGTTCTATTTATGCTGGCGATTTGGATCTTGCTGCCGCTCAAAAATATGCCGATGAGTTAACGCTCAAATACGCCAAGAAAATTATCTAGTGTTAACCAAGCGAATTATTCCTTGCCTCGATGTCACTGCAGGGCGCGTCGTTAAGGGTGTGAATTTTGTAGGCTTACGTGATGCAGGCGACCCTGTAGAAATCGCTAAGCGTTATGACACACAAGGCGCAGACGAACTCACTTTCTTAGATATCACTGCTACATCTGATGGGCGCGATCTTATTTTGCACATCATTGAAGATGTGGCATCACAAGTATTTATTCCCTTGACTGTTGGTGGTGGTGTACGTGCTGTTGCTGATGTGCGGCGACTATTGAATGCTGGCGCAGATAAGGTGAGTATGAATTCTTCCGCTGTTGCTAATCCTGATTTAGTTTCTGATGCCGCTGCATATTACGGATCTCAATGCATTGTGGTGGCGATTGATGCCAAGCAAACAGAGGCTGGTAACTGGGAGGTGTTTACCCATGGTGGCAGAACGGCTACAGGTATGGATGTAGTCGAGTGGGCCAAGGAGGTTGCCAAGCGCGGCGCTGGTGAAATTCTATTGACCAGTATGAATCGTGATGGCAGTAAAAACGGCTTTGACTTACCTTTAACAGCCGCCGTCAGTGATGCAGTTCCTGTACCAGTGATTGCTTCGGGTGGCGTTGGTAATTTGCAGCATTTAGTCGATGGCATCACTAAGGGGCATGCAGATGCCGTTTTGGCTGCTAGTATTTTTCACTATGGTGAGTACAGCGTAGGTCAGGCAAAAGAATATATGGCCGCTCAAGGAATTCCGGTTCGGATTTAATCAGAGTTTTTAAGCGCTGATCGCCATATGGGCAATAAAAGCAGATCGATTCTCGCCGGCTGATTTCGCCTTGGCATCTAATCTTGCTAAGACTCTTTTTGGCAAAGAGATATTTACCCTCTCGATTTCGTCTGATAGTAAGGCCGGGTCAATCTCAGCAATTGCCCAGATGTATCCCTTGAAATCTTTCTTCTTCTGTAGATCGGTAATGGGGCTGGGCTTCGGTATATCTTCGCCAGCATCTAAAGCTGACTCAATCCAAATCTCAATAGCTTCTTTAGTATTTTCAATAGCCTCATCGATTCCGCTATCTGCGGCTGAAAAACATCCTGGCAAATCAGGAACTATTACACCCCATGCCAACTTATCGTTACCCGGCTCAATCGCAATTGGATATTTCATTGTGATACCCCTATTTAATTCCTGCTTGTTTCAGTAGCTTTTGAACTAATCCAACCCCTAAATCCTTTTTGGGGTGAGGAACGGTAATTTGCCCAGCCCTCAGGGGATGATTAAAAACATGATGAGAGCCTTTTGAGTTTCGTAACACCCAACCATTTTTTTCTAACGCTTTAATTAATTCTTTGCTATTCATCTAAGAATTATAAATTCTATACACATTATACACACAAATGGGAGAAGTGTCCATGTGCTTAGGTGGGTTATTTCCTTAAGTCGTGGACGAAAGCTTATTTGGATGGCTCCCAACAATTCTGTCAAAATTGAACAAATGTCAGATACGAATAAAAACTCACAAAACCAATCTTTATTTGAGGCAGTAACCTGGAATGATCAAGGTCTCGTCCCGGTCATTGCGCAGGAAGTCGGTAGCGGTGATGTGCTGATGATGGCCTGGATGAATCGAGATGCTCTTTTAGAAACTTTGCGTTTGGGTAAGGCAGTCTATTGGACTCGCTCTAGACAAAAGTTATGGCACAAGGGAGAAGAGTCCGGTCATACCCAAAAAGTAAAGGAAATCCGCTTAGATTGCGACGGCGACACCATTTTGCTGTTGGTTGAGCAAAAAGATGGCATTGCTTGCCATACGGGCGAGCATAGTTGTTTCTTTCGGGAATGGGATGCAGTAAGTTCAAATTGGCGCAAGATCAGCAAAGCCTGACTTAAGTAATTATTTTTAGCCTTTATTTACGCCTTGTGATGGTTTAGAATGGTATATACTTTGATATATACCAAGGAGCCAGAATAATGAGCCTTACAGCAAAAATCTTCATGAATGGCCGCAGCCAGGCAATACGCCTACCCGCTGCCTTTCGTTTTGAGGAAAAAGAAGTGTTTATTCGGCGTGATGCCAAGACTGGTGATTTAATTCTTTCTAGAAGACCTGAAAATTGGGATAGTTTTTTCTTGGCGCTTGAGAGTGCGGATGTTCCGGCAGATTTCTTAAGCTCTGAAGATCGAAATCAAACCCTGCAAGAGCGAGATCCTTTTGACGGGGTGAATGAGTAATGAGATATATGCTGGATACCAATACCGTCAGCAGTCTCATTAAGAAAAATCCAGCAGTAAGTAGGAGAATTGCAAGCTTTCCGATGGAAAGACTATGCTTATCGGTAATTTCTGAAGGTGAGATTCTCTATGGGTTGGCAAAAAAGCCGAATGCAAGAAACCTTCATGTAGCCGTACAAGAGTTTTTAAAGCGGGTGGATGTTTTGGTTTGGGATACTAATGTGGCTGAGCATTATGGTGTTTTGAGAGCCGAGCTGGAGGCCAGCGGTAATGTACTGGGCTCTCTAGACATGCAAATTGCAGCACATGCTTCTCAGCTTGGGGCAGTTCTGGTGACGAATGATCAGGCCTTTAAAAGAATTAAGAAGCTAAAGGTGGAGGATTGGACTGTATAGTCTGAAAAACATATTAATGGACAAAATGCTTAATTCAGGGAAGAAAATAGATGCTGCTTTGACCCATTTAGCCGATGTAGTGGATCAACGTCGTGATGCGTTTAAGGCGGGTAAAGCAGACCCCAAGACCTCCTATACCGCCTTACTCTTTTCTAAGGGCGATGATGGAATCTTGAAAAAGATTGGCGAGGAAGCGACTGAAGCAGTGATGGCAGCAAAAGATGCGCGCAACTCCAATTTGGCGCCTGAGCAGCAAAAGTTGCTAGTGGGCGAAATGGCCGACTTATGGTTCCATTGCCTGATTGCCCTGTCCCAATTTAATTTACGCCCGGAAGATGTGATTGCTGAACTCGATCGTCGTTTGGGAACTTCGGGCATTGAAGAAAAGGCCGCTAGAAAAGCGGCCGGTAAAGAATAAGCTCGGTATAGCACCAGAATAATTACGAAATAACTACGGAATCAGCATGTCACACGATCCTAATTGCCTTTTTTGCAAGATTTCACAAGGTTTGATTCCTTCCCAAAAGATTTATGAGGATGAGGAAATCTACGTATTTAAAGATATCAACCCAGCAGCACCAATCCATTTTTTAATGATTCCTAAAAAACATATACCCATGTTGGAGTCTGCGGAAAGCGTAGATATCCCTTTGCTAGGTAGAATGATGGAATTAGCACCCCGTCTTGCCAAAGAGCAAGGCTGTCGTCCTGGTAAGGATGGTGGCTTTAGGTTGATGGTGAACAATGGTGCGGATGGTGGGCAGGAGGTTTATCACTTGCACTTACATGTGATGGGCGGTCCCCGCCCCTGGAAAAAATAATCCAAGGA
>CANCPL010000082.1:0-7385 GCA_947380065.1 Burkholderiaceae bacterium | reverse complement strand
ACTCATTCAAGAAATTGACTTGGTAATAAAACCAAATCTTTTTACTGTCTATGAGTACTATTTATTTACATCTGTCCCGAAGGACTTGATGCTTTCACTTAGTACCCACAATTATCGGTTGACTAATTTTTAAAGAGGGCTGACTTGTTTCGTATTTCATAAAACATTCAGCAGAGAGGTGAGACTATATCCCACTTTTTCTGGGTCGTCAACACCTTTCGTACTCTTCTACTTAAAAAACACTGAGATTTTTCTGAGTTTTAAAATAAATCCAATAAAAACAACGCACTAGGATTTGAAAATAAATTTAACTTTTTTTGAAAATTATTGATTTTTTTAGGGTTTAGCCCTAGTAAGACAAAAAAAACAGTCTATTTTTCATGCTGCTTTGGCCCATTTCCGATTAACTAAGGGAAAACCCTGTAACTTTCCACCATTCCTGCTAAGATGTTCATATGGACATTAAAAATGCGAGCAGTCACTTACCTTCAGGCCCAAATAGGGCTGGACAGGTTGTACCCGTTCGCGAGCTTCACGCCGGATATAGACAAAAAATATTGAATCATTTATTGCAACTTAATGATGAAGATAGACGCTTACGCTTTGGCACACAAACGCCAGATGAAGTTATATCCCACTATGTTGAGCGCCTTGATTTCAATAAAGACGTCATTTTTGGAGTGTTTGATTTAAACCTGAAGCTTATTGGCATGGCCCATTTGGCCTACTTGCCAGAGCATAAAGGTAAGGCAAGAGCAGCTGAATTTGGGGTTTCTGTATTACCAGAAGGGCGCTCTCAAGGTTTGGGTACGGCTCTTTTGGAGCGCTCGGCAGTGCACTCACGCAATACACGCATTGAGATCCTCTATGTTCATTGCCTAGCTAACAACAAAGCAATGATGCATTTGGCACAAAAGGCAGGGATGACTGTTGAGTACGCTTACGGCGATGCAGATGCTTGCCTTAGGCTGCCCCCAGCAAATCCGGGAACTATTGTGGAAGAGGCCGCCAATGAGCAGTGGGCTGGTATGGATTACGCCCTGAAAGAAAACCTCAAGCGATCCAATCAAGCATGGTGGTGGTTCTTTGGAAGACCCGATCTTGCACGTTAATTCCCGCCATTAATTTTTGTTGGGTGCGCCGCGTAATATCCAACCACTTAATGTGGTTAGATCTGAATCACTTAATTTTGTATTGGCCGGCATTGGCACTACACCCCAAGAGCCAGACCCTCCTTTAGAGATTTTATTTTTTAAATACGCTTGAGCATTTGTATCGCTCTTGTATTTTTCAGCAACCGCTTGAAAACTTGGTCCAACAATTTTTTTATTAACCGCATGACAACCCAAGCAAGCATTTTGCTTTGCAATTATGAATGCGTTCTCATCCTCAAGCTTCGCATGTGCAACAGTCACCAAAGATGAAAGCACCGCAAAAAACAAAACTATTTTTACAGTTGCTAGCTTTTTGAACATCGCCAATCTATAAACAATTATTGGAATTTTGGCGGAGTATTAGGTTGAGTTTGATCAGCTTTACCTTGTTTTTCTAAACGATTTTTTTCATCTACAGAAATAATATCGAAGTAGACATAAACATCCTTTACGCCGGTGGTATTACTTGCAACTTTTTTAGCAAGGTCTGCTTCGCTTTGAGTCAAGATACCCATGAGATATATGCTGCTTCCTTCAGCCACTATAGCCATAGAGTTTGAGGGCAGTTGATCAGTAAAAATCATTTGCGTTTTGATCTTAGACTCAAGATAAGAATCATTTGCGCGAGATGTGTAGGTGCTGTTAGGTCCAATAATCAACTCATTAAAGACAGAGCGCGCATTCTTCATTGCGTTTACATAAGCTCCTGCTTCACCCTTAATATCGGCATCCTTTACTTCGCCAGTCAGCAATACTTTTTGGTTAAACGAAGTGACGTTAATGTGAGCGTTTTCGCCAAATCGTTTTGCTAACGCATTTTCAGCCTCCAACTCAATACCCTTATCAATAGCCTGCACCGCTGGGGTACGTCGATCCGCCATTATCGTTGCACCTGCCGCCACACCACCAACTGCAACTACTGCACAACCTGTCATCTGAGATGCAATGAGAATAGCGAAAAATAATCTTCTGAGGAATGAAATTTTCATTTTGGTATTTTCTGTATTGAGGTGACAATAATTTTTAGTCGAGCAGCACATGATCTACACCATCACATAAGGCATGCAGTAGAACTAAGTGTGTTTCTTGAATACGTGCGGTACGTGTTGATGGTGCACACAAATGAATATCATCCTGATCTAATAGCTGAGCGATCTTTCCACCACCATTTCCGGTAAGAGCAATAATTTTGATGCCCATATTTTTTGCAACTTCAATTGCTTTAACAACATTCTTTGAATTACCAGAAGTGGAAATTCCCAAAAGAATGTCGCCCCGTTTTCCAAGACCCCGAACTTGCTTACTAAAGATCTCATCGTAGCTATAGTCATTTCCAATAGCAGTAAGAATTGAGGTATCGGTAGTCAAGGCAATCGCCGCCAACTCTTGGCGCTCTCTCTCAAAGCGTCCAATAAGCTCCGCCGAAAAGTGCTGAGCATCTGCCGCAGATCCGCCGTTGCCACAAGCCATTACCTTGCCGCCTGCACGCAAACAGTCCACCATTGCCAATACGCCCCTAGCAACAGACACTGGCAGTAATTTTTCTGCCTCTTGTTTAACAGCAATACTATCCAAAAAATGCTGGGAGGCACGCTTACGCAAACGTTCGTTAATCTCTTTTTCCATAGCAATATTATGCGCCAAAGACGCCCCAATTTCAGTAGCAATCAGCATATCTCAAAAGCAACGTATCCTCTTAGTCATTATTCAACTTTTCTCAGGCAGCCCCTATGAAACTTAGCTCATTCGATTTTTTAAAACAGCAGGATTTGCCTGCTGGGGCGCTTTACATGGTTGCTACGCCCATCGGCAATTTAGGCGACATTACCTTGCGCGCCCTGCATGTTTTAAATGCGGTCGATGGGATTGCCTGTGAAGACACTAGACATAGCGCAGCATTACTACAGCAATTTGGCATTCATAAAAAATGTTTGGCACTGCATGAACACAATGAAATTAGCGGCGCACAAACTGTTATCCAACATCTTTCTAACAATGAGCGTTGGGCATACATTTCGGATGCAGGAACGCCAGGAGTCTCAGACCCCGGTGCAAGACTGGTAAATGAGGTTCAAAAAGCGGGCTTAAGAGTCATCCCCATTCCTGGAGCAAGTGCAGTCTCAAGCGCGATCTCCGCTGCAGGCTCTGTGATGCATAACTCCGAAGGGCGCTTTCAATTTTTAGGTTTCTGGCCCAATAAAACCAAAGAGCGAGATGCTCTTATGCAGGATATTTCTAGCAGTAAAAAAGCAAGCCTCTTTTTTGAGTCGCCACACCACATTAAAGAAACACTTACTTTGCTTGCAAAAAATTTAGAGTCTGATCGTCAGCTTCTAGTCTGCCGCGAGTTAACCAAAAAATTTGAGCAGCTTGTATCGCTCCAAGCCCAAGATGTTGCCAACTGGCTTGAGGTGGCTGAGAGCCTTAAGGGCGAGTTTGTTATTGTGGTAGCGGGTCGATCATCCAATAGCGATGAGACCCCAGAACATTCATCTCTGCTATTGTGGGCAGACGCCCTGAGCCCTTATCTAAGCAGCAAAGAAATCGCTGCCGTTCTTTCGCAAACATTAGGTCTCACCAAAAAAGAGGCCTACCAAGTTGCCTTAGACGCAAAGAATGAATAAATAGAAATAAAAAAGCTGGCATACCGCCAGCTTTTAGGCATGGGTCGAAGACTTATTTTGCGGCGGCAGGGGCAGCAGGCTCACTAGCATCTTTAAAATTAAGCTGAGCTACCGGCTTAATGATTTGATCTGCTGAGGCCAATGAATCTGTACGCTTGCCGTTGTTCACAAAGACCATTAATAACAAAATAATGATCAGTGGCACAAAAAAGCTTGCAAACACCATGATGATGAGTTGTTTTGGGGACTTAATCAGACTTCCGTGCTCGTTGCTCATAAGAATTTATCGTTTGACGGGTTTTAGAGTTGTTTGCCAAGATTATAACTAGAGAGTAGGGATATAGACACTTACAATGGTGGGGTAGCTAGCTTTTAACTAGCGCCCGTAGCTCAGTGGATAGAGTATTGGCCTCCGAAGCCAAGGGTCGCAGGTTCGATTCCTGCCGGGCGCGCCAAAATTCAAGGGGTTTTTGACGTACATCATGCGGAAAATCACGAAAACCGCTATCATTTCCTTCTAACTTATTGATTCTTATCGTGTCTACACATCTAAATACAGCCCTTTCAGAGCCCTCCCTAACCAATCCTTTGCCACCAGAGGCTCCATTACCGCATCGAAAAATCATTCGAAGCTGGCTAATCCCGATGGCACAAGGAGAAACTGGGCGCGCAATCTTACTCTTGGCGATCGACGCCTTTCTATGGTTAGCTTGCATTGCAGGAACGATCTTCGTAGAGAGCATTCTGCTTAAAGTTGTTTTTGGCCTTATTGCTGGCTTTGTAACGGGTCGCATCTTTATTTTGGGCCACGATGCTTGCCATCAAAGTTACACACCTAATCGCGAACTTAACAAAGTGCTAGGTCGAATTGCGTTCTTACCATCTCTCACACCATATAGTTTGTGGGATGTTGGTCACAACGTTGTGCATCATGGTCAAACTAATCTAAAGGGCTTTGACTTTGTTTGGGCACCTTTATCAAAATCAGAATATGACGCGCTTCCTCCATGGCGTAAGGCTTTAGAGCGCCTTTATCGCAGTGGATGGGGGCCCGTTTTTTACTATCTCATTGAAATTTGGTGGAGACGTGAATACTTTCCAAACGCCAAAAATAAACCCGGCGATCGTCCTATCTTCTTAAAAGACAATCTGCTCGTTACTGCATTTGCAATTATTTGGATCGGCTGCCTCATTGCCGGCGCCATCGCTACTGGACAATCTGTTTGGCTCGGATTAATCACGGGATTTGCGATTCCATTCTTGTTCTGGAACGGCATGATTGGTTTTGTGGTCTACGTACATCACACCCATCCAAAGGTTTCTTGGTATGACAAGAAATCTGAGTGGTTGCGCGCCCAGCCATTTGTTTCAACAACGGTTCATCTGACTTTTAACTGGATTTGGGGCAAATTGATGCACCACATCATGGAGCACACCGCCCACCATGTGGACATGAGCGTGCCGCTTTATCGCCTCGAAGAGGCCCAAACAACCCTGGAAACCATCCTTCCAGAGCGTATTTTTGTGCAAAAGTTCTCTTGGGAATGGTATTTCGATACCGCGCGTAAGTGCAAGCTCTATGACTTTGAGAACAAAGCTTGGCTCGACTTTGACGGCAATAAAATGGCCGATTCAGTCCGGGTTGTGCTCAGCCCAGCTCCAATGGGACAAAACGGGTAAAATAGATCCTCTGTATAGATTTGCCTTACCCGGATTGCCCATGACTACATCAACTCCAGCAGCTACCCAAGACACCTCCCAGAGCCTAAAATTTTGCTCTTCTTGCAGCCGTGAAAAACGACTTGAGGGTGGCACATGGATTCCAACAAGCAATCGCAAGCAACGCTGGATCTGCGCCAGCTGTTTATACAACCGCACCCATCGCACCGGTTCAGCAAAAACCTAATTTCACCTGAAGCAAAAAATTTAAGCGCCATCCCCAACGTAGGGGTTAGTTTTTCGTTCTCTGCCGAACGTCGACATTGGACCGTGTCCAGGAACAAATTGCACGTCATCGCCTAAGGGCCACAATTTCGTTTTAATGGCATTGATTAGGTCTGCATGATTGCCGCGCGGGAAATCTGTTCTACCAATCGAACCGGCAAACAAAACATCTCCAACAATTGCTAGACGATCTTCTTTGTCAAAAAATACAACATGACCTGGTGTATGGCCTGGGCAATGAAACACTTCAAGATCAACCTTACCCACCTGAACATGATCACCATTATTTAACCAGCGGTCAGGCTCAAAAACTTTAGCATGTCCAAAACCAAATCGTACTGTTTGCTCTGGTAATTGATCAATCCAAAAACGCTCGTCTTCCTGCGGCCCCTCAATGGGCACGCCCAACTGATCAGCTAAATCTTTAGCAGCAGCGCAATGATCAAGGTGTCCGTGGGTTAACAAGATCTTTTTAATCTTGCCGCCCATCTGCTTAACGCCCTCGAGAATCTTTTCAATATCACCGCCGGGATCGACAACAGCTGCATCTGAGGTCTCTTGGCAAACTAAGATCGAGCAGTTTTGCTCGTAGGGAGTAACGGGAACAATTCCTAATTTAATTGGCATACATACAAAGCGGTTCTATGAATCATTTGAGGAAAGCTAGTTTATGGGAGTCGGCATAAAATATCTCTAAAGGATAAAACAATGAATAGCCAAGATACATTTAAATTTGCAGAAACCCATGAATGGGCTGACCAGGAAGATGATGGGTTGGTATGGGTTGGTATTAGCAATCATGCGCAAGAAGCACTGGGTGATGTCATGTTTTTTCAAGCGCCTAAGATTGGTCAACAAGTAAAGCAGGGCGAAGCTATTGCCGTCATAGAGTCTGTTAAGGCAGCTAGTGATATTCATGCCCCAGTAAGCGGAGAAATTGTTACGCTCAATGAAGAAGTGGATACATCCCCCGAGCTCGTAAATGAAAAGCCGTATGGCGTTTGGCTATTCAAAATTAAGCCAACCTCAGATGAGACTCTTAGATCTGAATTAAGTCTACTCTTAAGCCTAGAAAAATATAGCTCTGGTCCTGGTGCCTAAAAATTAGATGGCAATGGGGTCGCGCTCAATTAACCAACGAATGCGTCCCTCCTTGCTAATGCGCCCCTGAGAGATTTCTCGCAAATATCGATCCATAACCTCTAAGATTTCTTGAAGATTCTTACGATCCTCGCACTCCACCAAAAGTTGGGCCCTCTCTGAACCCGCTACTCGCATAACCGCTTTTGGAACTGGATCGTAGACCCTGAGCCCATTCAATATATGGCCTTGGGCCTTTATATACCCTTTCAGACCATTTAAAAATTGTATTGCTTTATCCAAGACTTTTGCCTCTGCGTGTATCAAAGCTTGATATGCAAAAGGGGGAAGGCCCGCCTCTTTTCTTTCATTTGCAGTAAAGGTTAAAAAACCATCTACATCATGGCGCAATAAAAACTGAAAAACGGCCGCCTCAGGAAATTGGGTTTCAATATAAATAGCGCCGCCTGCTTCGCCATCCTTATTTGAGCGTCCAGCCCGTCCTGCAACCTGAACGAGCTGCGCAAATAATCTTTCTGCAGCTCTAAAATCTTGTGAGAATAATCTACTGTCAGCATCCAAG
>CANCPL010000081.1:0-7615 GCA_947380065.1 Burkholderiaceae bacterium | reverse complement strand
ACCCTGTTATATCTTGAGGCTTTATTAAACTTCCGTGCGATCCCTTTGTATCCAATCGAGCAATTATTTAGGATTTATTACTATGATTGGCAGTACTATCTGCTGCGCAGAACAGGCGAGTTAGAGGGTAAATTAAAAGAAAATTACTTGGGCGTGATCTATCAATCAAATTGGGATTCTGGAATGGACTTTGGTGGGTCTACTAAGTCATTCGCCTCCCTTACCCTTCGCCGCATCAAACGTTTCGGCCGTTATTTACAGAGTTACCTCTAATTCATGTCAGCACCTTTAAATATCAAAATTTTTGTTATTTCATTGCAAAGATCACTTGATCGCAGGAAACAGGTTGAGAAAGAAATGCAAAAAATTTCTTTACCCTGGTCTTTTCTGGATGCGATTGATGGCTCTGCTTTGACTTCAGGACCAATTGAATACAAGCCAGCTAAAGTGAAAAGACTGCAGGGTTATGCATTAACCCCCAATGAGATTGGTTGCTATCTCTCTCATAAAGAGGCATGGAAGCGTTGTGTAAGTGAGAATGCACCCACCCTGGTTTTAGAAGATGATTTTGTTCTAGCTCCCAATTTTGAGGGTCTGCTCGGCACCATTCTTGAGGCAGATGATTGCTGGAATTTCCTCAGGCTGCAGGGTTTATATGAGGTTCCCTGCAAGATCTTGTTTGAAAAATCAGGCGTAGCATTTGTTAGAAATGAAGGCGATGCTGTCGGCGCAACCGCATACCTATTAAAGCCGGAGATAGCGAGGCAGTTAATTCAGAATTCCACGGATATTTATGAGCCCGTTGATCATTTTCTCGAGCACCATCAAAAGCATGGCTTGGAGTTTTTAGCAATTCGTCCATATCCAGTGGATATCACTCGTGCTAAATCGACTATTGCTGATCGCTCTGAGCGCTCTCCTGTTAAAGGTTTGCGCAAGCGATGGAGATCGGTTGCCCGGGCGCTTGATAGGGTGCTGAGCAAAGATCCCTGGTTTCCAAAATAAAAAAATCAACCGCTATTAAATTAACAGCCATCGTCAGATCCTTGTTAACTAAGGGCTGTCTGAATAAGGTTCTTTAGGTAGCTTTTTAGGGGATCAAGTGAAGGCCTTTGTAATAGCAAGGGCTGCTCTGCATACTGAGCAAGCTTGCTTTTCGAATGCAGTATCTGACCTAGTTCAGCGAAGTGCTCTGCTGACATTGGCGCTAAATTAATAAATGCTTGTGGATTAAAGTCTGCCTTTACATTTTCATCAGCCCAGGTAATGGGTAGGCATCCGGCCATAAACGCTTCTGGAATTTTCTCGGTGTAGTAACCAGGGTGCATGCCATTTTCAGGGCATAAGTTAAAGGCGAATGCTTGCAATTCATCAAACTTAATCAAGCCGCTTTCAGAATGGTTTTTAATATTTGGATTAAATGATTTTCCAAACTCCACCACCTCGATTTGATTCTTAACGGCATTTAATAGGGTGCCCCTAGGCTCTCTGAGGTGTGAAGCAAATATCGCTGCCTTTTGCGGGCGCATCAGAAAGTCATTACCAAGCGGCTGCAGGAGGCGATCGACATCGAGCAACTTGCCATATCTGGGGTTGGTGTTGCCAGTCACTCCCTCTGATGACCAGTCGGCAACTTCCATCCAGTAAGGCATGCGGAAGTGATGAGGGCTGGAAATCCCCAGATCAAAAGTGAGCGCATAGTCATTGGACACAAAATCATGCCGAAGATTCTCGCCAGTCTGGAAAAGGATTAAAGGTTGCTTATTTGAAGTGGGGATAATTTTTTGAATCCCATTATCTATGCTACTAACCAAGGGTCTCAGAGGTTTAGGGCACCAGGCTAACTTCTTTTTACCAAAATTATGAAATGATCCGATGATCATCAAATCACATTCCTTGGGCTCAACCCATTCAATTTGATAGCCGAGGTTATGGCATATGGCAGGTACAAGGCTGGTTTTATAGTCGCTGGGCACCCCTACAGCCGATACTCTGATTGCGGTCATAAATACCTTACTTTCTAGATGCCTATATGAAGTATTCAATTGTAATAACTACCTTGAAAACCGTCTCGAAAACGCCCAAATCTCAGATTGATGAGTTGGTATCATTGAGGTCAGTTGAGCATTTAAAGGCTCTATAACTTCATTCTGGGTTTTGGGGGTTACATGATTTTAGTGACGGGTGGCGCGGGATTTATCGGCGGTAACTTTGTTTTGGATTGGCTGGCCGATCCGAAGGCAGAGGGAATTGTTAATTTAGATAAATTAACTTATGCCGGGAACCTGGCAACACTGGATTCTCTTAAGAATGATGCCCGCCATGTATTTGTGCATGGTGATATTGGCGACAAAGAATTAGTTACTAAATTATTCAAAGAACATAAGCCGCGCGCCATTGTGAATTTCGCTGCAGAGAGTCATGTGGATCGATCTATTCATGGGCCTGCAGATTTTGTGGAAACCAATATTGTGGGTACATTCAACTTATTAGAGTGTGCTCGTGAGTATTGGAATGCTCTTGAAGGAACAGCTAAAGAAGAATTCCGTTTTCATCATGTATCAACTGATGAAGTCTATGGATCCTTATCTTTAAGCGATCCGGCGTTTACGGAAACAAATTCATATGAGCCCAATAGTCCTTACTCGGCATCTAAGGCTGCTTCAGATCATTTGGTGCGCGCTTGGTTTCATACGTATGGGTTCCCAGTAGTAACCACCAATTGTTCTAATAACTATGGCCCTTATCACTTTCCAGAAAAATTAATTCCTTTGGTGATATTGAATGCGCTCAATAGCAAGCCATTACCTATTTATGGCGATGGTCAACAGATTCGTGATTGGCTCTATGTGGGCGACCATTGCTCAGCTATTCGTGAAGTGTTAGCTAAAGGCAAATTGGGCGAGACTTACAACATCGGCGGTTGGAATGAAAAGGCCAATATCGATGTGGTGAAAACTATTTGCGCCATTTTGGATGAGCTTAAGCCCCGCGCAGATGGCAAGCCCTATGTTGATCAAATCACCTACGTAAAAGATCGCCCAGGCCATGATCGCCGTTATGCAATTGATGCCACCAAGGTGGAGCGCGAGTTAGGCTGGAAGCCAGCCGAGACCTTTGAAACAGGTATTCGTAAAACAGTGCAATGGTATCTGGATAATCCTGTCTGGATCGATGGCGTAGTGAGCGGGTCTTATCGTGACTGGCTGCAAAAACAGTACAACTAACCGTAAATACTGAGATTAAATAACTGCGTGAATATTTTAGTTTTCGGAAAAGATGGTCAGCTGGGTAAAGCATTCAAAGCTTTATTTGACCAACTTCCAGCCTCTGCAAATCTGGATATAACTTATCTCGGTAGAGCAGAGTGCGACCTCAGTAAAGAAGAGGAAGTACTTGCGCAACTCAATGCAGCTAAGGCAGACCTCATCATTAATGCGTCTGCTTACACAGCAGTCGACAAAGCAGAAACTGAGGTTGATTTGGCTTATGCGGTAAATGCAAAAGCCCCCGAATTAATGGCGCGCTATGCTGCAGAAAATAATGCTACTTTTCTTCACTACTCCACAGACTATGTATTTGATGGGGCTAAGGATGGTTTCTATGTTGAAGACGACATTCGCAACCCATTAGGTATTTATGGCAAGAGTAAGGCTGCCGGTGAAGAGTCGATAGAAAAGGTATTTGCAAATTCATCAAAAGGTCAATTTGCTATTTTCAGAACCAGCTGGGTTTATGGGGATGGTGGTAATTTCATACGCACTATGTTGCGCTTGGCAAAAGAGCGCGAAGAATTAAAGGTGATTCATGACCAACATGGCGTGCCCACTAGTGCGGACTGGCTTGCCAGCGTAAGTCTGGATTTGGCATTAGATTCAGCATCGAAGTTAAAGCAGTTTCCATCCGGCATTTATCATGCCGTGCCAGCGGGCGAGACTACTTGGCATGGTTTGGCCCGCTTTGCGATTCAGGCCGCTCTGAATGCTGGTATTGAGCTCAAGGCTAAACCAGAGGCAATTAAGCCCATTCTGGCTGTGGAATACCCACTCCCGGCTCCAAGGCCAATGAACTCCCGTATGGCTAGCCTTAAACTGCGCTCCGCCCTGCAAAATCAGGTCTCTAAAGCCCCAAACTCTTATAATGATCCTCAAAATATGCCAAATTTCCCAGCCTGGGATGGCATGGTTCAAGAATACATATCTAAGCTAGCCTTAAAGGGTTTGATTTAATACCTCAGGTTTGCCAGAGATGCTGAAATAGGGGTTATTAATGGCTGTAAATCGCAAAGGCATCATCTTGGCTGGCGGGTCTGGTACCCGTCTCTATCCAGTGACTCAGGCAGTGTCAAAGCAATTAATGCCAGTCTATGACAAGCCGATGGTGTATTACCCATTAAGCACCTTAATGCTGGCTGGCATTCGAGATATTCTCTTAATTTCTACGCCGCAAGATACCCCTCGATTTTCTGAACTCTTGGGCGATGGCTCGCAGTGGGGTCTCAATATCGAGTATTGCGTGCAACCCTCACCAGATGGTTTGGCGCAAGCATTTACGCTAGGCAAAAACTTTGTTGGAAATAATCCAAGCGCATTAGTGCTGGGCGACAATATTTTCTATGGCCATGAATTAGTGGATCAACTCAATAGTGCAAACGATCGCACTTCGGGTGCATCTGTATTTGCGTATCACGTTAATGATCCAGAGCGTTATGGCGTAGTAGAGTTTGATAAAGACTACAAAGCGCTGTCGATTGAAGAAAAACCTTTGAAGCCTCGCAGTAACTATGCGGTAACAGGCTTATATTTTTATGACAATCAGGTTTGCGATATTGCTGCCTCGATTAAGCCCAGCGCTCGTGGTGAACTCGAGATTACAGATGTGAACCGCGTCTATCTTGAAAAGAATGAGCTGAATGTCGAGATCATGGGCCGTGGATTTGCTTGGCTGGATACTGGAACGCACGATTCTTTGTTAGATGCGGCAGGTTTCATTGCCACTCTGCAAAAGCGTCAAGGCTTGATGGTGGCCTGTCCTGAAGAGATTGCTTATCGCCAAGGTTGGATTAGTGCTGAAGTGGTACAGAAGGTTGCCGCACAGTTAAGCAAGAATAGTTATGGTCAGTACTTGGGTAAGATTTTGAACGAGCTCAATAGCTCAGCTCAACCCATTTCACTTTCTGCCAAGAAGGTTTCTAAATGAGCATTCCTTCTAAGTTGCAGTTAACACCTACTGCGATTCATGACGTTTTTATTGTGGAGCCAAAAGTATTTGGTGATGAGCGCGGTTGGTTTACCGAATCATTCAATGCGGAGGACTTTGCAAGTGCAACTGGCCTTGATGTCCAGTTTGTGCAAGACAATCATTCCTTTTCACGTCAGTGGACTTTGCGTGGTTTGCATTATCAAATAGAGAAGACTCAAGGTAAATTAGTACGAGTCGTGGCTGGTAGCGTATTTGATGTGGCTGTCGATATTCGCAAGGATTCACCAACTTATGGTAAATGGGTTGGTGTTGAATTGAGCGCAGAAAACCACAAGCAATTGTGGATTCCCGCTCAATTGGCCCATGGCTTTTTGGTGCTCACACCCACAGCAGAATTTCTTTACAAAACAACCGATTATTACCATCCGCAAAGCGAAGTTTGCCTTGCTTGGAATGATTTAACAGTTGGTATAGAGTGGCCTTTCCCTGTTGGTGTTCAGCCTAATATGAATGCCAAGGATGCGGCTGGTCTTTCATGGGACGCGGCACCCAAGTTCTAGATGCCTTCGGCAATTTTCAAAAGATAAGATAATCCTCATATGAGTGATTTATCTTCGACCTATTCAAAGGGCCCCCCGTCCAATCCCAAGATTTTGTTGGTAAAGCTTTCCTCCTTAGGGGACGTACTTCACAACTTACCGATTGTCTGGGATCTTCGTATACGTTTGCCTCATGCGCAAATTGACTGGGTGGTTGAAGAGGGTTATGTTCATTTGCTTGAACCAATTCTCAGTAAAAGTGGCTTTAGCGGAATTGATCGCATCATTCCATTTGGTTTACGTCGCTGGAAAAAGAATTTATTTAAGCTCTCTACTTGGCAGCAGTTTTTTGCATTCAAAAAAGAGCTTCAGGCAACTTCTTATGATGTGATTATTGAGACTCAAGGCCTACTCAAATCAGCCATTGTTTGTGCCCTGGCTAAAAAGAGTTCAAACGCTGTGATCTCAGGGCTCGCCAATGCAACAGAATTTTCCGGGTATGAGCCGATTGCCCGATTGTTTTATAACCAGTCTGTGCAAGTCCCAACACAATGTCATGCAGTAGATCGATCACGCTGGGTAATGTCTTCAGCTTTAGATTGGCTGCTGGTTGATCGCACAGTTACGCCTCAGTTTTATTCAAAGAATTACATTGATTCTCTGAACGTCAATTCAGGTGAGGTCTTAAAAGAATTAAAGTCACCTTATATTTTGTTTTTTCATTCGACCGCTAGAGAAGCTAAACGTTGGTCCAATGAAAATTGGATTTCTTTGGGTAATGAGCTGGCTAGTAGTGGTTATCAAATTGTGCTCCCCTGGGGTAATGCGGCCGAGCAAGCTGTGAGCAAGGAAATTGCTTTGCACGTTCCAAATGCCTTGGTGCCACCAGCATTTTCAATTCAAGAGGCTTTTTCGGTGATCGCAGGCGCCGCACTCACAGTGGGAGTTGATACGGGCCTGACACATCTTGCAGCCGTTTTAGGTAAACCTACAGTAGAAATTTATTGTGATTCACCAAGATGGAAGACCGAAGGTTACTGGTCTAATAGTATTCGCAATGTGGGTGATATGCAGGCGCCACCGCAGGTGGCAGAAGTCATTGAAGCTGCTTTTAGTTTGCTGAATTAACGCAATAAAGAATTAATTGCCATTAAATCCTCATCAGACAAGGTTGAGGCACTTGCTTTAAGCTTGAGCGCATTTAAAACTGTGCTGTAGCGCGCTTGTTGTAACTGCGAGCGTGTGGTAAATAATGTATCGACCGCAATCAATACGTCAATATTAATTAAGGTCCCAACCTGAAAGCCTAGGCGGCTTGATTCCACAGCAGATTCTGCAGATCTCTCAGCAGCTTCATAGGCTTTAACGCTGGCTAAACCACCATAGAAACCAGTGAACGCAGCACGCGTATTTTGAGCCGCAGTGCGTCTCGCATTGTCATAATTGGCTTTTGCTGTATCTACTAATGCAGCATTCTGTCGAATGACGGAGCTATTGAACCCGCCTGACACCAATGGAATGGTCATCTGCAAGGCAAGGGTATTGTTATAAACGTTGGTCTGTGAAGGCGAGTAATTATTTGGCGTACCGTTGGAGGTGTTATAGCCCGAGGTACCCACTAAATTGATTGAAGGATAGTTCAAGGCCTGAGCGGCGCGATAAGTGCTTTCGGATAAGGTCACTGATAACTGGCTTGCTAATACTTTGAAATTTGCAGCTTCTGTTTGATTAATCCAGTCATCTAAAGTTTGGCCAGGTGGCAGTATCGGATTGACGTTATCCACCAGTGGAGCGCTTTTGTTTTCTTTACTTTTGCTACGGGGGTCCTTCAGTACGCCATCAATTTTGGCTGCCTTAACTAGGGGCTTGAGTGG
>CANCPL010000080.1:0-7724 GCA_947380065.1 Burkholderiaceae bacterium | reverse complement strand
CATCATTTGCTGCATACCCTGATAAGCAAGTGACAATGATTATTCCATATGCACCAGCTGGCTCAACAGACGTATTGGGTAGGATTTTGGCTCAAGTACTTTCTAGGGAGCTAGGTCAACCTGTAGTTGTTGATAACTCAGGTGGCGCTGGCGGAACAATTGGTGCTGCAAAGGTTGCTAATGCGAAACCGGATGGGTATACGATTCTCTTTCACAATATGGCTCAGGCTTCTGCTCCGGCAATATATGCAAAACTGCCATATGACCCATCAAAAGACTTTTCTCCAATTGGATTGGTTGCAGATGTACCAATGGTGTTGGTCGCCAGGAGAGATTTTCCAGCAGAGTCTCTCCAGGGATTTATTGATCACGTAAAGGCAAATCCTGGCAAGATCAATTTTGCAAATGCGGGCGTTGGTGCGACATCAAATTTATGTGAGGTGCTGATGAAGTCGACTTTATCAGCATCATGGACATCGGTCTCCTATAAGGGCACTGGGCCTGCTTTGAATGATTTATTGGCTGGTCAAGTTGATGTTATTTGTGATCAGCCAGCCAGCACTTTGCAGCATATTCGTGCTGGAAATTTAAAGGCTCTTTCTGTAGCAACTAAGGAACGCATTAGCTCATTGCCCATGATTCCAACTTTTAGCCAATCCGGAATGCCTGGATTTCAATTATCGGTATGGCATGGTCTGTATGCGCCAAAGGATACCCCAAAGATTGTTATTGATCGATTTGTAAAGGCATTGAACGTGGCACTTAAGGATCCTGTATTGGTGGGTCGATTTAGCGAAATGGATGCCGCGGTAGCTACCCCTACTATGGCAAATCCCGCAGCCTTATCACAATTCCTGGTGACGGATATTGAAAGATGGAAAATTGCAATGAAGAATGCCGGCGTTAAGCCGCAATAAATTTTTAAGTAAATGCGGAAAATGAAAAACTCAGAATCAATAGTGCCTCACACATTCGAAGTACACAATCCGGCGACCGGTGAAGTGCTTGAACATGTGCATAACATGGGTGCAATTGAAGCTGAAATTGCCATTAATAGGGCGAATAAAGCATTCCCGGAGTGGAGCTCAAAGACTGGCAAAGAGCGTGCCATCATTTTGCGGAGATGGTTTGAGTTAATGCGGAAAAATTCAGATTATTTGGCAGAATTGATGTGTAAAGAGCAGGGCAAACCTTTGTATGAGGCAAAGGGGGAGGTAAGTTACGCGGCGTCTTTTCTGGAATGGTTTTCAGAGGAGGCTAAACGCGTCATGGGAGCAATTCCAAGTTCTACTTGGGGCGATAAGCGCATGATGGTACTTAAGCAACCTATTGGAGTTTGCGCTTCTATAACTCCTTGGAATTTTCCATTGGCGATGATTACTCGGAAGGTTGCCCCCGCTATTGCAGCTGGCTGCACAATTGTGATTAAGCCTGCTGAGCAAACCCCGCTATCTGCCCTAGCCCTGGCTAAGTTGGCTAAAGAGGCTGGCGTACCAGACGGTGTTATTAATGTGATTACGGCTGATTCGGCAAACTCTATTGAGGTGGGAAAAGTTATCTGTGACTCGCCTATCGTAAGGCACCTCTCCTTTACTGGCTCGACTCCAGTTGGGAAAATCTTAATGCGGCAGTCTGCTTCTACAGTAAAGAAGCTGGGATTAGAGTTGGGGGGGCATGCACCTTTTATTGTTTTTGAAGACGCAGATCTAGATGCTGCTGTAGAGGGTGCAATGCAGTCAAAGTATAGAAATGCGGGACAGACTTGCGTTTGTTCAAATAGATTTTATGTGCACGACAGTCTCTACGACGGCTTTGTTGAAAAGCTGGGTAAAGCAAGCAGCGAATTAGTCGTTGGAAATGGCTTATCAGATGGTGTGCACCAAGGCCCATTGATTGACGAGGATGCCATACAAAAAGTTGAGTCGCATATTGCCGATGCTGTTAAAAAAGGCGCTCGTCTTATTGCTGGAGGCGGTCGCCATAAGTTAGGCGGATTATTTTTTGAGCCAACGGTGCTGGCTGATGTTAAGGAAACTATGTTAATTATGCGAGAGGAGACTTTTGGCCCAGTAGTGGCAATCACTCGGTTTAAGTCAGAAGAGGAGGTCATTAGCGCTGCCAATAATAGTGAGTTTGGTTTAGCTTCTTACTTTTATAGTCGAGATATAGGTCGAATCTGGCGGGTTGCTGAGGCCCTTGAATATGGAATGGTGGGCGTTAATAGCGGCGCAATCTCAAATGAGGTTGCGCCATTCGGTGGAGTTAAGCAATCGGGCTTAGGGCGCGAGGGTAGCTCGTGGGGAATGGACGAATATTTAGAGATGAAATATGTTTGTATTGGCTTGTAGCATGGATTGTTTGACTCATATCCTTAGGCGCTAAATCAGGGTCTAGAAAGCCCACGAGAAAAGTAAATCCCCATCAGAAATGGGTGTGATCTCAACTTTTGAGTATCCATCTTGGCATCGATAAAAAATGCGGGTATTTACTAGGTATACCTCTTCATCTTTGTTGTATAAATTGAAACTTAACTATTAAAAATCCTGGCTTGATTGTGGATGGCACGGCAAAAATATTTGGTTGTATTTTTCATAAAAAATTTCATCGTGGGAAATTGAGTACATGACACAAATTACATTGCTAGTTAATGGAAAGACTAAATCTATTGATATAGATGATGACATTCCATTGCTGTATGCACTACGTGACGATCTTGGTATTAAGGGTCCCAAATTTGGTTGTGGCCTTGGTCAATGTGGAGCCTGTACAGTTCAGGTTGATGGGCAGGCAGTAAGATCCTGCATCACTCCAGCCAAAAGTGTGACTGGTAAAAAAATTACAACCCTGGAGGGCTTGGGTAACAGTCAAAATCCTAGCAAACTGCAGCAGGCCTTTATTGATGAGCAGGCCGCTCAGTGTGGCTATTGTCTAAATGGAATGATTATGACGGCCTCAGCATTCTTGGCTAAAAACAAAACTCCTAGCGATGAGCAAATTGCTGAAGCGCTGTCGGGTAATTTATGTAGATGTGGTACGCATCAACGCATTGTTGCGGCGGTTAAACGCTATTTAGCGGCTTAATTCACTTAGTCCCTTGAGATAGGCTATCTTAATGAATACCTTTACACGTCGTAAATTTTTAAAGACCAGTAGTGCTGGTGTATTAATGGTGAGCTTTTCCTTCAGTTTAGAAGCTGCTGTGAATAATAAATACGGCTTAAGAAATCCTAAAGATGTTGGTAGAGAAGTTCTTGATTCTTGGTTGAGTATTGATCAAAATGGTAAAATCACCATTTTTGCTGGAAAAGTTGATCTAGGGACTGGCATTAAAACAGCCTTAGCGCAAATGGCCGCTGATGAGCTCTATGTACCATTTAGTAATATAGAGATGGTGATGGGTGACACTGCAACCACACCTGATCAATGGATCACTGGTGGCGCAATATCTATTTCTCAAGGCGGTACTGAATTGCGTCAGGCCGCAGCCAACGCTAGACAGGCCCTTTTAGAAAGAGCTTCGCAAAAATGGCAAATTCCAGCTTCTGAATTAATGATTAAGGATGGCGTTATTTTCCCTATTAGCAATCCAGGGCAAAAAGCAAGTTACGGAAGTCTCATTGGAGAAGGCTTCAAAATCAAGGTGGATACCAAAGTCCCCTTAAAAAAATATACTGAATATCGCGTTGTCGGTAAATCTATTCCTCGTGTTGATATTCCGGGGAAGGTAACTGGCGAATATGTTTATATGCATGACTTTAGATTGCCCGGAATGTTGCATGCCCGAGTGATTCGTCCCGACTCAATTGGGGCGAAGCTGGAAAGTTATGACGACTCATCCATAAAAAATATTAAGGGCTACGTCCAAACGATTCGCAAAGGGGATTATCTCGCTGTGATATCGACTACTGAGTGGGGTGCTGTGAAAGCTGCCCGAGATATCAAGACATCATGGAAGAAAGGACCTGATCTACCAAGGCAGGAAACTGTCTTCAGTGATTGGCGACAAATGCCGCTTGCAAAAGAGGAGATAACCCAAAAAGTGGGTGATATAGATAGCGCTCTAAATTCCGGCACAAAGAATATTAAGGCTACCTACAATTTTCCAGTTCAAACACATGCCTCAATTGGCCCATCTTGTTCAGTAGCCGATTATCAGAATGGAAAGCTGACCGTATGGAGCGCCTCTCAGGCAACCCATTCCATGCAGCATGAGTTATCAGTCATCACTGGCCTTCCTGAAGACTCTATTCGATTGATCTATCTGGATGGCTCTGGTTGTTATGGTCGTAATGGTCACGAAGATGCAACGGCTGATGCAGCATTGGCTGCCATTGCCTTGGGTAAGCCGGTGAGAATGCAGTGGATGAGGCATGATGAAACAGCGTTGGCACCAAAGAGCCCGCCAAGAACAATGGATTTTGAAGCTAGCCTAGATAACAAGGGAAATATTATTGGTTGGAAAAGCGATTTTTACATTGCACTCAATCACATTGCATTTATGAAACCTTTAGATTTTCCACTGCTTGCTGCTACAGATACAGGAATACCTCGTCCTGGAAATTGGGTAGGATTTTTATTTCAGAATACTGGTGCACCCTACGCAGTGCCTAATATTTCAGTGAACACAAAGCATATAGCCCAAACTTTCTTGCGATCTTCTCATCTCAGAAGTCCAGGACGAATTGAAAATAGCTTTGGCAATGAATCATTTATTGATGAGCTTGCAATTTCTAGTAATGCTGATCCTGCCGAATATCGTATCAAGAATTTGACTGATCCTAGAGCTATTGCAGTTATTCGTGCGGCAATGAAGTCATCTGGCTGGCAAAGTCGCGATCCGGCATACAAATCCAATCAAGGCAGTAATATCGCCAGAGGTCGGGGTATTGCTTATGTGAGATATAACAATGCCATTACTTATGTTGCTACAGTTGCAGATGTAGAGGTTAATCGTGATACTGGAAAGATTTTGGTAAAGAATTTATATGTTGCACATGATTGCGGCCAAATCATTAATCCCGATGGCGTCCAAAACCAAATTCAGGGCGGCGCAATACAAACAGTAAGTCGAGTATTGATGGAGCAGGTTAAATGGAAGGGAAGTGATATTGAAAGTATTGACTGGGCCTCCTATCCGATTATTCGATTCAATGAGGTTCCTAAGGTTCATACCGTGTTAATTGATCAACCAGGGACGCCTTCATGGGGGGCAGGTGAGCAGACTCCAACAACTATTCCTGCAGCTATTGCTAATGCAGTATTTGATGCAGTTGGTGTGAGACTTAGAACTCTTCCATTTACACCGGAGACTGTGAAAACCGCATTGAAGGAACAGTCGACGTTTAAAGCCTGATTAAGATTTGCCAGAAAAGTAAAACCTTATCCAAATGGTGGGCGTTTTTATCTATTAAGCGTTACTTTAAGTAACGGTTTGCATCATAATTTAATTGCTAGGCAAAGATCCCGTAATTATGCTTAACTAGTCTAAATTAATTAAGGGGATCGATATGCATCGCAGCAAATTGCTTTTTGTGATGACATTGTTGGTATCGGCAACTTCATTTGCTCAAGATATAGTAAGCGCTGATCAAGTAGTTGGGGCACTTGAAAAACAATTTGGCGTTACACCAGGCCAAAGACGCAACCATATTAATGGAGTTTGTATAACAGGTTCATTTATTGGCGATAAAGCCATTCAAGCCTATACAAACTCACCTTTATTTTCTGGAAAAAAAATACCGGTGATTGGTAGATTCTCCTTAGCTGGCGGCAGTCTAAAAATTCCAGATACAGCGAGAAACCCAAGGGGTATGGCGCTGGAGTTTGAGTTGCCGAAAAAGGCTGTACAGCATTTCACCATGCTCAATGTTCCTGTGTTTGGTGCATCTACCCCAAATTCTTTTTACGATGGAGTAATTGCTAATACCCCAGACCCGGCTACTAGTAAGCCAGATCCCGAAAAGGTAGCCGCTTACAAAGTAAGTCATCCAGATGCACGGGCACTAAGTGAATATCTGGCTCAAAATAACCCGATCACCAGTTATGCCAATAGTGATTTTTATAGTATCCATACGTTTAAGTTCATTAACAAAAACAATAAAACAACTTTAGTTAAATGGCGTTTTATCCCTCAAGAAGGAGTTAAGCGCTTAAGCGATGAAGAGCTTAAAACGGCTTCTACTCGATTCTTGGATCAGGATATCATTGCCAAAACCCAAGCGGGTCCTGTGCGCTGGGATATGCTTGTCATAATTGGTGAGCCATCGGATGAACAAGAAAATCCAACCGTTTACTGGCCAGCTAATCGAAAGGAAATAAAAGCGGGTATTCTGACTTTGACGTCAGCTAGCCCCCAGCAAGGCGGCGTTTGTGAAAAAATTAATTTTGATCCACTGGTAATGGCGGATGGCATCGCTCCAACCAACGACCCTGTTCTTCTTTTTAGGTCACCCGCTTATGCAGATTCCTATGCGAAGCGATTAGTGGAAAAATAGTCCAGGTGGTAATGAGAATTACACAAACCGGAATCCCTTGGTCTCAGGTTCCAGTCCCAGTGTGCCCGGCTGAAAAATAAAACCCTAGCTAGAGATAGTCGAAGTTTTTAGTATTGCCTTATGATCAGAGTTTAAATTTCACGAAAGAAGTTGATGAATACATTTGATGCAATCCGCGAACGCAGAGCTGTAAAGCACTTTGACCCAAGCCATGAATTTACTAGACAAGAGACTGACCTGCTACTAGAGCTTGCTATGCAAGCACCTTCTTCATTCAATATCCAGCATTGGCGTTTAGTCAATGTGACTGATAAAACCTTAAGAGCAAAGTTACGAGAGGCTGCTCACGATCAAGCTCAAGTGACCGAGGCATCACTGCTCTTTGTGGTGACTGTTGATATAAAGGCATGGGAAAAGGATCCGGCCAGATATTGGGTCAATGCACCCAAGGAAGCCCAAGATATCTTAGTTCCTTGGATTCACCCTTTTTACTCTGGCAAAGAGCAGTTACAGAGAGACGAAGCAATGCGCTCTGCTGGAATTATGTTGCAAACCATGATGCTTTCAGCCAAGGCGATGGGCTATGATTCTTGCCCAATGGTTGGTTTTGATTTTGATAAGGTGGCGGAGCTGATTCAGTTACCTAAAAACTATGCCATTGCTGCGATGTTAGTGGTTGGAAAAGCCATTAAAGCAGCATGGCCAAAGCCAGGATTCATCCCCAAATCAGAAATGATTATTGAGAACCATTTTTAAATTGAGATACTTTCTGAATTGAGCTCCTTGATCCAGCGTCAGGCGCTAGTGAGCCCACCAGAAAAGCAAACCCTCATCAGGAATGGTGGGGATTTTGTCTTTTGGGTCATTTCAATGATGTGGGCATGCAGATATTTTGACCCTAATGTAAGATCTTTCCATAACAAAAAGGAGACTTATGAAGATCAAATTACATTTTCTTGGTGTATGTTTGGCGCTGACATTTTGCTCCACCAGTTTATTTGCCCATAAAGATGTGGAGCCAGCTCATCAAACCTATTCAGAGGGTAACTTTCCTCTTGAAAATGGATCAACAATTGAGAACTTCAAAATTTCCTACACAACCCAAGGAACTTTGAATGCAGATAAATCAAATGCTATTTTGATGGTGACGGCGATTGGTGGGAATCATCATCGGATTGATTACCTCATTGGCCCTGGCAAAGCGTTAGATACGGATAAGTACTTTGTCAT
>CANCPL010000079.1:0-7978 GCA_947380065.1 Burkholderiaceae bacterium | reverse complement strand
GCCATGGGATGGAGCTAAAGGTTTGGAGTGGACCATTCCTTCTCCAGCGCCACATCACACTTTTGAAACTCCGCCTAGTGCAGAGCAAATGCGTGAAGCAGGAATTTAAGTCTTCAGAGAAGCAAGCCCTTGCTGCGAACAATCGCAGGATGGGCTTCATTCTTTTGAGTGTTGTATTGGTATTTTTTATTGGTATTGTGATTAAACGGAGTATGTTGGGTTAATCCCGCGATGACGATGGTTTCAACTCAATCACTGAATCGCCAGATTTTATTAAAGCTCTTAATTGCGGCAGTAATGATGTTTGGTTTTGGTTACGCATTAGTTCCGATGTACAAGGCCTTGTGCGAGGTCACTGGAATTAATGTAGTGACGAGCAAGAATGATTATGGTGTCAGAGCCTATAGCCCTAATAAGGTTGGCAATACACAAGTTAACTACGCTCGGACAGTAACCATTGAGTTTGATTCGAATAGTCGTGGCCCGTTTACTTTTAAGCCGGTTAAGAATTTTTTAGAAGTGCATCCCGGTGAAATGACAGAGATTGTTTATGAAGTAACTAACAATCAAAATCGTTCCGTTCGAGCACAGGCAATACCAAGTTATGCACCTAAAAGTGCAACTGAGTTTTTTACTAAATTAGAGTGCTTTTGTTTTCAGGAACAAACGCTAGCAGCAAATGAAACAAAAAAGATGCCGGTAGTCTTTGTGATTGATGCGGGTTTACCGGATGATGTAAAAACAATTACTTTGTCATATACCTTCTTTGAGTTGGGCTTAGGTGGTACTCCTCCAGCCCCAAAAACAAGGATGGCTTCATGAAAAAGAAAAGTAGTTTTATGCAGTCTATGAAAGCAGTGATGTGGGGTTTTCTGGGAGTGCGTAAGAAGTCAGGTTTGCAGGAAGATGTTGCTTCATTGAGTTTTGTACACATTATCATTGCCGGAGTTGTGGGTGCCTTGATTTTTATGGGCGTGCTCCTCTTGATAGTGAAAGTTGTTGTGTCCCATTGATTATTTTTTGATTGAATAGAGAGAATAAGATGTCATCCAATTCAACCCCATACTATTTCGTCCCTGGACTATCTAGACATCCAGCAATGGCCGCATTTGGCTTAATTGCTTTTGCCTTCGGTATCTCTGGGTGGGTAAATCATGCATCTTGGGGCGGCCCCCTCTGCCTTACGGGTGTAGCCTTCGTTCTCTATGTGCTCTATAACTGGTTTGGTGACACGATTGCAGAATCAAATGCTGGCAAGAATGGTATCAACGTAGATATCTCTTATCGCTGGTCAATGGCATGGTTCATCTTCTCTGAGATCATGTTCTTTGGCGCGTTCTTCGCAGCCTTGTTCTATGCGCGCAATATTGCGATGCCTTGGATGGGCGATGTAGAAAGCAAATTGCTTTGGCCTAATTTCCAAGCTGTTTGGCCAAATGATGGTCCTGCTGGTTTAGTTGAGAAATTCACAACCATGGGCCCATGGCCAATTCCAACTATCAATACTTTATTGTTGTTGAGCTCTGGTGTAACCATCACCATTGCTCACCATGCATTAGTAGAGAATCATATGAAGAAGGCGATCGTCTTCTTGGCTGCTACTGTTGGTTTGGGCGCAGTCTTCTTGGGCTTCCAGATGTATGAGTACTACCATGCATACCATGAGTTGAACTTGAAATTAACTTCAGGTATCTATGGCTCAACCTTCTTTATGTTGACTGGTTTCCACGGCTTCCACGTTTTCCTTGGCGGCACTATGTTGGCAATCGTGCTGCGCCGTATGATTCGCGGCGACTTTACCTCTAAGCATCACTTTGCCTTTGAAGGTGCTGCCTGGTACTGGCACTTTGTTGACGTAGTCTGGCTCGGTCTGTACATCGCTGTTGACGGGATGTAAGTAAGAATATACATCGGGGCCTAAAGCCCCGATTTGTTTTTAGCAGCCCGTTTTATTAAGACTCCAATTAGTTGGTGCCTACTTTAATTCCGGTGGCTTCAATTAGGCCAAAGTAGTGGGCCAGAAGAATACCAAGGAACAAGGCGATAGATAAGCCAATACGCAGCATGAGCGAGTAAACCATGCGCGAGCTATTGCCCCTATCTTTCATCATGTAATACAGGGCTGATCCTAAGCTAAAAACAATCATTAGTAGGACAATCGGAATAAGCCACTTCATCTCAAATCCTTATATTTAATTCTTTTGAATAGTCTTTTAACTGCCCTCATCGCTAAGCGCATAGTTGCTACTGTATCAGCCTTGCTGGTGATTGCGATCGGCTGTGGTGCTGGTATTTGGCAGCTAGGTAGGGCTGAGACCAAAATCGCCTTAGCGGCTAATTTGCAAGCTCGGCAACAAATGCCTATCTTGAATGCGAATGCAGGTCCTTGGACCTTGGAAGAGGCAAGTGAGCGACGCATGATTGCTCATGGACAATATATTCCTGAGGCAGCCATCTGGCTGGACAACCGGCCAAGACCTATTCCTCCGGCTGGCGCTGCTAACGCACAGTCTGGCTTCTATCTAATGATGCCTTTGAAGCTTGAAGGTGGGGAGGAGGTGCTGTGGATCAATCGAGGTTGGGCACCGCGTAACAATGAAAATCGCGAGACGCTACCGCCAGTGCAAACCCCAAATAAGGTGATTAATGTTGAAGGGATCGTATTTTCCCATCCAGGCAAAGTCTATGAGTTGGGGAGCGGTAAGGGCTCTGCTGACATCAGCAAGCCTAGAATCGAGCAAAACTTTGATTTGGTGGCTGAGGGAAAGCTGCGCAATTGGAATCAACGCCCCTTTATCTTGCGTGAAACTGAGGCAGGGGCTGAGGATGGTCTATTGCGCGACTGGGCGCCGCTGACAAGCGGAGTCGATCGCCATTATGCTTATGCATTCCAGTGGTTTGCTTTAGCTTTTGCTGGATTTGTATTTTGGTTGGTCAGTGGTCTACGGCAATATAAACGTCAGGGATTTGGCAATGGGCATCGAGGGGATCATGGATGAGTGATAAAGAGTTATTAATTCCGGCGTCACAGATAGATTCTGCAGCAATTAATGCACGTACTCGTCGTGGTCGTATTCAGATGCTACTGTTGTTGCTGGCTTGCGCTTCACCAGTGATCGCATCGTATTTTACGTATTACGTGATTAAGCCTACCGGCGGCAAAACTAATTTTGGAACTCTGGTTTACCCAGCCCAAGATTTGAATACTGCCTGGCTTAATACTCCTACACAGGGCAAATGGTCCCTCTTGATTGCTCGCCCTGCTGGCGAATGCAAGATGAAGGATGAGAAATGCATTGAAGCCTTGTTTTTAATGCGCCAAGTTAAGGTTGCCATGGGTAGGGAAGGTGGCCGTCTCCAGCTCTTATGGGTCAATACAGATGGTCAGCCTGTTGATCCTGAGGTCACTAAAGCATATGACGAGAAATCTGCCGGCTTCAAAATTGTTTCCCTTCCATCGGATCCTAAACAAATGGCCGAATTTAATGCTTGGTTAAATAAAGAGGGCGCTGGTCAACAGATCCAATTAATTGATCCAAGTCCGGCCAAGATGATGTATTTCCCGGTGACCAATTCCCCTAAAGAATTTTCGAGTATGAAGAAAGACTTGGAAAAACTCTTGAAGTTAAATCACAAGGGTGAGAATTTGTAATGCCAAGCTTGTTTTTGTTTCTAGAGTTAGCAGCAATTGCCATTATTTTTGCAGGCTTGCCGCTATTCTATCTTTGGAAAAAACCAGGCTATAGTTTTTTCCAAAAACTCAATTGGGTTTTGGTCTTTATGACTTTTGACTTGATTGTATTTGGCGCATTTACACGCCTTACGGACTCTGGTTTAGGCTGTCCTGATTGGCCTGGTTGCTACGGCACCTCAAACCCGTTTCATGCGCTTAGTGATATACAACATGCTGAAAGCGCCTTGCCTACAGGGCCTGTGACGGTTATTAAAGCTTGGATTGAAATGATTCATCGCTATTTGGCAATGACGGTTGGCGCATTGATTTTGGTGCAAGTAGGAATCGCTTTTACTAAGCTGAAGTCCTTTGGGAAAAATCCTTTACTTGGTAGTTTGGGTTTGCTTTTATTGGTCTGTGTACAAGGTGCGTTCGGAGCTTGGACAGTTACTTTGAAGTTGCAGCCAATTATTGTTACCGTTCACTTGATGTTAGCTTTAGTGTTGTTGGCATGCTTAACTGCTTATGCGCAACAGTCATGGGAGAACAAGTCTTCTTCGATTCGAACCATTCGCGTTCGACCGCTTTCAGCGCAACTTCTTGCCCTTTCTTTTCTAGTTTTATCTATTCAGGTTTTCTTAGGTGCTTGGGTGAGTACGAATTACGCTGTATTGGCATGCCCTGATTTTCCAACTTGCATGGGGGCTGCTTGGCCAGAAACGAATTGGGCCGAAGGATTTACGCTATGGCGTCAGCTTGGGCTAAATGCTCAGGGTGAATTCATTTCGCCTGTTGCGTTGCAGACCATTCATTGGGCACATCGCCTATTTGCTATCTTGGTATTAGTAGTGCTTGGAGCTCTGGGCTGGAAGGCTCTTCGGTTGGCAACCCCAGTTCTTTCGGGCCTGAGTCAGGTGGCGAAACTTTTATTGGGCGTGCTTTTGCTACAGCTAATCACAGGTATTTCTAATGTGGTATTTCAGTGGCCTTTATTAGCCGCTTTATTACACACTGCTGGCTCTGCTGCTTTGGTATTCTGTTTGGTCAGAATGAGTTATTGGGCTTCTTGGAAGCCTTTCATTCAAAAGAAAATTGCATAAATATGAGCGACTCTAAAACAAGCGCGCCAGTGGCCATGCCACGTTGGCGTCAATATTGGGTTTTAACCAAACCTAGAGTGACTCAGCTCGCCGTTTTTTGCGCAGTGATTGGCATGTTCTTAGCAACACCGGGCATGGTTCCTTACCCAGTACTCTTCGGTGGCATTGCAGGTATCTGGCTTTTGGCGGGCGCTGCATTTGCGGTGAACTGTTTAATTGAGCAGGCTGTTGATGCCAAGATGAAACGTACTGCTTGGCGTCCATCAGCAACAGGGGAGGTAACACCTTTCCATATCATTATTTTCTCAATCATTTTGGGTTCACTCGGAATGATTATTTTGTGGAACTTCTGTAACCCCTTAACGATGTGGCTAACGCTTGCTACTTTCGTTGGTTATGCAGTGATCTACACGTGGTTACTAAAACCTGCCACACCCCAAAACATTGTGATTGGCGGTTTATCGGGCGCTATGCCCCCTGCGCTGGGCTGGGCGGCTGTAACCAACACGCTTTCTGCAGAAGCCTGGCTTTTGGTTCTGATCATTTTTGTATGGACCCCTCCACACTTCTGGGCGCTTGCCCTATATCGTCGCGATGACTATGTGCAGTCTGGCTTGCCGATGTTGCCAGTAACTCACGGAGAGCGCTTTACGCTGCTCAATATCGTGCTCTACACCCTGATCTTGATTGCGGCTACGATGCTGCCTTATATCTACGGTATGAGTGGGATTGTCTATTTGCTATCAGCGATTATTTTGGGCTTGCTGTTCTTGGCTTATGTGATTGCGCTATTTATTTCTTATAGCGATGCTTTGGCCAAGAAAACTTTCCGCTTTTCAATTACCTATCTTTCGCTACTCTTTGCAGCGCTCTTGGTAGATCATTATTTCCTCTAAGACCAATATGAATTTTCTTCGCATCCTTTTTTTGGCAATCCTTTGTTTCGTATTGACTGCATGCAGCCCTAAACCAGAATTCAAGAATATTGATATCACTGGCAGCACTGCATTTGGTAAAGACTTTAGCTTGCTTGATCCTGATGGCAAGGTGAGAACCTTGGCAGACTTTAAGGGAAAAGTAGTGGTGATGTTCTTTGGCTATACCCAGTGCCCAGATATCTGCCCAACAACTTTGACAGAGATGCAGCAAGTCATGGCCTTGCTGGGACCTCAGTCAGATAAGGTTCAGGTCCTATTTGTGACGGTAGATCCTGAGCGCGATACTGCAGAGATTCTCAAGCAATATGTGCCTGCGTTTGACCCACGGTTCTTAGGACTGCGTCCTGCAGATGAAACTGCATTAGAGAAGGTGACTAAGGACTTCAAGATTTACTATAAGAAGGTGCCAGGAACTAAGCCAGGCTCTTACACCATAGACCACACAGCAGGCAGCTATGCGTTTGATCCTGAAGGCCGCTTGCGTCTATATATCAAGCATGCTCAAGGTCCTGAGACCCTGGCGCATGACTTGAAAGAGCTGCTGAAGTAAGGGGATGAAAAAGGGTTCTTAAGCGAACCCTTTTTGCCTAGGCTGCTTGAAGTAAGCCGCGCATCTTTTTGAGGGCGGCAGTTTCGATTTGGCGAACACGTTCCGCAGAGATGCCGTACTCATCAGCAAGATCATGCAAGGTCTTCGTGCCATTACCTTCAGCATCCATTGCTAACCAACGAGATTGCACGATATTGCGACTGCGCTCATCTAAAGCCATGAGCGCTTGATCAAGCTTAGGGCCTTGAAGTGCATCTGCTTCAGCGCTGGCAATGCGTGCAGTAGGCTCTTGAGAACTGTCTGCAAGCCATTGAATCGGTGCATAAGCGGACTCATCATCACTGTCATCGCCTTCTAACGCAATGTCACCACCAGCAAGACGCATTTCCATTTCTTTAACGTCAGAACCTTTGACATCAAGCGCTTTAGCCAAAGCATCTACTTCGCTAGGTGTAAGCGCACTTAAGGTAGGTTTGTTGCTGCGTAAGTTAAAGAATAATTTGCGTTGTGCTTTAGTAGTTGCAGTTTTTACTAAGCGCCAATTCTTGAGAATGTACTCATGAATTTCTGCTTTGATCCAATGGATTGCATACGACACTAAACGTGCACCATTGTTTGGGTCATAGCGTTTAACGGCTTTCATCAAGCCAATATTGCCTTCTTGAATTAAGTCGGCATGCGGGATTCCATAGCCAAGATATTGGCGAGCAACAGAAACTACTAAGCGTAAATGAGAGAGTACTAAAGTTTTAGCGGCATCGACATTTTCAGTACGACGAAATTCCTGCGCAAGATGTAATTCTTCTGCAGCACTAAGCATTGGTACGCGATTAACGTACGAAATGTATGAGTCGAGAGTGCCAACCCCAAGAGTTGGCAGCATTGGAAATGCAGACGCCGACGCAGTCTGCGCGACTGGCAGCGTTTGCAAATTCGGTTTGTCGGATTTCTTTTGAACCATTTTTTCTTATAAATATGAGGTGTTAATAGAAGTCTATTTTAGCACTCTTGTCAAGAGAGTGCTAATGGTTTTAATGACCTGTAAGCTATTGATTTAATTGAATAATTCAGATGAATATTGTTCTGCTGTGAAGGGGGCTAAATCTTCAATCCCTTCACCCTTGCCAAGGGCTAGAACAGCGGGTTTTGGGCCATCTTGTAGGGTGTGGGCTAGGGCACAGATCACGCCGCCCTTAGCGGTGCCATCAAGCTTGGTAACGATGATTCCGGTGAGGCCAAGAGCGGCATGGAAGGCCTTTACCTGGCTCAAGCCATTCTGTCCGGTATTGCCATCCAAAACAAGCAGGGTGTGGTGAGGCGCCCCAGGAAGTGCTTTACCAATGACACGTTTTACTTTCTTAAGCTCTTCCATGAGGTTGTCTTGGGTAGCAAGACGGCCTGCAGTGTCAATGATGAGAATATCGTTCTTGCGAGAGATGGCAGCATGAATAGCATCGTGTGCAACGGCTGCTGCATCACCACCTTCTTGAGCAATAACGTCAACCTGGTTGCGTCCACCCCACTCCTGAAGCTGGTTACGTGCCGCAGCTCTAAAGGTATCGCCCGCAGCCAAAAGAACGGACTTACCTTGAGACTGAAAGAGTCGGCAGAGTTTGCCAATGGTCGTAGTTTTGCCGGCTCCATTTACCCCTACAACCAACCACACCTCTGGGGTGTTAGGCTTATCACTTGTAAATAGTGGGTTTGGTAAAGGTTC
>CANCPL010000078.1:0-8022 GCA_947380065.1 Burkholderiaceae bacterium | reverse complement strand
GAACCTGGGCAAGTTCGCCAAGACGCCGCCGGTAACAAAATTGTAAGTTATGGCACTTCAAGCTATGGCTATGACATTCGTTGCGCAGACGAATTCAAAATCTTTACGAATATCAATAGCACCATCGTTGATCCGAAGAATTTCGATGAGCAATCATTCGTCGACTTCAAGGGTGATGTTTGCATCATTCCACCAAACTCTTTTGCATTGGCAAGAACAGTAGAGTACTTCAAGATTCCACGTAGCGTATTAACTGTCTGCGTTGGTAAGAGTACGTATGCTCGCTGCGGCATTATTGTGAACGTCACGCCATTTGAGCCTGAGTGGGAAGGTTATGTCACTCTTGAGTTTTCAAACACAACACCATTGCCTGCAAAAATTTATGCGGGTGAAGGATGTGCGCAAGTACTCTTCTTTGAGAGTGATGAAGTGTGTGGAACATCATACAAAGATCGCGGTGGTAAGTATCAAGGTCAGCGGGGCGTTACCCTGCCTAAGACCTAAGCCATTACGGCAGTGCGTAAATTTCTATTTAATCGCCGTCCATCGCGGATTAATCTAGAAGAATATCGCGCCACACTCTCGCGCTCAGAAATGGCGCGACCAGAGAATAATTTCTACCATTGGCTACTAGGCACCAACTGGACTAGCTTTTTATTCCTAGTAGTTTTAGTTTATTTAGGTACTAACTTCTTATTTGCTTTAGCCTATATGGCGTGTGGCGATGGAGCAATCAGCCATGCTCAGCCAGGATCCTTATTAGATGTTTTTTTCTTCAGTGTCCAAACCATGGCTACCATTGGCTATGGTCGCATGACCCCTGTTGGTAATTGGCCGAATGCGATTGTGACGTTTGAAGCATTTTTTGGAATTGTTTACTCCGCACTGACTACGGGTTTAGCTTTTGCGCGCTTTACTAGGCCTACCGCAGGCGTGCGATTCTCCAAAGTGGCGGTAGTTGGCAACCATGACAACATCAAAACATTGAAGTTCCGTGTGGCCAATGATCGTAGCTCTCATATTGTTGAGGCGCAATTGCGGCTATGGTTGATTGCTGAAAGCATGACAAGCGAGGGTGAGCGCTATCGTCGGTCCGTTGAATTGCAGCTCCATCGCTCTGAGAGCCCTGTCTTTTCCTTGACCTGGACAGCGATGCATAGTGTGGATGAGGCAAGTCCACTAAAAGATTTCTTGGGTAAAGCTGAGTTGAATGGCCATTGGCACCTTTTAATTACCTTTACGGGGTATCACGAGAGCTTAGCCAATCAAGTCTATGCTCGCCATGTTTACTTACCAAGAGATGTGCAGCAAAATGCGACTTTTGTCAATATAGTCACGGTTTCGTCAGATGGCAGTCGGATAATAGATCTAGCCAACTTTGAGAAGTGGGTTCCGAATGTCTCGGATTAATTAGTAGGGGAGTTTTTATGAAATTTCGTTTTCCAATCATCATTATTGATGAAGACTTCCGCTCCGAAAATATTTCGGGTTCGGGAATTCGTGACCTAGCCGAGGCTATTGAGAATGAAGGCATGGAAGTTATTGGCTTAACTAGCTATGGTGACCTGACTTCGTTTGCTCAGCAAGCCTCTCGTGCATCCTCATTCATTGTCTCGATTGATGATGAAGAGTTTGATTCTGATTCTGAAGATAATGATCTTCCAGCCCTAAATAACTTACGCGCCTTTATTACTGAAGTACGTAAGCGTAACGAAGATATTCCGATCTTCTTGTATGGCGAGACGCGTACCTCACGCCATATGCCGAATGACATCTTGCGTGAATTGCACGGTTTCATTCACATGAATGAAGACACTCCAGAGTTTGTGGCACGTCACATTATTCGTGAAGCTAAAGTGTATTTAGATTCATTGGCACCTCCATTTTTCCGTGCCTTAACTAATTACGCCTCTGAAGGTTCTTACTCTTGGCATTGCCCAGGGCACTCGGGTGGCGTAGCCTTTTTAAAGAGTCCAGTAGGACGAATGTTTCACCAGTTCTTTGGTGAAAACATGTTGCGCGCTGACGTCTGTAATGCTGTTGAGGAATTAGGACAGCTCTTAGACCATACGGGCCCAGTGTTGCAGAGCGAGCGAAATGCCGCCCGCATCTTTAATGCCGATCATTTGTTCTTTGTAACCAATGGCACATCTACCTCCAATAAGATTGTTTGGCACTCCACTGTAGCTCCTGGTGATGTTGTTTTAGTTGATCGAAACTGTCACAAGTCTGTGATTCATTCCATCACCATGATGGGCGCGATTCCCATCTTCTTAATGCCCACTCGAAATCACTTAGGCATTATTGGCCCAATCCCTAAAGAAGAGTTTGAGTGGAAAAATATCCAGAAGAAGATTGATGCCAATCCATTTATCAAGGATAAGAATGTCGTACCCCGTGTGATGACATTAACGCAAAGCACTTATGACGGCATCGTTTATAACGTTGAGATGATCAAGGAGATGTTGGATGGCAAAGTAGACTCATTGCATTTTGATGAGGCTTGGTTGCCACATGCTGCCTTCCATCCTTTCTATAAAGACATGCATGCAATTGGTTCGGATCGTAAGCGCACTAAGAAGAGTTTGATGTTTGCGACCCAGTCAACCCACAAGTTGCTGGCTGGTTTATCCCAGGCATCACAGGTATTGGTGCAGGATGCTGAGGATACCAAGCTCGACCGCGATTGCTTCAATGAAGCCTATTTGATGCATACCTCTACTAGCCCTCAGTACGCCATTATTGCTTCTTGCGACGTTTCTGCTGCCATGATGGAGTCTCCTGGCGGCACAACCTTGGTTGAAGAATCTATTGCCGAAGCGATGGATTTCCGCCGTGCCATGCGTGAAGTGGATGATAAGTTTGGTGCCGATTGGTGGTTTAAGGTTTGGGGCCCAGATCATTTAGCTGAAGAGGGTATTGGCGAACGCTCTGATTGGGTTTTGGAACCATCTGCAGCCTGGCATGACTTTGGCAAACTGGCTAAAGACTTCAATATGCTTGACCCCATTAAGGCGACAGTAGTTACGCCTGGCTTGGATATCGAGGGTAACTTTGGCTCGATGGGTATTCCGGCCAGCATCGTGACTAAGTATCTTGCTGAGCACGGAGTTATTGTTGAGAAGTGTGGTCTTTATTCCTTCTTCATCATGTTTACGATCGGCATTACTAAGGGCCGCTGGAATACGCTGGTTACCGAGTTACAGCAGTTCAAGGATCACTTTGATAAAAATGCCCCGTTATGGAAAGTGTTGCCTGAGTTTGTTGCTAAGCATCCGCGCTATGAGCGCGTAGGCCTAAAAGATATATGCCAGCAAATCCATGAGTTCTATAAGGGCCGCGATGTAGCGCGTATGACTACCGAGATGTATACCTCGGATATGGTTCCTGCCATGATGCCTTCAGAAGCTTGGGCGAAGATGGCACATAAAGAAGTCGATCGTGTGCCGCTGGATGCGCTTGAGGGGCGTGTGACTGCAATGTTGGTTACCCCATATCCTCCAGGCATTCCGCTGCTTATTCCGGGTGAGCGCTTTAACAAACGCATCATTGACTACCTCTACTTCGCTAGAGATTTTAATGAGAAGTTCCCTGGATTTGAGACGGATATCCATGGACTGGTTAAAACCAGCATCGATGGTAAGAGCGAGTATTACGTTGACTGTGTGAGGCAAGAACCCGACATAACGCTTTAATTTGTTTAACTTTTATGTCCTAAATCCCCGCTTTTGCGGGGATTTTTACTTGTGCTCTAGATAGGCAGTCTATATACTTGTACAATATATTGAACAAGTCTAAGGCAGCCATGAGAGTCATTAATTTTTCAGACGCGAGAAATCAGTTTAAGCAGGTCATAGATCAGGTAGTGGCGGATTGTGATGTTGCTGTGATCTCCCGAAGAGATGCAGAGGATGCCGTAGTCATGTCCTTGAATACCTATAACAGCATGATGGAAACATTCCATTTATTAAAATCTCCGGCTAACGTAAAGCATTTGGAGAAATCATTGGCGCAATATCGCAAAGGACAGACCAAAGCAAAGGCTCTAGTAGATGCTAAGTAGGCTGGTATGGACAAACGCAGCATGGGCTGACTATATTTATTGGCAGGGACAAGACAAAAAAACCTTAAGACGTATTAATTCCTTAATAAAAGATGCCCTAAGAAATTCCAAAGAGGGAATTGGTAAACCAGAGGAGCTTAGAGAGAGTTTGTCAGGCTTTTGGTCCAGAAGGATCGATGATGTTCATCGTCTGGTGTATGCAATTGAAAAAGATCAATTAGTCATCATTGCCTGTCGCTACCACTATGGTTGATAGACTCTTTTGCGTAGACCTACTTAGTGGGTTTGTCTAATTGAAAAGTGACCGGAGCATCCTCATCAACCTTGCTTGCAGGTGAATCTGGCTTGTTAGTATCGCCACCAGTGAAATTAAAGTCCTGGCTCTCTGCTACTGCCGCGGGTTTGTCTAGCAAAGTCGTTACCAGAGCCGGGAAGGTCATTACCAAAACCACCATGATCAACTGCAAGCCTACCCAAGGCAATGCACCCCAATAGATATCACTACTTTTAACTTCCTTGGGCGCTACTCCTCTAAGGTAGAAGAGGGCAAATCCAAATGGAGGATGCATAAAGGAGGTCTGCATATTGACGCAGAGCATGACGCCAAACCAAACTAGCGCAGCACTGGCTGCTGCTTGAGGATTGCCATTCATGGAGTCTAGCAATACTGGGGAGAGTAGCTTGACGGCAACTGGTGCCAACATCGGCACAACAATGAAGGCGATTTCAAAAAAGTCTAAGAAGAAGGCCAGAAAGAATACAAATAAATTAACAATAATCAGAAAGCCAATCCAGCCGCCAGGAAGATTAGAAAAGAGTTCCTCAACCCAGAAGCCGCCATCTACCCCTTGAAACACTACCGAGAAGCATGTGGATCCGATCAAAATGAAAACCACCATGGCTGTAATGCGCATTGTGTTTTGATAAGCCTCTTGTATTAATCCTTTGAGATTGGGGATCTTGGAGCGACGGAGCCAAGCAAGTAATAAAGCTCCCATCGCCCCCATCGCTCCAGATTCTGTGGGAGTAGCAATGCCAGTCATGATGGTACCAAGAACCAAGAAGATCAGAACAGCTGACGGGATAATCCCCAAAAGACATTTTTTCCAAAGCGCCCAGCCTTTTAGCGTGAGATCGCTTGTGGGCAATGGTGGTAAATAGTCTGGATGAATACGGCTCAAGAAGAAGGTGTAGAGCGCAAAAAGGCCGATCTGCAAAAGCGATGGACCCCATGCTCCGAGATACATACTTCCAACATCAGCGCTACCGCTTTGGGTCTTAAGTTGGTCCGCAAGAACGATGAGAACTAAGGATGGTGGCACTAGCTGGGTAATCGTACCGGAGGCAGCTAAAACGCCCGTAGCGTAGCGCATGTTGTAGCCGTAACGCATCATTACCGGTAGAGAAATCATCGCCATAGCAATCACTTGGGCAGCCACAGTGCCTGTGATGGCGCCCAAAATAAATCCGACGATGATGACGGAGTAACCAAGGCCGCCACGTACGCGTCCAAAAAGTTGCCCCATCGAGTCCAGCATTTCTTCGGCAAGACCGCAACGTTCAAGGATGGCGCCCATGAAAGTGAAGAAAGGAATAGCTAGTAGTAAATCATTTGCAAGTACGCTGCCAAAAATACGCTGCGGAATTGCTTGCAAAAATGCAATCCCAAAGAAACCTTCATTGATCGCAATTGCTGAGAAAAATAAACCAGCAGCCATGAGTGAGAAGGCGACCGGAAAGCCGATCAGCATAAATACAATGAGCCCAGCAAACATTAAGGGCGGCATCCACTCCAATGGAATCATTGTGTTGGCTTTTCGTAGTGAAGGTCTTCAGTAGGCAGAATCACACCGCCTTTGAGGGCGCCGATACGTTTAATAATTTCTGAGAGACCTTGTAGGCTGATCATGAAGAAGCCCAGTGGAACCACAAACTTAATTGGATAGCGCGCTAGGCCGCCAGAATTTAATGAATGTTCCATTACCAGCCATGACGGATAAAACAGGGTGGCCCAGGAGAGCCATGTGAATAAGATGCAGGCTGGCATTAAAAAGAAGATTAAGCCAAAGAGATCAACCCACAAGCGTCCGCGATCAGAAAGCTGGGAATAAATTAAATCTACGCGAACGTGTTCATTGCGTTTTAGAGTGTACGAGGCTCCGAGCATGACTGCGGAGGCAAAGAGATACCACTGTAGTTCAAGTGGCCAGTTATTACTGACATCCAACCCGTAACGTAGCAGGGCATTTAGTGCTGATACGAAACAGGACAGCAAAATCATGATGCTTGCTGCTTTACCGAAAAGCTGGTTTACGTAATCAATGCCTGCAGAGAGTTTGGACCAAAACCCCATTTGCTTTAGAGGTCTGCGCGACCCCGTTTGATAGCGGCGAGCACCTGGGCTGGAGCTGTGCCACCGGCATGCTGGCGTGATTGAACTGAGCCATCAACGGTGAGCAAGGCAAATACATCATCACTCATGAGTTCAGGGCGGTTATCTAAACCGCAAGCAAAGCGAAGCTCAGAGAGGCTTAAATCCGTCAACATGCAGTTTCTACTAACGCAAGCCTTAACGGCATGTGCTACGGCTTCATGGGCATCACGGAAGGCCAAACCTTTTTTCACTAAGTAGTCAGCCAAGTCGGTTGCTGTTGCAAAACCTTCTTCAGCAGCCTTCTTCATGATCTCGGCTTTCACTTCAATATGTGGAACCATGTCAGAAAAAATACGCAAGGTATCTTGAACTGTGTCTACCGCATCAAACAAAGGTTCTTTATCTTCTTGATTATCTTTGTTGTATGCCAGCGGCTGACCCTTCATGAGCGTCAATAAAGATATCAAGTCTCCATAGACACGACCAGTCTTGCCGCGAGCCAATTCAGGGACATCAGGATTTTTCTTTTGCGGCATGATCGAGCTACCAGTACAGAAGCGATCCGGCAAATCAATAAAGCCAAACCGAGGGCTTAGCCACAGGATGAGTTCTTCTGATAAGCGTGAAACGTGCATCATCAAGATGGATGCAAAGGCGCAGAACTCAATGGCAAAGTCACGATCAGATACAGCGTCTAAGGAATTGTTGCAGATACCATCAAAGCCAAGAGTCTTGGCAACTTGTTCGCGATCAATCGGGTAGGTTGTTCCAGCCAATGCAGCTGCCCCCAAGGGGAGGCGATTAAAGCGAGCACGCAAATCTGCCAAGCGACTTGCATCACGGCTAAACATTTCATAGTAGGCCATCAGGTGATGACCAAAGGTAATGGGCTGTGCTACTTGCAAATGGGTGTGACCGGGCATGATGGTGGATGCATGCTTTTCAGCCAAATCTAAAAGTGCTAGACGTAAGGATTTCAGGGTGATTGCAATGTCATCAACGCTGCCACGTAACCACAGACGCAAATCCGTTGCTACCTGATCGTTACGTGAGCGACCAGTATGTAAACGTTTGCCAGCATCGCCGACTAATTCAGTAAGGCGAGCTTCAATGTTAAGGTGAACATCCTCGAGAGCAAGTTGCCAATTAAATTGACCAGACTCGATTTCGCTCTTAATTTGAGCCATCCCTTTTTGAATATCAGCGAAATCTTGAGCGCTAATGATCTTTTGAGTGGCTAGCATCTCAGCGTGAGCCAGGGAGCCGGCAATATCGACCATCGCAAAGCGTTGATCAAAGCCAATAGAGGCGGTATAACGCTGAACAAGTTCGTCGACGGGTTCGGCAAAACGGGCCGACCAAGCTTGGGCTTTGTTGGCTAAGGAATTATTTGATGAGCTCATAAACACAGTATATTGGTGTAGGTCTTTGATTATTTTAAATGTTATGTCCCAAACCCTAAATTCTTCATCCAGTCCTCACACTTTGGCCGCCCCCAAGCGCCTGATCATCGCCTCCCGAGAAAGTCGCCTAGCCATGTGGCAGGCCGAGCATGTTCGGGATTGCCTTAAAACCCTCTATCCAG
>CANCPL010000077.1:0-8079 GCA_947380065.1 Burkholderiaceae bacterium | reverse complement strand
GAATGAAATTTTCGACTTGGGAGCGCAGGGTTTCCGGTTTAAGGATTATTTTTGTGTCTAGCATGTCGCAAATATTAAATATTGTATGACAATCTGTCAATACTATTGACATACAAAATTTTAGACTTAATAATTAATTCACAATCATCTACAGGGCAATATGAGCACACCAACACCAAAAAAAATAGCCTTAATCACAGGCGGCTCAAAAGGAATTGGATTGGCGATTGCTAAAGGATTTGCCACTCAAGGCTACTCACTTAAACTGGTCGCTAGAGATGCCGCCTCCCTTGAAGAGGCTAAAAATATGCTCGCAAGAGAATTCAATGTCTTGGTCACAACATACGCACTCAATCTTTCTCTTGCACAAGATATTGAAAAACTGATACCAGAATTTTCTGATGTAGATGTGCTGGTTAATTCTGCCGGAGCAATTAGCCGTGGCGGGATATTAGAAATTGACCCGCAGAACTTTCGCGACGCCTGGGATGGCAAAGTAATGTCCACTATCATGCTAAGTAGAGCGGCATGTGCCCGAATGTATTTAAAAAAATCTGGTGTAATCATCAACATCATTGGCACAGCAGGCGAGCGCCTCAATGCTAAATCGATCGGCACTACAGCAGCTAATGCCGCTTTAATTGCCTTTACAAAAGCATTGGGCTCTGAGAGTGTTGATCACTGTGTTCGAGTGCTTGGCATCAATCCAGGCTTAACCCGCACTAGCCGAACGCAAAATCTGCTAAATCCTAAAACTGCAATCGACCACAATGCCTATGAAGCGATGCTAAAAAATTTACCCTATGGGCGAATGGGAGAAGCGAGCGAAATTGCTGATCTCGCCCTATTCTTGGCATCCGAAAAAGCTCAATATATTAGCGGTGAAGTTATTTCGATAGATGGGGGAGCCCGTTTTAGATATTAAAAAGTAGGTTTAAAACTGTACCTATTCCGCTTTAATTCCAGCCGTTTTAACAATCTGCCCATAAAGATTCATATCCAACCTCATCTGCTCCGCGAACTTATCAGGGGTTGTGGGTGTCGCCGTAATCCCAATAGCATTTAATTTTTCTTTCGCTTCAGAAGTTTGAAGGATTTCATTAATTACGGCATTTAATGAAGTAATGACCGTCTTTGGTGTTTTTGCTGGTGCCAACACGCCAATCCATGACGTCACATAAATATCAGGGTAACCACTCTCTATAAAAGTAGGCACATTGGGGAGGGATGGCGCTCGTGTCTTACTGGAAATTGCAATTGGCTTTAAACGTCCGCTCTGAACATACTGATTAGCCCCTGCAAGAACTGTAAAAGCCAAGGGTACATCACCGCTCATTAATCCAATTAAGGCCTGCCCACCACTCTTATAAGGAATAGGCATCAAGTTAGCCCCAGTCTTCTGTCTGAGTAATTCACCAGCAATGTGAGGGGTGACGCCAGTACCTGAGGTTGCGTATGACAACCCCTTGGGATCTTTCTTGGAGATCGCAATGACATCATTCACAGTCTTGCCAGGAAAGTCATTATTGGCTACCAAAATTAAAGCGGCGTCCCCAATCTTGGCAACTGCCGAAAAATCCCTCAGAGTATCAAAAGGAATCTTGTCAAAAATATGGGGATTAATCACAAGCGTACCATCAAACCCAAGGAGCAATGTGTAGCCATCGGGCTCAGCCTGAGCTACAAAAGACGCACCTATATTGCCTGATGCACCTGACTTATTTTCTACAATAACCTGCTGACCAAGTTTGGTTGATAGTTGACTGGCAATATAGCGACCACCAATGTCAGTTACTCCGCCAGGAGCAAAAGGAATAATCAGTCGAATTGGTCGATTAGGATAGCTTTGAGCAAGAACCAAGCTTGTAGTTGATGGGATAGTGAAAATACAAACTAGAATAAAACCTAAAACCGAATTTTTTCTCAACATGAATGAGGCCCTATTGATAATGTTCCTTGCCTTATCGTAACATTGTTACTTAATTCTTATATCCAATAATCGAGATGCAATGTCCAAATATATTGTTGCCGCCATTACTGCTTTCCTAAGCCTATCTAGCTCCTGCGCACTTGCTGATGATTATCCCAGCAGGCCGGTTAAGGTGATCGTTCCATTTGCAGCAGGAGGTGGAGCAGACATCGTTGCAAGAGCGGTCTTCCAAAAGGTCTCCGCTCAGCTTGGGCAATCATTCATCATCGAAAATAAGGGTAGCGCAGGTGGCATTATTGGCTCAGACTCTGTCGCCAAGGCGACACCTGATGGCTACACTCTTTTACTGGGGCAGACCGGTCCAAATGCTATTAATCCAGCACTATTTAACAAAATTCCTTATGACCCAGTAAGAGATTTTTCTCCTGTCATTCAACTCACTAGCTACCCCTACGTGTTAGCAACTAACCTCAATCTTCCAGAAAAAAATCTTACCGAACTTGTAGCATTTGCAAAAACACACCCAAGCACAATTACTTTTAGCACTGCTGGAAATGGTAGCTCAGCCCAATTAGCCGCCGAGCTTTTTATGAAAGCCAGCAAAATCCAAATGACACATGTGCCTTATAAGGGTGCAGGACCTGCGCTCATGGATGCGATAGCTGGAGTAGTCTCAATGACATTTGGTGATGCAGGATCCTCAACGCCAATGGTCTTAGATAACCGAATCAGAGCAATCGCGGTGACAAGCAAAAACCGTTCCCGCCTATTACCCGACGTCCCAAGCATAGCTGAGTCTGGCTACCCAGGCTTTGAGGCGGTTGCTTGGCATGGCGTCTTAGCACCAGCAAAAACACCGCCTGCAATCGTTAAGAAATTAAATCAAGAGATAGCCAAAGCATTGAAGGACCCGGAGTTGCGCACCCGTTTCTCAAAGGATGGGCTTGAAATTATTGGGGGGAGTTCTGAGGACTTCTCAGCCTACATCAAAACTGAAGTAGATAAATGGGGCAAGGTAGTTCGCGAATCTAATATAAAGATCGATTAAACCGCCAACGACATCAATTTGCCTACATCAGCCATTTTTTCTATACTCCAAATTTGATCGATCAAGGCTTGTGGCTGATATCCAGGTTTGCCATAAGCAGCCAACTCAGATAGCTTGCTTTCAATATCAGAGTCGCTTAAAGGATCTGCGAGAGAGCCTTTTGCATGCGTAACTTCAACCATGGTGGCTGATTGATTTTGAGCCTTAAAGCAAACTTTTACAGCATCAACACTCATAGATGCATCATCAACAAATCGCAACCTTCCCCCCACCGACCTGACTGCTGAGTCACCGACAGCCTCATCGCTAAACTCAGGCAAGCCCGCTTTACCCCTCATCAGGCAAACGCCTACAGCATGTTGAGCGCTGACCTGTGACTCTCTGCCAGAACGAATATTGGGTCTATCTGTGCGCTGTCTAAGCAAAGGGTTACCAGTGATTTCAATAAACTCCACGGATTGAGGATCCCCTCCATTACCTAGAAACTGATGATGAAGCCCAAGGCAGGCTTGAATAACCGGATTCAAAACGACGCCACATGGATAAGGCTTGTAGGTATTCTTTAATAGCTCCCAGTCTGAACCTAGGCCTAAACTTAAGCTATCTAACCTTGGATTTTCCCCAAATACCTTCAGAAAACCTCTCTCTCCATCTAAAGGAAAGTCGGGGCCAGTAAACCCCTGTCCAGCGAGGATTGCGGATAACAAGCCATTGCGGGCTGCATTCCCAACACCCATACTTTTAGACATCGTACCCAAAGTCTCAACTAAGCCTGAAGCTTGAGCACTCGCCGACCCTAGCGCCCAGTTCAACTGCTGAGCACTTAAATTCAAAAGCTTTCCTGTGGCCATAGCTGAGCCAAAAATACCGCAAGTAGAAGTGATATGCCAGCCCCTACTGTAATGCATGGGTGATATGGCATTACCAATACGGCACTCTATTTCCATACCTAAAATCAATGCTCGCAAAAAATCACTTCCTTGTATTTTTTGCGTCTGGGATAAAGCTAGGAGTGCTGACGCTACTGGTGCAGTCGGATGAATAATCGTTGGAATATGAGTATCGTCAAAATCAAAGACATTAGCAGCCATCGCATTTAGTGCGGCAGCATTCAACATATCCGTCTTAAGGTCACGACCCAAAATTGAGGCATCCTTATTAGCACTAAAACGACTAAATACTGCAATCGCTTTTGAAATCGTTTCATCTTTCCCGGCAGCAAAAACCACTGCAAAATAATTCATTAAAGATCGTTTTGCTTCATGGAGTACGGCAGGCGATAACTCATGCCCATCAGACTGAAAAACATAATTTGCAATAAATTGACTATAGTTTTTTGAAGGCATTACTAATCTTTCATATAAACCCAGTGGGCTCCTAGAGACTACAAAGGATCAATCAAGGAAACAATCTCCAAGTCTTCGCGACCCACTCTTTTATATAAGGACATTGTTAAAGGATCATGCCCAGCAATCACATGGTCATCAGATTCAGCTAACGATTGAATGAGTTCGTACCCTTTTAGCATGTCACTGACATCCGTAACGATCGGGAATGGTGAGCGGTTTGTAAAATTCTCTAGATAATGAGCAGCATCAGAGGCAAGTACTATCCAACCACGCTTAGTATGCACTCGCACAATCTGCAGCCCTCTGGTATGACCTCCCACCCAATGCACCTCTATACCTGGACGTAATTCATATGCTCCATCATGAAATCCTACCCGGCTCTCAAAGTTTGCATATACCAACTCACATACGTCATGAGGATCGTAAGCGTGGCGACAAAATGCATGCCTCATATCTGGCCCAGTAGCATAAGACATCTCACGCTCTTGAATATGAAAGCGTGATTTTTTTAATAGGGCAGTGTTCCCAGCGTGGTCATAGTGGGCATGCGTAATGATGACATCTTTAAGATCTTCAGACCGAACCCCAGACTCTCTAAGGGATTCAATTGGACAGCGTAGATAATTTCGTTTCCTCAGATTTGCAGCATCTTTATTAAATCCAGTATCCACAAGAATTGTTTCGCTGCCATTCTTTAGAAACCAAACAAAATAATCCATGTTGGTTGCTAAATCATGAGAGTCATGGGCAATGAAGTTTTCTATTCTACGTCTCTGCACTGTGGCATATCGAAGCGCATAGGCTTCCCAAATTGGCTTACTCATAATTTGCTTTCCTAATCCCAGAAATGGGTTCTTATGTATAGATTTTTGGGTGGCTGATAATGGATAAATATTGCCTGTATAGTAAATCATTCCAAAAGCTGGGTCGTTTAAGATTAACTACAATCGTTTGGGTGACTTAAAGCAAGAACATCTAATAACTCCCCATAGGATCAGGCCGGTATAGTAAAGATAGCCCCTCAGTCCCTATTAATTTTCCAGCTCCGAGACTAACATTGCAACGCACAAAATCCAAATCAAGCTTATCCAAATAAGCCGGTGACGACAGTAGTTGCATGTGTAACCAGGGAGTATGGGTGACACTCGAGTAAGAAGGCTGGCAGAAAAATTAGCGTCTGAATAAAACAGTCTTTTGTCATGGAAAAAAGGCTGGGTGCTACTGACGCCCTCGCCAACTGTTATATCGCCAAGTCCAAACTGGATGGCTACACCCTACTTCCAGGTTAAACCGGCGAAATGGTTGCTACCCTGCCTTTTAATAAAAATGTTGGTTATGAGGCCAATAAAACAAGGCACAGGAAACTGCAGGCGGAAAGTCGCCACTAGCATGCGTTACAGTTCGTGGTAATTGTGTCGAGGACCACTGCAAAAGTCATACAAACGCCCCAGACCTTATGCTTGGTGATTTTAAACTTTGGGAATAAGGCTGGCCAGCCTTTGAATCATGGCCTGTCAGACCAGTAGCTATGAATGCGACATTGCAAGATATTGCCCAATAAATAGGGAAGATACCAATATAGAAATGTGGTGTTGCGACTATGATTAAACAGCACAGAATGCATAAAAAAGGGGCAACATGAATAAAAAATCCATCTTTATAAACATAGTGCTTGTTGCTACCACTCTATCAGTAGCAACAAGCGCATATTGCGGAACCTATGTTTATATTTCTAATACTGATGATGCTGATATATCTGCCTATGAATTAATAGCGGGGTCAAGTCCACACCTAAACTCGATTGGTCGTTTTCCCGCCGGAAAATTTGTAATGCCAATGGCAGTAACACCGGATGGGAAAAATTTATTTGCCTCGATTCGCTCTAAGCCATTTGCTTTATATATGTACCAGATTGATCAGGCTAATGGACAGCTGAAATGGACTGGCGCTGTTCCCCTACCAGATAGCATGGTAAGCGTATCTACCGATAAAACTGGTAATTGGTTATTGGCAACCTCTTTTGGTGGCCATAATAATAGCGTTAATCAAATTCAAACAAACGGCTATGTAAATCCAATTCCGGCCGAAGCATTTCAGAGTGGCGGGAAAAATCCACATGCAATCGTATTTGACCAATCCAATAAGTTTGTCTATGTGCCGCAGCTAGGTACAGATGAAATCAAAATTCATAGCTTTAACGCTTCTCTAGCTAAACCACTTTCAGAAACATCTACCTCAGTAGCCCTTCAAAAACAACAGGGGCCAAGACATATCGTTATTTCAGCTGATAATAAATTTGCCTATGTGATCACTGAAATGACCGGTGAAGTCATTGTCTTTACTAGAGACATCAAGTCGGGGGCCTTAACTCAAATTCAAGCAATCTCAAGCCTTCCGAGTGCTAGCAAACTGGTACCCGGCAGACCAAGGCCCCCCACTGGTTCACCCGAGGCAACTGCTTTCGATGACTCCAACATGATCTTCTGCGCCGAAATTAAATTGACCCCTAATGGTAAATTTCTCTATACATCCGAAAGAACTAAGAGCACATTAAGCGGCTTTGAAGTAGATCCAGCAACAGGAAAAGTAAAATATTTATTTACCATTCCAACAGAGGAAATGCCTAGAGGATTTAACGTTGATCCTAGCGGGCAATTTTTAGTTGCTTCCGGGCAAAAGTCTGAAAAAGTTTCGCTTTATTCCATAAACCAAAGTACTGGCGAGCTCGCTCTAATTGAAAGAGTTCCTGGTGGTAAAGGTGCAAACTGGGTTACATTTGTAAAAACGAAGTAACACTATGATTCGCAAAACGAGAGCCACCTACGGGTGGCTTTTTTAATAGCCTAGAGCTTCATTCCTACCCTGGCAGATCTATATATTTGTTGGGGCGGTGGCGGAAGATACGAGAGATTGCTTACGCACTTATTGTCACTAAATGAAAAACCTCTCTTAAATCCACTCTAGAAACGGTATAGACGCTCCGGATTGTTTACCAGTACTTTGACTAAATTTTGGCGATTAGGAATCCAATCCGGCAGTAAATTAAAGACTCTCACATCGTCCACAATTCTATAAGGCGTTACTTGGGTCGCTGGAATGCCGGCGATGGTATTGGTATGGGGCCAATCACTTGCCCAGAGCATGCGATCAGCATTGGTTTCTACGTAAAGCTGAGCCAAATCTTTTACTTCAGAATAGTCAGGGCCCGCTTCAGAAATTCGATAAATACCAGATAACTTGATATAAATTTGGCCTGACTTAGCTAGATCCAAAATCACAGGCAACTCCGCTTGTTTATCAAAACCCTTTGCTTTGATGGAGGCGAAGTGATCAAAAACAACCGGCACCGGAAGTGTATAGATGGTATCAGCTATGCCGGCAATAACCTTAGCTGATGCGTAGATCTGAATATGTAGCCCAAAATCTTTTATACGCTGCGCCAAGGAAATTAATTGTTTGCGCGCCACTTCAGCATCAAAGATGCCGGAGGTAGAGAGATTCATGCGAACACCGCGGGCACCCATAACAACCATTTTGGTCAAGTCTTGATCGGAAGTTTTCTCATCAATCACAATCACTGCACGAGCAGAATTACCCATCTCCTCAGTAGAGAGTAGCTGGAAGGTGTTATCTGTACCATAAAAACTAGGCTGAATTAATACCACCCTGGAAAGATGTAGTTGCGTGAGATGTTTTCTGAGCTCAGGTACTCCACACTCAGGTGGGGTATAAACTCGATCTGAAACCATAGG
>CANCPL010000076.1:0-8387 GCA_947380065.1 Burkholderiaceae bacterium | reverse complement strand
ATATTGGTGAAGGTGATCTCAGAAAGCAGGCCATCTTTTTCTTCGTAAGCAGTAACTTGCCCAATTAACAATTGCATCTGATTACTGGCGCATAGCTCACGCATTCCCGCAATCGATTTTGGCGCAGCCTTAAAATCATCACGACGATGGATCAAAGTAACGCTCGCAGCAATTTCTGAAAAATGAATTGCCCAATCTAGAGCTGCATCACCCCCACCACAAATCACAATTCGTTTTCCCGCAAATTGCTCAGGATTTTTAACATGATAGAAAAGTTGTTTCCCTACAAAGGCATCAATGCCTTCAAGGTTGATAGTTCGGGGCTGAAAAGCCCCAACACCACCAGCAATAAAGACGGTTTTGCTGAGAAAATGAATGTCTTGTGAGGTGCTTATTAGGAAGCGCCCATCAGCCTGGCATTCGAGCTTGCTAACCTCTTGACCCAGATGAAATTGAGCGCTAAAGGGTGCAATTTGCTTTAGTAAATTGTTGGTGAGTTCGCGACCAGTACAGACTGGAATCGCGGGAATATCGTAGATGGGTTTATCTGGATAAAGCTCAATGCATTGACCGCCAACCTCTGGAAGTGAGTCAATGACATGGGCTTTAATTTCTAGCAGACCTAATTCAAAAACCTGAAAGAGACCCACAGGACCGGCGCCAATGATGACGGCATCGGTTTCTATAGGTTTATTCGACACCAATTTCTTTGGCTAGAAAATTACTTTACTAGCTGATCAAGTTTGTTTTTAACGTCTTTCCATTCTTCGGCATCCGGAAGAGCTGCTTTGGACTTAGTAATCGAAGTCCAAGAAGGGGAAAGTTCAGCATTGAGTTTGACGAATGCCTGTTGGTCACCAGGGACATCATCTTCAGCGTAAATAGCGTTAACAGGACACTCTGGAACACAAACTGCGCAATCGATGCATTCATCTGGATCGATCACTAGAAAATTAGGACCTTCGCGAAAGCAGTCAACTGGGCAAACATCAACGCAGTCGGTGTATTTGCAACGGATACAAGCTTCGGTAACAACGTAAGTCATGGTGGTTTTGTTTCAAGAGCCCCAAAAAGCCGGGTGCTTAGTTATAAAACCCCAATTTTAGCTGAAGTAGCCTATTTTTCAGGCGAAAGGGTCTATTTAGTTGAGGTAAAGTTCCCACTATGAATACTGAGTCAAATACCCACACTCGCAAGCAAAAACCCAGAATCCTGGTTGCAAGAGCCATTTTTCCAGAGGCATTAGCCAAATTAGAGGAATCTTTTGAGGTGAGATCCAATCAGGAGGATCGGATTTTTAGCTCTGAAGAGTTGCAAAAAGAACTCTCTGGGGTTGTAGGGGCTTTAGTTGCAGGCAGCGAAAGAATTGATGCAAACGCCTTAATGCATGCCAAAGATCTGAAAATTGTGGCCAATATTTCTGTGGGATATAACAATTTTGATGTGCCGGCCATGACTGCTGCTGGTGTAATCGCAACCAATACGCCAGATGTTTTAACCGACACAACAGCTGACTTTGGCTTTGCTTTATTGATGGCAACCGCAAGACGTATAACTGAATCTGAGCATTGGGTGCGGGCAGGTCAGTGGGATAAATGGTCGATTGTGAATAACCCCCTTGGCATGGATTTGCATCACAGTACAGTAGGCATTATTGGCATGGGCCGAATTGGTCAAGGCATTGCTAAGCGCGCATTAGGTTTTGGGATGAATGTGATTTATCACAATCGCAGTCATTTATCGGATGCCGATGAAAAAGCCTGTGGTGCAAAGTATGTTTCTAAAGAAGAATTGCTTCGCACCGCTGATCACGTAGTTCTAGTGTTGCCTTATAGCGCCGAGAGTCATCATACGATTGGCGCAAAAGAAATTGCACTCATGAAACCAACGGCAACCCTTATAAACATTGCCCGTGGTGGCATTGTGGATGATGCGGCTCTGGCTCAAGCTCTCAAGGAAAAAAGAATCTTTGCAGCCGGCTTAGACGTATTCGAAGGCGAGCCCAAAGTGCATCCCGAGCTATTGAAATTGAGTAACGTTGTGCTTGCTCCGCACATTGCTAGCGCGACAGAAAAAACACGTAGAGCGATGGTGGATTTGGCAGTAGATAATTTACGTGCGGCGCTTGATGGAAAGAAACCACCCAGCCTCATTAATGCGGAAGTTTACAAAATTTAGTAAAAATAAAGCCGAGCATTACTCGGCTTTATTGCTTGAAGCTTAGCTTCGAATATTAAATTAGTTACTCGGCGTCAATTTCTTCTGGCAGTTCGCGCATCGCTAATTCAATACCACCGAATTTTCCAGCAACCCAGTTATAGACTTTGCAGGCAATCCATAACAATCCAAACCCGAGCAGGGCATTGAGAATGAGTGCGGACAACACAGTAAATCCTGGAATGGCGCCGTCACGAATGAAGGCTACAAATAGAGCCAGCAATACGATTGGTACAGAGAAGCAGAGGTAAACCAAAACTAAGGTTTTGGCGGTATGCATTGGGTCTAGAAAGACGAGTTCTTTTTTGCTAAGTTTCATGATGACGCAATCTTAAAGCAGTCCATCAAAAAGCGCTATATCCACCCAGTCTCCAGCGGCAACATTTCCTTGCTCATGACCTAGGATTACAAAGCAATTAGCCTCACTCATCGAGCGCAAAATTCCGGCCCCCTGGCTGCCAGTCAGGCGTACCGTTGGCTTGCCATCCGCTCCACGCCCCAGAATGGCGCGCTGAAATTCTGTTCGACCTGGTTTTTTTCGAATGGGAACTTCGGCGATAGCCTGGGTGAGGGGTGGTTCAGTCTGATTGGCACCATTGAGTTGTAAAAGTGCTGCACGGACGAATTGATAGAAGGTCACCATGACCGCTACGGGATTGCCGGGTAGACCAAAGAAAAGGGTTTTGCGAGCAGAAGATTTTCCAGCGACTGGTTTGAGAACTCCAAAGGCCATAGGACGTCCTGGACGCATAGCGATTTTCCAGAAACCGACATCGCCTAACTCTTGCATGATCTGTTTTGTGAAATCTGCTTCACCAACCGAAACGCCCCCGGAGGAAATCAATACATCAGCTTTGCTAGCTGCCTCGATAAAGGCCTGCTTCAAAGAGGCGGGATCATCGCGCACAATGCCACAGTCAATGATCTCTAAATTCAGGCGATTGAGTAAACCAGTAAGACTGTAGCGGTTGCTGTCATAGATGCTGCCCGCCTCCAATACTTGATCTAGCGCGCGCAATTCATCGCCGGAAGACAGAATGGCCACTTTGAGTTTGCGCTTTACAGGTAAGGAGGCAATGCCAAGTGATGCGGCTAGACCTAGATCGGAAGGGTGCAGTAAGCGACCCGTAGCAATTGCAGATTTACCCTTTTGAAGATCCTCGCCACGTAGGCGTCTGTTCTCGCCAGGCTTTAATTGATCTTGCTTGAATTCAATCGTGAACGCATCTTTGGCACTTGTGAATTCTTGTGGAATGACGGTATCGCAGCCAGCAGGCATCAGCGCGCCGGTCATGATCTTGAGGCATTCCCCTGGATTAATACTGCCTTCATAGGGCCTGCCTGCAAGTGCTGTACCAGCGACTCGTAATTCAATGGTTGCACTGTTGGTATTGAGACATTCACTATTAAATGCAAAGCCATCCATCGCAGAATTATCGGCAGCTGGAACATCGATTGGTGAAAGTAGATCCGCTGCTAGGATCCGGTTGATCGCTTGATCCAGGGCAACAGTTTCAACATCAGCAGGATCCTTGAGGGCGGCATTTTCTGCAATGAGATCATTGACTAATCCGGTAATCGCCTTCCGCGCATCATCAACATGAAGGGATGAGGTTAAGAGAATCGGCTGGTTTGGTGAGTGACTCATGCTGATATTTCTTCTAATGACTTGAGTTCTTCAGGAGTATTTACATTCGCGAAAAATAGGGGGTCGTCAAAAATTACGGTGCTACTGCGTAATTCTTTAAACCAGCGATCAATTTTGAGGTCCCCTTTTTGGAGAAACTGATTCAATGAGTCTTGTAGGTTGCTTCGCATGAGACAAAAAACTGGCTGCGCCCATACCTTGCCATCCGTCTCCTTGCTAGAGGCATACACCAACTCAAAATCACCTCGCTCCATCTCTGCGCTCAATAGCTCAGCAAGATTATTGGGCAGTAAAGGCGAGTCGCAAGGTGAGGTAAGGAGATAAGGTGTTTTGCATGCTTTTAGGCCCACTGAGAAACCAGCCAGGGGTCCTGAAAAATCTGGTGTCTCATCCATGATTACGGGGTATCCATAGCCTGCATACTTAGTAATATTGCGGTTGGCATTAATGATGATGGTTTGTGTCTGAATCTTTAGCTTAGCAATAGCGGATTCGATTAGCGGTTTGCCGTGAAAAGGGATTAAGCCCTTATCGATGCCGCCCATGCGTTGGGCACGACCGCCAGCAAGTATTAACCCAGTAATGTCTTTAGTCAAAATCATTAGCCACCAATATAAGACATTTCAACCTTGCGAATAGCAGAGGACGCATTGGCAGTATGAGAGCCGCGAATTTCTGAATAGTGATCATCGCGAGTCGACCAGGTATTCATTACGGCATTGGCGATTTCTAAATCACTTTTTCCTGAGCGCAGCAAAGTTTTGAAATCAAAACCTTCATTGGCAAAAAGGCAGAGATACATTTGCCCGTCAGTAGAAATGCGAGCTCTAGAGCATTCGTGGCAGAAGGTTTGGGTAACGCTGGAAATCACGCCAATCTCACCTGAGCCATCAACATAACGCCAGCGCTGTGCAACTTCGCCGGCGTAGTTGGCCTCAACTGGCTCGAGCGGAAATACTGCATTGATACGCGCAATAACTTCTTTTGAGGGGAGGACTTGCTCCATATTCCAGCCATTCGAGCTGCCCACATCCATGAATTCGATAAAGCGCAAAATGACGCCACTACCTTTGAAGTGCTTAGCCATTGCCACAATTTCGTGATCATTGGTGCCTTTTTTAACCACCATATTGACTTTGATGTTTTGAAAGCCAACCTCTTGCGCCGCTTTAATTCCATCAAGTACATCAGCCACAGGGAAGTCGACATCATTCATTTTTTTAAAGATCATGTCATCCAGACCATCCAGGCTGACTGTCAATCTTTGCAGGCCCGCTGCTTTTAACGCGGCAGCTTTCTTGCGCAAGATGCTGCCGTTGGTCGTAAGAGTTAGGTCCAGCGCTTTATCTTCAGATGTGCGAACTTTGGCCAACATCTCAATGAGCACCTCTAAGTTCTTGCGAAGCAAGGGCTCACCACCAGTTAATCTAATTTTTTCAACACCCAATGTAGCGAAGATAGTAGTCATCCGAGTAATTTCTTCAAAACTCAATAACTCTTTGTGAGCTAAGTAAGGATAGTTTTGGTCAAAGACTTCCTTGGGCATGCAATAGGTACAACGGAAATTGCAACGATCAGTTACGGAGATGCGTAGATCTCTTAGGGTGCGTCCCCGAGTATCTTTAGTGTGGCCATGAGGCGTGACGAGTTGGGCCCCAATAGATGGCGACAGACCTTTACCTTCATCAATGCGGATAGGGATTACCTTTGGGATTGCTTTTTCAACCATGCTCTCAATTATGGCTGTGAAACGGGGTTTCTGCCAAACCACCAAATATCCTTGTGGGATAAATGGCAGTCTGGAGAAAAGCTTCAATAAGCGTTAAACCGTTTTTTCTTGGCCGCCGGTTTCAACCAAAACCATTGGTCCTTCAGGAAGGCTTGCGGCAGGTTTAGGCGCTCTGCCTAAATTGTGCGCAACAGGCTCTGCCTGAATCTGGCTTTGTGCTTCAGCATGCTTAGAAGAGTCGGTAGCGACCCAGATCATGCCGGCGGATTGCACAACGCCATGCAATGGAGTTTCTTCAAGTGCTTGGAAAGCCACTTTAGGAAGCTCCGGTGCAGGCTTGGCAATTACCTCTACTTTAGCGGCTGCTACAGCAGCTGGTGCTGGAGTAGCCGCGGATGCAGGAGCAGCGTTTTGCGCAGGGCGATTGGATTGACGTGGAGCACGTGGTGCGCGCTCTTGCCTTTCTTGCTTCTCTGCAACAGGTTTTGCATTACCAAAACTATTGACGATGTTCTGAATCGGCATAGATGCAGAGGCGCCAGCCATTCCAACTGGAGGACCTGTAAATGGACTTGCTGAAATTGCAGTTGCAGTAGCCGGTGTATTAGCATCATTGCCGCCTTCAGTGCGCTCGCCACGTTGACCTCGACCACGACCACGACGATTACGACCACGACCACGACGCTCATCGCCTTCGGCACTTGGAGCAGTTTCGCTTCCAGGAGCCGCTTCAGTGGCAGGAGTTACTGCCGCTGGATTGGCTTGACGTTCTGCCTTGGGACCATTCTGGTTGGTTTGATTACCTTGGTTACGATTACCGTTACGGTTGTTGCGATTGCGATTATTGCTAGCGCCTTCAACTGCTGGAGCTCCTTCGGTCGCAGTCGCTGCTGCGGGGCGCTCGGTTCGCTCGCCACGACGGTTGCGACCACGATTGCGATCACCGCCATTGCCATTACCATTGCGAGCTTGGTTGCGACCACGCGAGTTGCTTGGTGTAGGCTTCTCTTCAACTACTGGAGATGAACCAAAGAGGCTCTTAATAAATCCAAAGAAACCACCAGTGCTCTCTGCTTTCGCTACTTTTTCAGTGCGTGCAGGGCGTGGTTGGCTAATTGGTGCGGGTTGTGTTGGTGTGATTCCTTTAACTGCTGCCTCTGGACGTACTTTTACATCTGCATCCTTGCGGCTCACAGTGGTGTCAGTCTCGAGTTCGCGAGCAGCCTCTTCGGCCATTACATAGCTAGCTTTTTGATCATCAAGACGGGGGTCATCATGGCGCAAACGCTCGAGTTTGTAATGTGGAGTTTCTAGATGCTTATTAGGAACCATCAAGACATTTACTTTGAAGCGAGTTTCAATCTTGATCACTTCAGCACGTTTTTCATTTAAGAGGAAGGCAGCCACTTCGACTGGCACCTGAGTATGAATCGCTGCTGTATTTTCCTTCATTGCTTCTTCTTGGATGATGCGTAGAACTTGCAATGCAGAAGATTCAGTGTCACGGATGTGGCCAGTGCCGTTACAACGTGGGCAAGTTACATGGCTACCTTCAGACAATGCAGGGCGCAAGCGCTGGCGAGACATTTCCATCAAGCCAAACTTGGAGATCTTACCCATCTGGACGCGAGCACGGTCATGACGTAGGGCATCACGTAAGCGATTCTCCACATCCTTTTGCGCTTTGCTCGATTCCATATCAATGAAGTCGATCACGATCAAGCCGCCTAAGTCGCGTAAACGAGCTTGACGGGCGATTTCATCAGCAGCTTCTAAGTTAGTGCGAGTTGCAGTCTCTTCGATATCAGAACCACGAGTTGCACGAGCTGAGTTAACGTCCACTGAAACTAAGGCTTCAGTGTGGTCGATCACGATCGCGCCACCTGATGGCAATGGCACAGTGCGTGAGTAAGCGGTTTCAATTTGATGCTCAATTTGGAAACGAGAGAACAAAGGCACATCGTCTTGATAGCGCTTAACACGCGGCAAATTGTCTGGCATTACTACCGACATAAATGCTGCAGCTTGTTCATAGATGTCATCGGTATCGATGAGGATCTCACCAATATCAGGCTGGAAGTAATCACGAATAGCGCGAATCACTAAGCTGGACTCGAGGTAGATCAGCAATGGAGCAGAGTTGCCTTTGGCAGCTTCATCAATCGCTTTCCATAATTGCATGAGGTAACTTAAGTCCCATTGCAATTCAGTGGCATCACGACCAATACCGGCGGTACGGGCGATGATGCTCATGCCATCTGCTACTTCTAATTGAGACATGGCTTCACGCAGTTCTTGACGGTCTTCACCTTCAATGCGACGGGAAACGCCGCCTCCACGTGGGTTATTCGGCATCAAGACCAAATAACGGCCTGCCAAGGAGACAAAAGAGGTGAGGGCGGCACCTTTTTGGCCACGCTCTTCTTTTTCTACTTGAACAATGATTTCTTGACCTTCGCGCAAGGCGTCCTTGATGGAAGCATTGCGGACGTCTATACCCTCTTTAAAGTAACTACGGGCAACTTCCTTGAATGGCAAAAAGCCATGACGCTCTTCGCCGTAATTGACAAAGCAGGCCTCAAGGGAAGGTTCAATACGGGTAATGACACCTTTATAGATATTGCCTTTGCGTTGTTCACGACCAGCAGCTTCGATATCGATATCAATGAGTTTTTGACCATCAACGATGGCAACTCGCAACTCTTCTTGTTGAGTTGCATTAAACAACATGCGTTTCATAACACTCTCCTATGGGGGAGGGCGTCGTTGCGCGCTGCGTTAGGGGACAAGTTA
>CANCPL010000075.1:0-8484 GCA_947380065.1 Burkholderiaceae bacterium | reverse complement strand
ACTGTGACGGGCATGCTTGGGGCGCTTGGAAAGATAAAGCGAATTCCGGGGCATCCGGTCAGCTTTAGTTCGGGAACGATAGGTACAAAGTCATTGCCATCTGCGCCAAGGCCATGGAGCCAGATGACGGCTGCTGTTGGGTTTGGGCTAGTTTCTAGTTCAATACAAGGAAGCATATTTATTTTCTCAAAAGTATGTTCAGCCGATAATAATCGACTCCTACAGGCCCCTTATTTTAAGTTGATATCCAGTAGAGCCCTTGCAAGGGGCAAAATATTCCCGACAACTACAGGAAAAGGGCGGGCGTTGCTGAAAGGGTCTGAAATGAATCCCACTTTAATAAAACTCAGGTGTAATATGTTTTCATTAACTTGATCTGGATAAAGAAGGGTGGCAATGAAACCGTTTTATATCGACTACCCCCAAGAGAAGATTGAAGAACATCAGCACGCATATCGATGCCTTCATTGCAAAATCCCAACCACCATTATTTTTGGTTTGTTAGAGAATCATGCAAAAGATTGCTCCTATCGCATTCAACAAAGCAAATGGACTCAGTTAGAAGCAGGGCTTAGGCCTCACAAGACGCATTTTGATGAACCCCATATTGACGAGGTGGATTGATGAAAACATACCCCATTGCATTGGAGTTAACGGTTTGGGAGGATCTCGGTCTGAACCAATACGAGGTAACGATCGACGAGGCCTCTAAGATTTCGATTAAGCGCACGGATGATGTACTCCGTACGCGAGAGCTAACCGGCAATGAGGTAAGTACCTTGATTGCTGCAATAGAGTCCCTAAGGGTGCCCGTTAGCGAAGAGCCTCAAGGTGGCCAGAGCAATAAAACCTCTGGGAGCTGTGAATTAATCGTTGAGTCTGCCCATTTCTCATTAGAGTTTAATTGGGAAGATATCGATACAAGTGGCGTGAATTCAAAAGCATTTGAATCTGTCTCAGCATTGGCTGCTGTAGTGGTGAGTCTGGATTTAGCCCATTAAAATCGGAGCTAAGCCTCCATCACGATAAACTCTCCTAGCGATACTCTTTCTCTAAATTGGGAGAAGGAAAAGAGTGCCTTTATTTTGCGAGTATTAATCACCTCAATCTTTCCGTCTGGTGTGAGGTTGGCAAGATAGTCGCCCTCAGGAAATAGGGCTTCTGGAATACTTTCTGTCTCAAGTATTTGGGCTGGTAAAACCAGACTTTTGGTAATTTTGATCCGCATGCCCCATCGTAAGTAATAAGAATTAGAACGATATTTTGTTTTGCACAGTTACAAAATCATATGCACCAAAAAGGGGTTAAGCAGGAAAATCCGAAATAGCGATTACCAAGGGCCTTGAAAGCTTGTTTGAGGGAAATGATGTAAATATTGGCACTAAAGTAGGGCACACTGAAATTGAAATCCATTCCGTAATGCTTCTAAGAGTTACTCAATAAATGAAGAGTAAATCTTTCGATTTTGTAGATAGCAGCTACAGGAAGCAGCCATCAAAGAGGGACGATTCAATATTTTCATTTCACCTCGGCGGTATTCAATCAGACCATTTCTTTTAAATTCTGCAGCCGCAGTAGTGATGCCAACACGTCTCACACCTAGCATTAGGGATATGAACTCATGAGTCATCAGAAAGGTTGAGGACTGAGCGCGATCCTCGCTCATTAAGAGCCACTTTGCTAGTCGCGGGCCGATTTCATGGAAGTGTTCACAAGCGGCCGAAAGGCTTAGCTGTTTAATTCTGACAGCCATGTACGAGAGAATAATTTTCTTTACTTCTGCATGGCTATTCATTATTTCCAGGAAAGATTCTTTTTCAATTTTCCAGGCATTGCCGGAGCCTTGAACAAGGGCTCCAAACAGATTCTTTTGAATATCGAACGCAATCTCTGCGCCTAGGACGCCTTCTCTACCGATCATTCCAATTTCTAGGGGTGGGTGATGATCAAGACTTTGCACTAATGATATGAATCCATCCGTTGGAAAGTGGATAAATTGAATGGGTTCATCTTCGACGCAGATAATTTTCGATAAAGTAAGTTCAATGAGCTCACCTTTTTGAAAAATGAATTCTTGGATCTTTTTTGGAAGTAATTCAATCAAGCTATTCTTATTCATCTACTTCACCCCAGTGTTGCGCACACATAGTCAGCTTGTACGATAAATCCCCCACCAATTGACCTGGTAGGTATGGATTGTGAAATTTAGCCGAATTCTTAAAAAATTCTGCTAAATCTTTTGCCTTATTACTGAAGCTGTATTAGTAGCTTTCTTGTTGGCTATTAATGCGGCATCACAATGATCTACCCCATTAACTTGATTATGGAGCAGTAGTGCTGTCTACGGCATGTATTTTTGTATCGTTCTTTAGATCATCTTCATTCGAATGAATTTGCACTATTGGTTTGTGAATGTGATGGATTCAGGCAGGTCGTAGAGGGGTGAGCTGGTCCCCAGCTAGTTTGTTGAATAAGTCTTAAAATTGTAAGGTGCCAAAACTAAGCCCCAAGACCCTCACAGAACCTGATTTATCTCGTCTAATCGAGATGGCCTGGGAAGATCGCACGCCATTTGATGCTATTGAAAAAACCTTTGGGTTGGGCGAGCCTCAGGTGATTGCCATTATGCGTAAGGAGCTCAAACGAAGCTCCTTTGAGCTTTGGCGCAAAAGAGTCACTGGACGAGCGACTAAGCACAGTGCTTTGCGTAGCGAAGAAGTGACCCGGGCTTATTGCCCAACTCAATACAAAAATAAATGAAGCATCCTCAGCGTTTAGTCCTAGTCCTGGGGGATCAGCTTGATTTAAACAGTTCCGCTTTACGAGACTTTGATCCTCAGTCGGATGAAATCATCATGATTGAATCTGCCAATGAGGCGCAGTACGTTTGGTCTCATAAGGCCAAGATCACTTTATTTCTCTCGGCAATGCGTCACTTTGCAAAGTCAGTCGAAACGCTAGGCTACCCCCTTACCTATATCAAAGATTCTTCGCTCACGATTGTGGAGACACTCAAAGAGCAAATGCTCAAGAAGAGCATAAAAAAATTAGTTTGCATTGAACCGGGCGAGTGGCGTTTAAAGCAGGCTATTGAAGTGATGGCAACAGATCTCAGCATTGATTTGGAGATGCGTGAGGACGATCACTTTTATTGCTCGCGCCAAGAGTTTGTGGAGTGGTCGGCCAATAAAAAAGAACTGAGACTGGAATATTTTTATCGCTTGATGCGCAAGAAACACCATGTGTTGATTGACGCCGATGGCAATCCTGAGGGTGGGCAGTGGAACTTTGATCAAGATAATCGCAAGCCCTACCCCAAAAAGGGGCCTGGCATTATTGATGCTCCCGCAGCATTTGAGATAGATGCCATTACACAGGAAGTGTTGGCGTTTGTTGAAAAGACTTATCCAGATCATCCTGGATCATTAAAGTCATTTAATTGGCCGGTTACTAGAGATCAAGCTGTTCAAGCGCTAGAGTATTTTGTTGAATATCGCCTGAGAAACTTCGGTGTATATCAAGATGCTATGTGGATAGACACCCCATTTGGGTGGCATTCTATATTGTCGAGTTCGCTCAATCTGAAGTTACTCAATCCCCGTGAAGTAGTAGATGCGGTTCTGGTCGCCTGGAAAAAGTATTCCTTAGATCTATCGACCATCGAGGGCTTCATTCGACAAATTTTGGGGTGGCGCGAGTTTGTAAGAGGCATGTATTGGCTTGATATGCCTCAGATGGCAAAGGACAATTATTACGAACACCAAAATCCATTACCCAAATGGTATTGGACCGGAAAAACGCAAATGGCCTGCATGCAGGACGCGATTGGCCAAACACTGCAATACGGCTATGCACACCATATTCAGCGCTTAATGGTGACAGGAAATTTTGCGCTGTTAGCGGAAATTCTGCCTCAGGAAGTATGTGAGTGGTATTTAGCAATCTACGTAGACGCAATTGAATGGGTTGAGTTGCCTAATACGGCAGGCATGGCGTTATTTGCGAATGGCGGTAGATTTACCAGTAAGCCTTACATAGCGAGCGGTGCCTATATCAAGCGGATGAGTAACTATTGCAGCTCTTGCAAGTACAAGCCCGAGGTTCGTTATGGTCAAGAGGCTTGTCCTATGACTACTTTGTATTGGAATTTCCTCATCAAGCATCGAGATCAATTTGAGGCCAGCCCAAGGACTAGATTAATGACTGCCAACCTCAAAAGAATCAGTGATGAAGATCAACAGGAAATAACGCTTCATGCCAAACGCATTTTGAATCAACTTGATGACCTCTAGTAATCATGAAAACATCATTCAAGGGAAACAAAAGTTTTCTACCAAGCAAGATCTGCGTTGCGTGTAAAAAAGAAATGACCTGGAGAAAGTCCTGGGCTAAAAATTGGGAATCCATCAAATACTGTTCGGATGCCTGTAGGGCTAAAAAGAGTCCCTCAGATGGGTCCAAAAGTATTTAATGTAAGAGTGTCAACTCGCTGTAAGCCTAACCCGTTATGTAGGAAAGGACAAAGTTCCTTGATGACTGGGAGGTCTGCATGAAGAAAATACTGATTTGCCTGCTTACAGGGGTAATGCTTGCTGGATTGGCTACTTCAGCCAGTGCTCATGGCGGTAGAGGTGGTTATTACGGTGGCAATGGTGGTTGGCGTGGCGGTTGGGCGCCATTCGCAGTAGGTGCTGTTGCTGGAGTTGTTGTGGCTAATGCGTACAACAGGCCAGCCCCGGTTTACTACGCACCGCAGTATGCCTACCCACCGCAACCTCAAACTGCTGCTTATTGTCCAGAGAACGGGCTTTACTATCCCCAAACACAGGCTTGCCCTAGTGGCTGGCAAAGAGTGCACTATTGAATGTGATGAATCCTGAGTATTCCTAAGCAATCAGGCCACTCGTAAGTGGCCTGATTGCTTGAAATGCTATTACTGCTTACGGAAGTTTATTTTCCGCAAGGAAATTTTCCTGCTAAGAAACGCAGAATGGTATCGGCTGCTGGTTCAGTCGCATATTTAGGATTTGCTTCGGCCCATTTGACATAGTCCTGAATTACTTCCTTGCGCGTTGGTGCAGGCTGCTTTACGCAAATAAATTCTGGGGCTGATTTTGGATTGCGGGTTACCAAATAAGTATCGTAGACGGCTTGACCATAAATCTCACAGGTAATAAAAGTGCCGTTAGTACCTTTACAGTCTTGCAAGAGTTCCTGAGTGCTAATCATGTTGGCCGCCTGAGAACTGCTTGAGAAGCCCAATACTGCGCTAGTGAATGCCAATAATAAAATCTGCTTTTTCATGTTTGTTCTTTCGTATTAGTCGTAATCTTTAAGTGGGAATAATTTTTTTAGCGTCTGCCTCTATAGCCGCCACCGCCACCGCCGAAGTGGTCGCCACCTGAGCGTGCACTACCGCCGCCGAAGCGATCACTACCGCCATTAAATTTAGCGCCGCGTGCATCACCAAAGCCGCTGGAATCATTTTTAAAATTACTAGACCCACTATCGCGATTTCCTTGGGTGCGATCGCTAGAGCGATCACTATTGCCATTGCTGCTGCGACTACCATCACGATTGCCTGCATTACCCATATTGCCGCGGTCTTCGCTACTAATGCCATTATGTTGTAGGTTTTGGCGAAGTTGGTCACGTTCGGCATCACGATTTGCAGTGCCGCCGCCCATATTGGCATTGCGACGTTGTGCATCTGACTTCCAGTCGCTGGTGCCCGATTTATTGCCATTCCAATTGCTATTGGTTGTGCGATTGAAGTTATTGTAGGTATTGTTATTAACAGTAAGTGAGTTGCCGCCGCCGTAACCACCACCCCAATGACATCCACCCCAAAGGGCTGCGCCTACGGCCATGCCAACTCCAAAGGAAAGTAGGGCTGTACCTGCTACGTATCCGGGTGGATAGTATGCGACTGGTGGGTAAGCTGGGTATGGCCATGCGCCATAGACCACCGTTGGGTTATAGGAGGGCACATAAACTACTTGTGGGTTGGTCGGTTGAATGATGATCACTTCAGATGAGCCATTCCCTTGGGTGGTGACGGTTTGCTGACTATTGGATTGCAGGGAACCCGATTTCTTTGCTTTAGCGCGCAAGGCTTGAATCGCTGCCATGGTGTCGGATTGTTGGGCTAGTACAGCATTGCCTAAGTTTTGTGTCCAACTTAGTTGTGAACCCATCATCTCTAGAACAGGTGGGAAGGACACCAAAGACTTAACACTGGCATCCCAATTTTGTTGTTGTAATGCGCTATTGAGTGCATCACCTTTGAGTTTGCTATTGGCACGCAACCAATTGGTTGCCTCTGAGACTTCTAATGGATAAGTAGAGGCCATCAGAATTTGTGAAACTAAAGAATCTGGATATAAGGCTATGGGCGCTACCAGCGCTTCTAATTGAGCTTGAGATTGCTTGCTGGCTTGAGCTTGGTTGCTGCTTTGAGCATAGGTAACTGGAACGATAGCTGGCAGGCTAAGTGCAGTCATTAAGATTCCGGCTAGTAATCGAGAGGGCATGCCCCTTTTATTTGGTGCCAACATTAGCGCATCCTTATCAATAGGTAGAGAAAATATTCTACCCAATCTTTTGGCTTTGCTGCCATTTAAGGCGCCTAATGAGCAATTGACTGATTAAGGGTCAAACCTGAAGTTTGGGGAGGACCTTCCCGTTATCCAATCTATGGGATTTCGTCTATATTTGAATGAATTACAGGATGTTATGACCGCCTTCACTCTGAAAATAAACATTCAATCAACCATTGCTTACATGAAGCCTATTTTGTATTCTTATCGTAGATGCCCCTATGCAATGCGCGCACGCATGGCTTTGAAATACGCCGGTATTGAGGTTGAGCATCGCGAGATTGACCTACGTCATAAGCCTCAATCAATGCTGCTGGCATCCCCTAAGGGAACAGTTCCTGTGCTCTGTCTTGATGGCTTAGTTTTGGATCAGAGCGTTGATATCATGTGCTGGGCAATCGAACAATCTGATCCAGATAACTTGGGAAATGTAGATGAGGCCAAAGCTCAAGTATGGATTGAAAAAAATGATGGTCGATTTAAATTGCTATTGGATCAATATAAGTATCCCAATCGATTCCCGGAGTTGGACCAAGATGCAGTTCTTCATGAAGCCCTGGAATTGATGTTGCTGCCAATGGAGAGAGTTTTGAAAAACTCTCAATACTTGTTGGGCAACAAGATGTCTTGGATAGACATCGCTATTTTTCCGTTTATTAGACAGTTTTCAATGGTCGACACAAAAAGATTTGAGCAGCTACCCATACCCGAAACCAAAAGATGGCTTACCCAACATCTGGAGTCTGACTTATTTAATGCGGTGATGCAGAAACATTCGGCCTGGTTGGATTAGGTGGGGTGAGTTTCTATAAGAAATAAGTGGCAATGATGGTGTACAGCGGGATGCCTAAGATAATGTTGAACGGGAATGTGACTCCCAAAGACATTCCCATGTACAGGGCTGGATTCACTTCGGGTAGTGCATGGCGTAACACTGCGGGAACTGCAATATAGGATGCGCTAGAGGCAAGCACCATTAGCAAGATGGTATTTCCCAGTGGAAGTCCAATCATTTTGCAAAGTGCCAGCGCTAGCAATGCATGAGACAGCGGTGAACCAATGGCGTACAGCAAGGTAATGGGCGGCTTACCTTTTAAGCCTTTGAAGTTTCTAGCGGCCATCAGCCCCATGTCCAGCAGGAAAAAAGCCAGCATGCCCTTAAACAAGTCAATGGAGAAGGGTGCCATTAATTTTTGTCCAGACTCGCCGCTAATGAGGGCGACCGCCATTGATCCCAGCAATAGAAGTTGCGCACCATCAGTAAATGACTCATGCAGTATTTTGGTGATGCCAGCAGGTTCTTGCTTGGATATTGGATCAGGCGCCACAGATGCTCTTGCCTTATTCGCTAACACTATCGCTAATATGATTGCAGGAGATTCCATGAGTGCCATCGCTGCTGCCATGTGACCACCGTAGGCGATGTTGAATTGATCTAAGTATTGCGTGGCAGTAATAAAAGTAACAGCGCTAACCGATCCATAGGTTGCTGCAATTGCTGCAGCATCAAAGGCGCCCAACTTTCTTCTTAATATCCAGTATCCAATGATAGGAATGATGGTGGCAAGGAATACTGCCAATCCTAGAGAGAAAGCAATTTCGCTAGTGAACCCAGACTTGTGAAGAGCAAACCCGCCCTTAAGTCCTAAGGCCATTAATAAATAGAGCGACAGAAACCGAGAAATTTGCGGCGGAATTTCTAGGTTGGATTTGACTGATCCTGCGAATACCCCAAAGATAAAAAATAGTATGGCGGGGTCAAGGAAATTGGTCATCAATATATTCTATGTCTTACTAAGAGTTTATTCTTGCCCCCACAATTTTTAAGACTTTAGGCATATACAAAAGCTACTTCACCAATAGAACAGGTTGCTTTGCTGAGCTA